>DAICXL010000005.1:0-42824 GCA_027312185.1 Caulobacterales bacterium | reverse complement strand
CCTACGTCCGGCTGGAGCTGGAATTCTACAACGGCCACCAGTGCGCCCTGTGGGGGATCGCCGACCGCATCGGCCAGACCCTGGTTTATCGCGGCGCCAGCATCGTCAGCGACGAGCCTTGCGTGCTGACCCTGAGGCGCGCCGGCGGCAAGGTGGTGCTGTCGGACAAGGACGACATCTGCCAGAGGAACTCGTGCGGCGCGCGCGGCACCCTGGAGGGGATCAGTTTCCCCGTCTCGGCCCGGCGGCCCATCCGCTACCTGTCCCGACTGAAGGCGTCGAGGGAATACAAGGAGGCGGTGGAGGCCTACGCGAAGCGCTAACCCCGCCGCGCCCGGAAGAACCCCTTCAGCAGGGCGGCGCTCTCCTCGGCATAGAGTCCGCTCTCCACCACGGGGCGCCAGTGGAGGGTCGGCTGCTCGAACAGCCTGGGTCCATGCAGGACCGCGCCGCCCTTGGGGTCGCCCGCGCCGAAGACCAGCCGGCCGATGCGGGCGTGGCTGATGGCGCCGGCGCACATGGCGCAGGGCTCCAAGGTGACGAACAGGCTCATGCCTGTCAGGCGGTAGTTGCCAGTCTTTTCCGCCGCCTGGCGCAGGGCGCGGATCTCGGCGTGGGCGGTGGGGTCGCTCAGCCCGATGGGGGCGTTGTGGGCGGCGCCGAGCACGTCGCCGGTGGCCGGATCGATCACCACCGCCCCGATCGGGGCCTCTCCGGCGGCGGCCGCAGCTTGCGCGAGGTCGAGCGCGATGCGCATGGTGGCTCGATCATGGTCGATCATCCCACCCAAACGAACGCGCCCGCTTCGGCGCGTCAAGAAAACTCGGACGACGGGGCTCCCGACGGCGCCCCCGACGGCTCTCCGGGCGAGCGCGTCGCCAAGGCCCTGGCCCGCGCCGGCGTGGCCTCGCGGCGCGAAGTCGAGCGCTATATCGAAGACGGCCGCGTGGCCATCAACGGCAAGGTCCTCGACACCCCGGCGGTCAAGGTCCTGCCGGGCGACATCCTCACCGTCGACGGCATGGTGGTGGCCAGCGCCGAGGCGGCGCGGGTCTGGCGCTACCACAAGCCCGTCGGCCTGATGACCACCCACAACGACCCGCAGGGGCGCCCCACCGTGTTCGAGCACCTGCCCGAGGGCCTGCCGCGGGTGATCTCCATCGGCCGCCTCGACATCAATTCCGAGGGGCTGCTGCTGCTCACCAACGACGGCGAGCTGTCGCGGTCGCTGGAGCTGCCGGCCACCGGCTGGGTGCGCCGTTACCGCGCCCGCGCCTATGGCCACACCACCCAGGCCAAGCTCGACAAGCTGAAGGACGGCATCGTCGTCGAGGACGTGGCCTACGGCCCGATCGAGGCCAAGCTCGACAAGGCCCAGGGTCCGGAGAAAGAGAAAGGTCCCGCCAATCTGTGGATCACCGTCTCCCTGACCGAGGGCAAGAACCGCGAGGTCCGGCGGGTGCTGGAGGCCATCGGGCTGAAGGTGAACCGGCTGATCCGCCTCGCCTATGGCCCGTTTTCGCTGGGCACGCTTGAGGTCGGCGCGGTCGAGGAGGTGGGCCCCCGCGTGATCCGCGAGCAACTGGCCGATTTCATCGCCGCCGAGAACCTGCCCAAGGGCGACCGCCGGCCCGGCCCGGCCATGGCCTCGGCGCCGGGGCCCGGCCGCCGGGCCTCCGGTCCCGCCCAACCCGGCGACACGCCGCGCGGTCCCAAGCCCAAGCCGCCGGAGCCCGTCGTCGAGAAGCTGGAATACAAGCCCGGCTGGGCAAAGCCCAAGTCCAAGGCCAACCCCCACGCCGCCCCGTCCAAGGCCAAGGCCAAGCCCACGGGCGAGCGCCAGTCGTGGGGCGAGACATCGACCTACAAGCCCAAGACGGGCGGCGGCCCGCCCGCCGCCAAGGTCGCCGTCGGCGAACGCCCCGCCTATGGGACCGGCGCCAGCCGCACCGGCGGCAGGCCCGCCCCGGCCGGCAAGGGATCGGGCAAGCCGGCCTGGGCCAAGGATTCGGCCAGCTCGGCGCGAGCGGAGACTCCGCGCAGGGAAGGGCCCGCCGATCGCCCGGCCTGGGCCAAGTCCGGCGGCAAGGCGCGCACCTCGACCAATCCCGAGGGCAGCCGGGCGGCCCGCAAATATGAGAAGACCGGCGGCCCGCCGGCCGAGGCCCGGGGCGGCAAGCCGGCCTGGTCCAAGGACAAGCCGGGCGGCCCGCGCGCCGACAAGCCCTACGGGGACAAGCCTTATGGGGACAAGGCCAAGCCTGGCGGCTCGGGCTTCCGCTCCAGCGGCAAGCCGCAGGGCTCGTGGGCCGACAAGCCGCGCCCGGAAGGCAAGGCCGAGCGTCCCGCTTTCGGCGCTGGCCCCAAGCCCCGCCGCGCCCCTGGTCAGTCCTACGGCCTGCCCCAGCACGGCGAGGCGCACGAGCGCGGTCCGTGGGAAGCGCCCAAGCCGGAAGGCAAGTCCGGCGCGCCTCGGCCTGCCGGGCCTCGGTCGGATAAGCCGCGATCTGCTGGTCCCCGGACAGGACCGCCCGGCGGCAAGCCTCCCCGCGGCGGTCCGCGCAAGCCGCGCTAGGCCATGCGCATCGTCTCCGGCCGATTCCGCGGCAAGGCGATCGCCACGCCGCCGGGGCTGAACACAAGGCCCACCGGCGACCGGGCCCGCCAGGCCGTGTTCAACATCCTGGAGCACGCCGCCTGGTCGCGGCCGCTGGTGGAGGCGCGGGTCATCGACCTCTTCGCCGGTTCCGGCGCCCTGGGCTTCGAGGCGATCTCGCGGGGGGCGGCCTTCTGCCTGTTCGTCGAGACCGACGAGGCGGCGCGGGGCGCGATCCGCGACAACATGGAGGCCTTCGGACTGTTCGGCGCCGCCCGGGTCCACCGCCGCGACGCCACCGACCTCGGGGTCCGCCCCGGCAGCGCGGGGCCGGCCTTCGACATCGCCTTCATGGACCCGCCCTACGCCAAGGGCCTGGGCGAGCGGGCGCTGGCTGGGCTGCTCGCCGGCGGTTGGCTGGCGCCGGAGGCGCTGGTGGTGCTGGAGCGCGGCTCGGACGAGCCGCCGCTGGCGGCGCCGGGGTTCGAGGTGCTGGACCAGCGCACCTATGGCGCCGCGACCGTCTGGTTCCTTACCGCTCGTCATCCTCCGGCCGCGTAGCGGTCCGGGGGACCAAGCCGCAGTCCACACCAGGCGCCGTCGCTTGGGTCCCCGGGCTCGCCCTGCTGGCGCCCCGAGGATGACGGGATGGGTCAGCGCCGCCCGAACAGCCGTTCGATATCCGCCAGCTTCAGCTCCACATAGGTCGGGCGGCCGTGGTTGCATTGGCCGGAGCGGGGGGTGGCCTCCATCTGGCGCAGCAGGGCGTTCATCTCGGCCGCGGTCAGCCGGCGGCCCGCGCGCACGCTGGCCCGGCACGCTGCGGAGGCGAAGGCCTCGGCCAGCCGCTCCTTCAGCGCCAGCGCCGCCCCGTGCTCGGCCAGATCGTCGGCGAGGTCGCGGACCAGGCCGGCGACGTCGATCTTGCCCAGGGTGGTGGGCAGTTCGCGCACCAGCACCGCCCCGGCCCCGAACGGCTCCAAAACGAGGCCCATGGCGGCCAGCTCGGTCGCGGCGCCGGCGACCCGCTCGGCCTCGGCCGGGTCGAGATCGACCACCTCGGGCAGCAGCAGGGCCTGGCGTGGCACCTCGCCCTTGGCCGCCTGCTCGATCATCGCCTCCATGACCAGGCGCTCGTGGGCGGCGTGCTGGTCGACGATGACCATGCCGTCGCGGGTCTGGGCCACGACATAGGTTTCGTGCAGCTGGGCCCTGGCGGCGCCCAGGGGATAGTCGAGGGGGTCGATCACCTCCCCGGTGGTCTGGTCGTAGCTCGTGGCCGGCGCCGGCTCCCATTCCACCCGGGCGGTGGCCTCGGCGAGGCCCGGCAGGGACGGGGATGGGCTGGCCGGCGGGCGCCAGTAGCCGGCCCCGCTCCAGCCCTGGGCCGGCGGCGGGGTGTACTGCGGGCGAAAGGCGCCGAGCGCGCCGGCCGCCACGGTGGTCGAGGCCCGGTGGCCGTCGGCGGCCAGGGCGTGGCGCAGGGCCCCGATGATCAGGCCGCGCACCAGGGCCGGGTCGCGAAAGCGCACCTCGGCCTTGGCCGGGTGGACATTGACGTCGAGCAGGGTGGGTTCGAGCTCGAGATAGAGCACGGCGGCGGGTGAGCGATCGCGGGCCAGGACGTCGGAATAGGCGGCGCGCAGGGCGCCCTGCAGCACGCGATCGCGCACCGGGCGGCCGTTGACGAACAGATACTGGTGCGAAGCATTGCCGCGCGAATAGGTCGGCAGGCCGGCGAACCCCGTCAGCCGCACGCCCTCGCGCTCCTGGTCGATGAACAGGGCGTTGGCCTCGAATTCGCGGCCCAGCACCGCCGCTAGCCGGGCGAGGCGCCCCTCCCGGCCCGGGTGCTCGGCGGCCAGGCGAAGCACCTTGCGGCCGTCGAGGTCGAGGCTGAAGGCGACGGCTTCATGCGCCATGGCCTGGCGCTTCACCTCCTCGGTAATGGCCATGGCCTCGGCCCGTTCGGACTTCATGAACTTCAGCCGGGCCGGGGTGGCGTAGAACAGGTCGCGCACCTCCACCCGCGCCCCGTGCGGGCCGGGGAAGGGGCAGGGCGCCGGGCGGCCCACCGCGCCGGCGTCGACGTTGAGCTGGAAGGCGTCGCTGGCGCCTTTTGGCCGCGACGACAGGGCGAGGTGCGCCACCGAGCCGATCGAGGGCAGGGCTTCGCCCCGAAAGCCCAGGCTGCGGATATGCAACAGGTCGTAGACCCCGTCGGCGTCGGGCTTGAGCTTGGAGGTGGCGTGGCGCTCGACGGCGAGGACCAGTTCGCCCTCGGTCAGGCCGCAGCCGTCGTCGGCGACCAGGATGCGGGACAGCCCGCCCTGATCGGCCTGGATCTCGATGCGGGCGGCGCCGGCGTCCAGGGCGTTCTCGACCAACTCCTTGACCGCGCTCGCCGGCCGCTCGACCACCTCGCCGGCGGCGATGCGGTTGACGGTCTCCGGCGGCAGGCGGTGGATGGTCATGGACGCGACTCGGGCGTTGCGGCTGGCCAAGATAGCACCGCCGGCTCTCACATCGTCATCCTCCGGCCACGCGCAAGCGCGGTTCGGGGGACCCAAGCAAGATTGGGGGATTGGTCGCCGGCGCGGGAAACTGGAACGTCGCTTGGGTCCCCCGGATCACGGCTGCGCCGCGACCGGAGGATGACGCTCGTTTTTGCCTACAGCCCCGGGAGCTTGATGCCGCCGGTCTTGCCGCGGGAGATCACCACCGGCGCGTCGCCGGTCAGGGACTTGATCTTGGCCTCTTCGGCCGCCGGATCGATCGGGGTGGCGTTCTGGGCGGCGGCCGCGCCCGCGCTGCGGGGCTCGCCCTTCTTCCAGAACATCACCTTGTCGGCGAAGCCCTTGTCCTTGTGGGTCACGTCGCCGAACTCGTCGTCGACCACGTAGCGCACCAGGGGGTCGGCCTTGTCGCCGCCCGCCTTGGCCACCAGTATGGTCTCGCCCTGCGAGCGGTTGGCCGAGCCGGCGGCGCCGAGCAGGGCCGTGCGGGCCTGGCTCTCGGGCTGCAGCTCCTGTGGGCGCGGCTCGCCGGGGGCGGGCGGGCGCAGGGAATAGTCGGGGGGCACGACCAGGGGCGCGCGGGAGACGACGCGGAACTCGTCGGGGACCGTCTTGGAGACGCCGAGCGCCTTGCCGGCCGAGGCGCAGCCCGCCGTGCTGACCGCCAGGGCGGCGACGGCCGTCCAGAGGGCGCCCGCGGCGAGCTTGTTAGGGTTGAAAGCCATGACCGGACTCCAGATGCGCCCCCGCGCGGCTCCGACGGAGCCCAAAAAGCGATACGCTTGGTAACCCATTCGGGCCGCCCGCGCAAAGAGACAGCGTCCTCAACTCTTCTTGTGGCCGACAAAGCTGTCGAGCAGCACCAGGGCCATGCCGACGGTGATGGCGCTGTCGGCGACGTTGAACACCCAGGGGAAATGCAGCCCGCCGAAGTCGAGGAAGTCGGCCACGGCCCCGAAGCGGACCCGATCAACGACGTTGCCCAGCGCCCCGCCGATGGCCAGGCCGAAGGCGATCGCCGGCAGCCGGCTCTTCGAATCGGCCACCCAGAAGGCGAAGGCGGCGGCCACGGCGACCGAGAAGACGGCGAGGCCCCAGCGGGCGAGGTCGGCCTCGGCGCGGAACAGGCCGAAGCTGACGCCCCGGTTCCATACCATGGTCAGGTTGAAGAAGCCGGTGACCGGGACCGAGCCCTTGGCCGGCAGGTCATAGACCTGGAGGATCCAGAACTTGGACAGCTGGTCGAGCACGATGACCACGGCCGCGAGGCCATAGGCCATCCAGCCGTAGCGGGAGACGCGCAAGGGCCGGTCGAGAAGGCTGCCGCTCATGCCGCCGCTCCGTCGATCTCGGCCACAGCCGCCTCGCAGCGGTTGCACAGGTCGACCACGACTTCGGGCAGGACGCGCCAGCAGCGGGCGCACTTGCCGCCGTCGGCGCGGAACGGCCGCACCGCGACGCCGGGGATCTCGTCGAGCCGGAAGCCCTCGGCATCGCCCTCGTCCGTCAGGTCGGCGGTGCTGGTTCGGAACACCTCGGCCGGATCGACCCCATCGAAGGCGGCGCGCAGGGCCGCATCGGCGACGGCGACCTTGGGCGAGGCCTCCAGGGCCGAACCGATGCGCTTCTCGCGGCGCTCGCCCTCCAGGGCGCCGGTGACCACGGCCAGGACGGCCTGGACCTTGGCCCAGCGGGCGGCCTCTTCCTCGTTGCGCCACTCGGCCGGGGTGTCCGGGAAGGTGCGCATCGCATTGGAGCCGGCGTCCGGGAAGCGGCTGGCCCAGGCTTCCTCGCAGGTGAAGACGGCGAGCGGCGCCAGCCACACGGTCAGGCGCTCGAACACCAGGTCCATCACCGTGCGGCAGGCCCGGCGGCGCACCGACGACGGCGCGTCGCAGTAGAGGGCGTCCTTGCGCACGTCGAAATAGAGCGCCGACAGTTCCTGGGCGCAGAAGTCGGCGACCGGGCGCCATACCTCGTCGTAGCGGTGGCTCTCGTAGGCGGCGCGCACCTGGCCGTCGAGCTGCCACAGGCGGTGCAGGACGAACCGCTCCAGCGGCGGCATGTCGCCATAGCCGACTTTCTCGGCCTCCGAGAAGCCGTCGAGGGCGCCCAGCAGGTAGCGCATGGTGTTGCGCAGCTTGCGGTAGCTGTCGATCGTGGTCTGCAGGATGGTCTTGCCGATCCGCAGGTCCTCGGAATAGTCGCTGTTGGCCACCCACAGGCGGAGGATCTCGGCGCCGCTATCCTTGGTGACCGACTGGGGCTCGGTGGTGTTGCCCTTCGACTTCGACATCTTCTCCCCGTGCTCGTCGAGCACGAAACCGTGGGTCAGCACGCCCTCATAGGGCGCGCGGCCGCGCGTGCCGCAGCTTTCCAGCAGGGACGACTGGAACCAGCCGCGGGCCTGGTCGGTGCCCTCGAGGTAGAGGTCGGCCGGCGAGCGGCTGTCGGCGCGGGGCTCCAGGGTGAAGGCGTGGGTGGAGCCGCTGTCGAACCAGACGTCGAGGATGTCGGTGATCTGCTCGTAGTCGTCGGCCCTGCGGTCGTTGCCGAGGAACTCCTGCGGGTCGCGGGTGAACCAGGCGTCGGCGCCCTCGGCGGCGATGGCGGTCAGGATGCGGGCGTTGACCGCCTCGTCGCGCAGGGGCTCGCCGGTGACCTTGTCGACGAACATGGCCAGAGGCGTGCCCCAGGCGCGCTGGCGCGAGATCAGCCAGTCGGGGCGGCCGTCGACCATGGAGCGGATGCGGGTCTGGCCGGCCTTGGGATAGAAGTTGGTGGCGTCGATAGCCGCCAGGGCCGTCTGGCGCAGGGTCCGCCCGTCGGCGAGGGTTTCATCCATGCGGATGAACCACTGAGGCGTGTTGCGGAAGATCACCGGCGCCTTGGAGCGCCACGAGTGCGGATAGCTGTGCTCCATACGGCCGCGGGCCAGCAGGGTCCCGGCCTCGATCAGCCGCTCCATGACCGCCTTGTTGGCCTCGCCGAACTTGCCGGCCTTCTTGCCCTCGGTCTCCATCACCTTCATCCCGGCGAAGAGCGGGACGGTGGGATAGTAGGCGCCGTCGGGATCGACGGTGTCGGGGATGTCGGCGCGCGAGCGGCCGGACTTCAGCCACACCTCATAGTCGTCCTGGCCATGGCCCGGAGCGGTGTGGACAAAGCCCGTGCCGGCGTCGTCGGTGACGTGCTCGCCGGACAGCATGGGCACGGAAAAGCCATAGCCGGGATCGAGCGCCGCCAGCGGATGCGACACCGCCAGGCCGGCCAGCTCGTCGGCGAGGACCGGACGGACCCGGGTCCAGGCCTCTACATTGGCGGCGGTGAAGACGCCCTCGGCCAGCTCGTCGGCCAGGATCACCCGCTCGCCGACCTTGGCCCAAGGCTCGAATTCCAGCCCGGCCTTCAGGGCCTTCACCTCATAGAGCCCGTACTCGATCTCCGGCCCGAAGCTGATCGCGCGGTTGGCGGGGAGGGTCCAGGGCGTGGTGGTCCAGATCACCACCGCCGCGCCGGCCAGGTCTCCGGCGGCGACCGGGAACTTGACCCAGACGGTCGGCGAGATGTGGTCGTGGTACTCGACCTCGGCGTCGGCCAGGGCGGTGCGCTCGACCGGGCTCCACATCACCGGCTTGGAGCCGCGGTAGAGCTGCCCCGACATCAGGAACTTGTGGAACTCGTTCACGATGGCGGCTTCGGAGCCGAAGTCCATGGTGGCGTAGCGGCCGTCCCAGTCGCCCAGCACGCCCAGGCGCTTGAACTCGGTCTTCTGCGCCTCGATCCACCGGCCCGCGTAGGCGCGGCATTCCTTGCGGAACTCGGCCTTGGAGACCTCGTCCTTGCGCCGGCCCTTGCCGCGGAACTCCTCCTCGATCTTCCACTCGATCGGCAGGCCGTGGCAGTCCCAGCCCGGCACATAGTCGACGTCGTAGCCGAGGGCGAACCTGGAGCGGACGACAAAGTCCTTGAGGATCTTGTTCAGCGCATGCCCGATGTGGATCGCCCCGTTGGCATAGGGCGGGCCGTCGTGCAGCACATAGAGCGGGGCGCCGGCGGCCTGGCGGGCGGCGCGCAGGGACTTGTAGAGATCGTTCGCGGCCCACTGGCCAAGGATCTCGGGCTCCTTCTGCGGCAGGCCCGCGCGCATCGGGAAGGCGGTCTGGGGCAGGAAGACGGTGTCGCGGTAATCGCGGCCTGGAGCGGTGGTCTGGTCGTCGGACATGTCGGGCTGGTTCGCCTGGAAAGACTTGGGGGGAACGGCAATCCCGGCGCGAACGCGAAGGCTCTAGCCCGTCGGCGTCACGCCGGGCGGCGAATTCGGAACGGGCGAACGGCGCGCATGGGGCGATGTAACAGAGCGGCGGGCGGGGCGGAAGGTGTGCGTGCTTCGAGACGCGCAAGGCTTCGACAAGCTCAGCCTCGCACTCCTCAGCATGACGAACCTCAGTGCGATCATCCCCCTTCGTCATCCTGAGGAGCCGGATGAAATCCGGCGTCTCGAAGGACGCAGCACAGCGCCGCCCCTCAAAACCCCTTCAGCAGCAGTTCGCGGGCCGCGTCGCAGTCGCGGGCGATCTGGGCCTTGAGGGTGTCGAGGCCGTCGAACTTCTCGTCGCCGCGGATGAAGGCCACGAGGTCGGTCTCCAGCGTCTGGCCGTAGAGGTCCTCGTCGAAGTCGAACAGATTGACCTCCAGCCGCTCGTCCTTGCCGTCCACCGTCGGCCGTTCGCCGATATAGGCGACGCCGGCGACCTCGCGGCCGTCGCACAGACGGGTGCGCGAGGCGTAGATGCCCTGGGCCGGACGGACATAGTCGCCGAGGCTGAGGTTGGCGGTGGGAAAGCCGATGGTGCGGCCGAGGTGGTCGCCGTGCACCACCACCCCCTCGATGGCGAAGGGGCGGCCGAGCATGGCGGCGGCTTCCTCCGGCCGGCCGGACGCCAGGGCCTCGCGGATGGCGCTGGACGAGGTCTTGGCCTCGTGATCGCCGACCATGGGGGCGGTGGCGACGCTGAAACCGAGCGCCTCGCCATAGGCTCGCAGCGCCTCGGGGCTGCCGGTGCGGTTTCGGCCGAAGGTGAAGTCGGGACCGGTGGCCACGGACCGGGCGCCCAGGCCTTCGGCCAGGACGCGGCGGGCGAAGTCCTCGTCCGACATGGCGGCCATCTCGGCGTCGAAGGGCAGGCGATAGAGACGGTCGACCCCGAGGGCGGCCAGGGCCCGGGTCTGCTGGGCTGGGGTGGTCAGCAGGAAGGGCTCGGCGTCGGGCACGAACCAGCGGCGCGGGTGAGGGGCGAAGGTGACGACCCCGAGAGGGGCGCCAAGGCGGCTGGCGGCCTTGGCCGCCTCGGCGATCACCGCTCTGTGGCCGCGGTGCACGCCGTCGAAGGCGCCGAGCGCCAGGGCGCCGCCGCGGGCGGCGGACTGTAGGCCCCGCCAGTCGTCGAACACGGGCAGGCCGGTCACGCGGCCTCCACGGGACGGCGGGGAACCTGGACCTGGGCCTGGCCGCGCACGGCCGCGCGGCGACCGAGCCAGCACGAGGTGGCCAGGGTGACGTGGGCGGTCTTGTCGTCGATGGCGGTCACCTCGACCCGGACGGTCAGCGCGTCGCCGATGCGCACCGGGCGCAGGAACTCCAGGCTCTGGGTCAGGTAGATCGAGCCCGGCCCCGGCAGCTCGCCGGCCAGCAGGGCGGAGATATAGGCCGCCGACAGCATGCCGTGGGCGATGCGGCCGCGGAACACGGTGGTCTCGGCATAGGCCTGGTCGAGGTGGACCGGGTTGTGGTCGCCGGACACCTGCGCGAAGGCCTCTATGGCGGCTTCGGTGATGACGATCGTGCGTTCGGCGGCGTCGCCGACGGTCAAATCCTCCAGAAAGCGGCCTGCAGCGGTCTGTCCCAAAGCGCGTTCGCCCATCTTTACCCGTTCTTATCCGGCCTCCCCTTACCTTGCGGACGCGGCGGGGGCGAGGGTGAGCCTCCGTCTGAGTTCGTGATTGCGCCGGAGTCCTGACATGGCCGTCGACCTGTCCATGCCCGTCCTGGTGGTGGACGACTACAAGACCATGGTTCGGATTATCCAGAACCTGTTGAAGTCGCTTGGTTTCACCGAGGTGCACGGCGCCGTGACCGGAGAAGAGGCGCTCGCCAAGCTGGCCGAGCACCGCTACAGCCTGGTCATCTCCGACTGGAACATGGAGCCGATGAGTGGGCTGGACCTGCTGGTCAAGGTGCGCGCCGAACAGGCCACCAAGACCCTGCCCTTCATCATGGTCACCGCCGAATCCAAGACCGACAACGTCGTGGCCGCCAAGCGCGCCGGCGTGAACAACTACATCGTCAAGCCGTTCAACGCCCAGACGCTGAAGCAGAAGATGGTGGCGGTCCTCGGCGACTTCTGAGGCGGTTCGCCGGCCCTACCAGATCAATTCCGACAGGGCGTATCGGGCGCTGACGCCTTCGCGGGCGAGCAGGGCCTCGACCTTGGCCGCCTGCAGGGTCCCGTCGGCGCCCAGGCTCTGCTCCGAAAAGATTCCCGCCGCCACGAACAGGCAGTCGAGGCCTTCGCTGTTGGCGCCCTTCACGTCGGTGCCCAGGCCGTCGCCGATCGCCAGGATGCGGGCAGGATCGACCTTGCGGCCCGCCGCCCGGTCCACCGCCTGGTAGGCCAGCTCATAGATGGGCGGGTAGGGCTTGCCGGCCATCACCACCGCGCCGCCCATCTCCGCATAGAGCTGCGCCAGGGCGCCGGCGCAGTAGATCATCTTGTCGCCGCGGCGGACCACAAGGTCGGGGTTGGCGCACACGAAGGTCAGGCCCTTGGCCACGCAAACCTCGAAGCGGCCGCGATAGTCCTCCGGCGCCTCCGTCTCGTCGTCGAACGGGCCGGTGCAGCAGACGAAGGCCGCCTGTTCGGGGCGTTCGCACAGCTCAACCCCGGTGCCGGCGTAGAGGGGGTGGTCGCGGGCCGGGCCGATCGCCCACGCCGGCCCGGGCGCGCGGGCGACCAGCTGGGCGCGGGTGGCGTCGCCGGAGGTGACGATGCCGCTCCAGGCGGCGTCCGGCGTCTTCAGCTCGCGCAGTTGCGGCTTTACCGCCTCCGCCGGCCGTGCGGCGTTGGTGATCAGGATCACCGGGCCGCGCTCGCGGTTGAAGCGGACCAGCGCCTCGCACGCCTCGGGAAAGCTCTCGCGGCCGTTATGGATCACGCCCCACACGTCGCACAGGACGGCGTCATAGGAGTCGGCCACGTCGGAGAGGCCGGCGATGGGGCGAAGGGTGGACATGGACTGGGGCTAGGGGCTGCGGCGGGCGGGGTCAATCCCGCTCGGCCAGCGGGGCCCTAGGCGCGCCGGCGACCGAGGGCGCCGTGCATGAAGTCGGCCGGCGGGGTGGTTTCAGCCAGCACATCGTCGCGGATGGCGCGAGGCTCGCCGAACAGGTGGCCCTGGCCATAGGCGATGTCGAGCTCCAGCACGTCGATCACCTGACGCTCGGCCTCGATCTTCTCGGCCACGACCTCGACGCCGTAGCGGCGGGTCAGGGACGAGAAGTCCGCCGCCTGCAGGTCGCGCATGTTGCGCATGGCCATGCGGCCCTCGACCTCGAGCACCTGCGCCAGCAGGACCTCGGCCGAGACCTTGAGGAACTTGACGTCGGCGCGGTTGAGATCCTGGAAGTCGAGCTCCAGGTCGGTGACCTTGTCGATCGAGAAGCGGAAGCCGAGGTCGGACAGCTTGGCCATGTTGCGGGCCTCGACCCCGCCACGCTCCTCGAACGCCGCCTGGCCGAGTTCGAAGATCAAGGCGCCGGACAGGTCGCGGTTCTGGGACAGGAATTCAAGGAACTGCGGGAAGAAGCTCTCGTCGCCCAGGCTGGCCAGCGAGATGTTGCAGAAGATGCCGATCTTGCGGTCCTGCTTGGCGAGGCGCCGGACGATCTGCACGCAGCGGAACAGCAGCAGGTTGTCGATGGCCGGGACGAGGCCCTCCGGCTCGGCCACCGCCAGATATTCGGCGGGCATCAGGATGCGGCCCGTCTCGTCGCGCAGACGCGAGAAGCTCTCGTAGAACACGGTGCGCCGCTGGGGCAGGCTGACCACCGGCTGGAGATAGAGGTCGACCCGGCCATCGGCCAGCGCCTCGCGCACGGTGTGCAGCAGGGCGGCGCTCTGCCGGTCGCGGCGGTCGACGTGGGTGGCGCCGCCGGTCGGGCGGACGGCGAGGCGGCTCTCCAGGTCCTCGCCCATGCGCGAGACCAGGTCCTCCAGCATGCGGACCTCTGAGGCCAGTTCGGAGGTCGCGCTGGCGGCCTCCTCGTGCAGGCTGGCCGACAGGCCCTGCAAGCTGGCGTCGGTGGCCTCCAGCTGGTCGGCGAGGAGCTGGTGCGCCTGGCGGATCGCCTCGATCTCGCGGCGGAAGGCGGCGGCCTGGGCCGCGCGGGCGATCATGCCATGCAGGCCGAAGGTCAGGGCCAGGGTTCCGATCAGCACGCTCGACGCCACGGCCCAGCCGGCCCCCGCTCGCCAGAAAAGGGCGGCGACGGTCAGGGCGATCAGCAGATAGGCGCTGACCAGCAGCGCCGCGACAGCCTTCCGCATTGGGTTGGCGGGTCCTAAACCGGCTTCGAATCGTTGGCAGTATCGGCTAAGGCGCGGCCGGCGTCTCCTACGCCGTTCAGGTTGCGGCGTCGTAGCTGGGTACGGATTCCATTGGTGGAAAACGCGAAAGGGCGGCGAGGTCGCCCCCGCCGCCCTTCCCGAAGTGTCTGCACCCTAGCGCCTTAGGCGGCGACGACGTTTTCCGACGGGTCGCGCAGCACATAGCCGCGGCCCCAGACGGTTTCGATGTAGTGCTTGCCGTGGGTGGCGGCGGCCAGCTTCTTGCGCAGCTTGCAGATGAAGACGTCGATGATCTTCAGCTCCGGCTCGTCCATGCCGCCGTAGAGGTGGTTGAGGAACATCTCCTTAGTAAGGGTCGTGCCCTTACGCAGGGAGAGCAGCTCCAGCATCTGGTATTCCTTGCCGGTCAGGTGGACCCGGCTGCCGTTCACTTCGACGGTCTTGGCGTCGAGGTTGACGGTGATGTCCCCGGTCTTGATCACCGACTGGGCGTGACCCTTGGAGCGCCGGACCACCGCATGGATGCGGGCGACCAGTTCGTCCTTGTGGAAAGGCTTCGTCATGTAGTCATCGGCGCCGCCGCCGAACGACTTCACCTTGGTGTCGATCTCCGCCGTACCCGACAGGATCATGATCGGCGTGTTGATCTTGCCGACCCGCAGCTGGCGCAGCACGTCCAGGCCGGACATGTCGGGCAGGTTCAGGTCGAGAAGGATCAAGTCGTAATCATAGATCTTACCGAGGTCGACGCCCTCCTCGCCGAGGTCCGTCGTATAGACGTTGAACCCCTCGGACTTGAGCATCAACTCGATGCTCTGAGCGGTGGCGCTGTCGTCCTCAATCAGCAAAACACGCATCAGCCCCTCCCGGCCTCGCGAAAAATGTCGCGGGCGCGAACCACCGCCCAAGAGAACGGAATCCCCGGCTCTCTCCCGACGACGTTAGGCGCCGAGTACTTAAGAGTGGTTAATCCTGAACGGCAGTTTCACGAATCGTAGGACGATTTGGAGTCGCGTCGCAAGCGTCGGCGTTAAGGATATGGAATCAGGGGGATTCGCGGTCTTCGCCTCGTCTGGGCGGCGCGGGCCCCGGGGCGGCTTCCTTACCCTAGGACGGCCGAGCTTCACTCATGGTTAAAGCCCGTTCGCCATTGTGGCGGCCATGCAGAATCTGATCGCCGCTGTCGAGCGTACGGACCCGCTCACCGTCTCGGGACGCGTGGCCGCCGTGAACGGCCTGCTGATCGAGGCGCGCGGCGGCCTGACCCGCCTGCCCATCGGGGCGCGGGCCGACATTATCAGGCCGCGGGAAAAGCCGTTGCCGGTTGAGGTGGTGGGCTTTCGCGATACCCGGGCCCTGATGATGCCGTTCGGGCCGGTCGAGGGCGTCGCCCCCGGCGCCGAGATCCGCATCGCCCCGGAAGGCTCGGCCGTGCGCCCGACCCTGGCCTGGCGCGGCCGGGTCATCGACGCCTTCGGCGAGCCCATCGACGGCAAGGGCCCCTTGCCGCAGGGACCGGTCGGCTATCCCCTGCGCAGCGCGCCGCCGGCGGCCCACGCTCGGGGCCGGGTCGGGGCGCGGCTGGACCTGGGCGTCCGCTCGATGGATGTGTTCACCACCTGCTGCCGCGGCCAGCGCCTCGGCGTCTTCGCCGGCTCGGGCGTCGGCAAGTCGGTGCTGCTCTCCATGCTGGCCCGCAACGCGGACTGCGACGCGGTGGTGGTCGGGCTGATCGGCGAGCGGGGCCGGGAGGTCCGCGAGTTCATCGAGGAGACCCTGGGCGAGGAGGGCCTGGCCCGCGCCATCGTGGTGGTCGCCACCTCCGACGAGCCGGCGCTGAAGCGCCGCCAGGCCGCGTTCCTGACCCTGGCCATCGCCGAGTACCTGCGCGACCAGGACCAGGAGGTCCTGCTGCTGATGGACAGCGTCACCCGCTTCGCCATGGCCCAGCGCGAGATCGGCCTGGCGGCGGGCGAGCCGCCGACGACCAAGGGCTATACCCCTACCGTCTTCACCGAACTGCCCAAACTGCTGGAGCGGGCCGGCCCGGGGCCGATCCGCCCCGACGGCACCCAGGCCGGGCCGATCACCGCCCTGTTCACGGTTCTCGTCGATGGGGATGACCACAACGAACCCATCGCCGATGCGGTGCGCGGCATTCTCGACGGCCATATCGTCATGGAGCGGGCCATCGCCGAGCGCGGCCGCTTCCCGGCCATCAACATCCTGAAGTCCATCAGCCGGACCATGCCGGCCTGCCAGACCCCGCCGGAGCGCGACATCACCCGCACCGCCCGGCAGGCCCTGTCGGCCTACGCCAACATGGAGGAGCTGATCCGCATCGGCGCCTACCGCGCCGGCTCCGACCCGCAGACCGACCGGGCGATCCGGCTCAACCCGGAGCTGGAGGCCTTCCTGCGCCAGGACCGGGACGACGCGACCCCGCTGGCCGAATCCTTCGCCCGGCTCGAAGCCATCCTTGAAAGCGACGCTGCATGAAGTGGACCGGCTCGCTCATCCGCATCGCCGAGCACGAGATCGAAGCCCTGAGGCGCCGCATCGGCGAGATCGCCGGCCGCCGGGCCGAAAAGCAGGACGAGCTGGTGCGCCTGGCCCAGGAGGCGATCACCGAGGCCGCCTTCTCACACGGCGACGCCGACGCCGGCTGGTACCTGATCGGGTTCCGCGAGGGCTGGAAACAGCGCAAGGCCCGGGTCATGGCCGAGCTGGCCGCGATCGAGATGGAGGAGCAGGGCGCCCGCGACGCCCTGATCCAGGCCTACGAAGACCTGAAGAAGGTCGAGCACGTGGCCGAGGCCGCCCGGATCGTCGAGGTCAAGGAAGCGGCCCGCCGCGAGACGGCGGTGCTGGACGAGATGGCCCAGCGGCAGAGCCGGCGGGCCGGCTAACCGCGTTAGCCGCCCGGAGGACGAAGGCGGGCGGCGCGGCGCTCTTG
This sequence comes from Caulobacterales bacterium, assembly GCA_027312185.1. Classification (GTDB taxonomy): domain Bacteria; phylum Pseudomonadota; class Alphaproteobacteria; order Caulobacterales; family Caulobacteraceae; genus NCED01. Next base: position 26,129 of record DAICXL010000005.1, on the reverse strand, counting down.
CGCGACGCGCAGAAGGTGCAGGTCGTCGGCGATGCGGAAGACCGCCATGTAGAACTCGCAGGCGCCGCGCCACAGCAAGGCCATGGCGCCGATGACCAGGAAGCCGGCGACCAGCACCGGGATCGCGAGGACCGTGCCCTCGATGGAGCCGCCCCGGATCGCCACGCCCACTGCGGCGCCGACGACGGTGAAGCCGCCAAGGGCGATGAGGCCGAGCCCGCACCAGTAGATCAGGTGAATGACCGGGCCGGTCATCAGCCGGTCGAAGGTGAGCATGTCCCAGAAGAGGCTGCTGCGGCCGCCGGCCTGGCGGGGCGTAGGTTTGGGCGCTCGCATAATCCGCCTGTCTCGTTCCGCCCCCAGGTACCCGCCGAGAGCCGCTCCCGTCTGGCTATCAGCGCGGGGAGCGCCGCGCAATCCGTCCCGAAACGAGCCGTTGGCCCCACGCGCCTGCAAGCCCCCCCACCGCGCTCGCGGCGCCGCCGAACAGGACAAGCATCCACGGCACGTCGCCGAGCAGGGCCGAGACCGCGATGCCGATCACCGCGCAGATCGCGCCGGCGGCCGCCCCGCCGAGCAGGCCCGGCCCGGCCGCGGCCTTGCGGGCGTAGATCACCCCCGCCGCCGCGGACAGCGCCACCCCGCCGAGGGCGAAGAGGTTGTCGGCGATCCAGGGGATGAAATGGCCGGCGACGACCATGGCCACCTGGGCGATGGTCCCGGTTACGCTAGCGACAAGCAGAGCCTTGCGATCCATCCCCGTCCCCCGTTCGCTCTGGGAGGAATCTCGCCTACATAAAGGGCCGTTCGTCCAGAAGAGACCGTCACATGTCTGAGCCCCGCAACGTCCGTGTCGCCATTATAGGCTCCGGTCCGGCCGGCTACACCGCCGCCATCTACGCCGCCCGCGCCCTGCTGGAGCCGGTGCTGATCTCGGGCATCCAGCCCGGCGGGCAGCTGACCATCACCACCGATGTGGAGAACTATCCGGGCTTCGCGGAGGTGATCCAAGGGCCGTGGCTGATGGACCAGATGAAGGCCCAGGCCGAGCACGTCGGGACCGAGTTCGTGAACGACAGCGTCGTATCAGCCGATCTGTCGAGCCGGCCGTTCCGTCTCGTCTGCGATTCGGGCGACGTCTATCTGGCCGAGACGGTGATCATCTCGACCGGCGCCCAGGCCAAGTGGCTGGGACTGGACAGCGAGCAGAAGTACCGCGGCTTCGGGGTCTCGGCCTGCGCCACCTGCGACGGCTTCTTCTACCGGGGCAAGGTCGTCGCCGTCGTCGGCGGGGGCAACACCGCCGTCGAGGAGGCCCTGTTCCTGACCAGCTTCGCGTCGAAGGTGGTCCTGGTCCACCGCCGCGACGAGCTGCGGTCGGAAAAGATCCTGCAGGAGCGCCTGCTCGCCCACCCCAAGGTTGAGGTGGTGTGGAACACGGCGGTCGAGGAGGTGCTCGGCCAGGACAGCCCCTCGGGCGTGACCGGGGTGCGGCTGAAGAACATCAAGAGCGGCGAGACCTCGGAGCTGACCGTCGACGGCCTGTTCATCGCCATCGGCCACGCCCCGGCCTCGGAGCTGTTCAAGGGGCAGCTCGAGACCGACTCCGGCGGCTACCTGCTGGTCAAGCCGGGCACGGCCACGACCGCCATCCCGGGCGTCTTCGCGGCCGGCGACGTTTGCGACGCCATCTACCGCCAGGCGGTGACGGCGGCGGGCATGGGCTGCATGGCCGCCCTGGAAGCCGCCCGGTTCCTGGCCGAAGAGGACCACCGGCGCGCCCACCACCCGATCAGCCACGCCGAGGCGGAGAAGATCGGGGTCTGGTAGGCCCTGTCAGGGCTGCTGAGCCGCGGCCTGTCCGGCCGGGCTCGGCGCTGTCCCGGTGCGGAGCCGCTGGCCCAGCCAGCGTCGGACCGGCTCGTCGAAGAGCTTCAGCATCACCCAGGCGGCCGCCAGGGCGACGCCCAACTCCAGCAGTGCGAAGAGCTTGGGCGGTATCCGGCCGTCCAGCGCGGCCGCCTGCGCCAGGCCCTGGCACCAGACCAGCACCGGAATCTGCACGACGTAGAGTGGGTAGGACAGGTCGCCCAGAACCTTGCAGGCCGCGGCGCCCTGCCGGCCGGCGTAGAGCGCGCCCGTCCAGACCACGGCGGGCAGGACGAGGAAAACGCAGAATAGATCGAATATGGGGTCGTACCCGCGCCCATTCGGGACCGCGAACAGGGCGACCAGGAGGGCCCCGAGGGCGAGCGGGGCCATGGCGGCGGCGGGCCTGACCTCCCGGCGAAAGAGGCGGAACATCAGCACGCCGGCGAAGAAGCCGAAGCCGCACCGGGGCGCGCCCCACCAGAAGCTGTCGCGGGTGGCGCCGACGTCGAGGCCGGAACGCGCGAAGGCCGCGACGACCAGGGCGGCGGCGAAGACCCCGACGATGACGACGAGGACCCGGGTGGTCATGACCCGCCGGAAGGCCGCATAGGCGAGGTTCGCCGCCAGCTCCATCGCCAGGGACCACATGGCCAGGTTCAATGGATAGGCGTACTCGCCGGTCCCGCCCAGGGTCGGGAGCGCCAGGGCGTTCGTCAGGGCCATCTGGGCGATCTGGCCGGGGCTGTCCCCGTGCGGCGACAGCCGTTCGCGCAGGATCAGGTAGGCGGCGGCCACCAGGGTCGCCGCCAGGACCATCGGGTAGAGCCGCACGAGGCGCAGCCGGGCGAAGGCCCACACCCCGAGCCCCCGGCTGAGGCGGTGGTCGTAGGCGTAGGCTATGACGAAGCCGCTGAGCAGGAAGAAGAAGTCCACCGCCAGATAGGCGTGGGGCAGGACCCCGCCCGGATCGAGGATGCGGCCGCGGTGCAGGATCAGCACCGACAGGGCCGCGACGCCGCGAAGGCCGTCCAGCGCCAGGAAGTGACCGTGGCGTGCGGAGGGGGGGACGGCTGTCACGACAAGAGACCCAAGGGAGCGCCCTTTGCTGCGGACTGGGCCTTGAGCCTGCCAAGATCCCTTTAAGGTCAGGTTTAACCGCAGGTTGTGGTGGTGGGCGCCTAGAGCAGGGCTTGCAGTTTCTCCACCGGCCGGGCCAGGACGGCGCCCCTGGCGGTTTCGACGATCGGGCGTTCGACGAGCACCGGGTCGGCGACCATGGCCTCGATGATGCTGTCGTCGGATGCGCCGGGCGCGGTCAGGCCCAGGGCCTGCGCCTGGGTGTTGCGGGTGCGCAGGGCGGCCTGAGGCGTCACGCCCATCTTGGCGAACAGGGCCTCGAGCTGCGGCTTGGTCCAGCCGGTCTTCAGGTACTCGACGACCTTGGGCTGGCGGCCCGCCGCGCGGATCGCCTCCAGCGCCTTGCGCGAGGTGCTGCACCCGGGGTTGTGGAAGATGACGACGTCGTCGGCCATGGCTTGCTCCCTTGTCGGTATCGCCTCTTAAGGCCGCCCGCGTTGCGTGGCGAGCATCCGCCGACGTAAAGCTCGGGCATGAGCAACCGGCCCACCGCCCTGCGCGACCTGACCTGGCGGATCGAAGCGGCCGCCTTCGATCTGGCCAGTTCGGCCCTGCGCCTGCTGCCGGTGGACTGGGCGTCCGGCCTGGGTGCGGCCCTGTTCGGCCGGCTGGGCCCGCTGACCGGTTCGCACCGCATCGCCGAGCGCAATATCCGCATCGCCTTCCCCGAGATGACGGACGCGGAGCGTCAGCGGCTGCTGGCCGAGCAGTGGTCCAACCTCGGCCGGTCCTTCTTCGAGTTCCCGATGAGCGAGCGGCTGACCCGGGCGTCCGGCCGGGTCGAGGTCGAAGGCTTCGACCGGCTGCAGCAGATCGCCCGCGAAGGCAGGGCGACGGTGTTCGTCTCCGGCCACTTCTCCAACTGGGAGGTGATGCCGATCATCATCCTGGAGGCGGGGGTGGTCTGCCAGATCACCTATCGGGCGGCCAACAACCCCTATGTCGACGCCAGCATCAAGAAGCGGCGCGCCCGCTACGGGGTGAGGCTGTTCGCGCCCAAGGGCGAGGAGGGGGCCCGCGAGCTGCTGGTGGCGCTGGGCCGAGGCGAGTCGGTGGCCCTGATGAACGACCAGAAGTTCAACGGCGGGTTGGAGGCGCCCTTCTTCGGCCGCCCGGTCCACACCGCCAGCGGGCCCACCCGTCTGGCCCTGCGCTTCGGGGCCGCCCTGCAGCCGGTCTCGGTGCAGCGGACCAGGGGCGCGCGCTTCAAGGTCGTGGTGCACGACCCGATCCCGCTCGAGAACACCGGCGATCGGGCCCGCGACCTGCAGGCCGGGGTCGAGAAGGTCAACGCCTTCGTCGAGGCGCATGTGCGCCAGCGGCCGGCGGAATGGTTCTGGGTGCACAAGCGCTGGCCGCACACGGCCTACGCGGAGCTGGACGAGAAGGGCGGCTGACGGCGTGCGTGCTTCGAGACGCGCAACTTCGTCGCGCTCCTCAGCATGACGAAGGTTGGTGCAGGCCGCCCCGCTCGTCATCCTGAGGAGCCCGAGGAACTCGGGCGTCTCGAAGGACGCAGGACAGCGATGCAGTCCTAGGCGCTGGCCTTGTTCTGCGCGCCCGGGTCGGACGAGCGGCGCCACGGGCCGGCGAAGCCCGGATCGTCCTTGCGGCGGCGATCGGGGCCGAAATATTCGGCCGTGCGCACGAAGGGGCGCGGGCGATAGATCACGGCGTGGATGCGCTCCAGCACCGCCTTGGCGGTGAGGGGCTTGGCCACGAATTCGGTGACGCCGGCGTCGCGCGCCTCCATCACCCGATAGCGCTCGGAGTGGCCGGTCATCATGATGATCGGCAGGTAGGGATTGCGGCTGTCCGGCGCGTTGCGGACCATGCGGGTGAACTCGACGCCGTCGAGGGGGAACATCTGGAAATCGACGATGGCGAGGTCGGCCGGCCATTCCCGCAGAGCCGCCAGCGCCTCGGCGCCGTCGCGGGTCTCGCGGATCTGGTCGACGCCCACGCCGTTCAGCACCGTCATGACGATCGCACGCATGTGCTGATTGTCGTCGACGAGCAGGACGCGCAGCGATTCTAGACCTGCAGACATCCCGTCCCTCTGGCTCACCGTTGAGCCACCGTCCCGCCCCGGCCTGGGGCCTTTCAAGGAAGTTGGCGCCAATTCGCTTCTAAAGGGTTACGGCGCGTTAAGTGAGCCGCTCAAAACAGGGTCGCGCCAGACCCGACAAGGAGGCTCGGATCGAGGTTCCTGGCCCGCCATTTCAGGCGCCAGCACAGGTGGGGGCCGGTGGCCCGGCCCGTCTGGCCAACGAGCCCGATCGGCTGGCCGCGGACCACCCGGTCGCCGGTGCGGACCATCTGCCGTGATTGGTGCAGGAAGGCGGCGACGAGGCCCTGACCATGGTCGATCAGGGTCAGGCCGCCTTCGAAGTGCATGGCCGGCTCGGCCAGCACCACCAGGCCGGGGGCGGGGGCGCGGATCTCGGTCCCGGCGGGGGCGGCGAGGTCGACGCCGTAGTGCGGGGTCTGCGGCTGGCCGTTGAGGATGCGCTGGCCGCCGAAGCTGGACGAGCGGCGGGTCGGCTGGAACGGCATGGCGAAGCCGTCGCGGAAGTTCTCGCTGTCGTCGACGGAGGCGAAGGCCGCGATCTTCTGCTTGGACTCGCGGGCGATGCGCTCCAAGAGCGCCGGGTCGGTCGGCGCGACCTGGTCGCGGGGCAGGCCGTCGATGCGCTGGATGTCGAAGTCGCCGGGCTCGATGGTGAAGCGGCGCTCGGCCTCCACGTCGCCGCGGGTGGCGACGGCGGTCTGCCGCGGTTCGTCGCGGTCGAAGCCGACCACGAACCACCCGCCCGCGGAGGCCTGGCCGATCGGCTTGCCGTTGACCTCGACATGAGCGCGGGGCGTGGCCGCCCGGCCGATCAGATAGCCGCCCTGGACCAGCCGGCCGCCCCAGGTGAAGCCGCCCTCGTCAGCGGCGAAGGCGCGGGGCGCCGCGAGCGCCGCGAGCCCGCCGGCGGCGAGGCCGAGCGCGGCCCTGCGGTTCAACCCCTGGGGTTCTTTTCGAGCCAACGGGCGAGCGCCTCCTTGGGGCTGGCGTAGGCTTCCTGCAGCTCGGGGCTCCAGTAGCGCAGGGCCTCCAGGTCGATCCGCTTGCCGGAGACGGCGCAGACGACATAGCGGCCGGGCTTGATCAGCACGAATTCGCCGTCGCCGTAGTGGACGACGGCCTCGCCGCTATCGAGGTTGCGGTCATGGGCGTTCATGCGGCGATTGTAATCGCCCGCGGGCCTAGGACCAACCCACTCTCCGCTCATCCCCCCGGAAGCGGGGACCCAGTTCTTTGGCTGGGAGTGCGACGGCTAAAACCTGGGTCCCCGCTTCCGCGGGGATGAGCGGCAAAAATTAAAACAGATCGCCCTGGTTTAATGGCGGCTTGACCGGTTTGGGCTGGGGCTTCGCCGCCGCCGACGGCGTCCCGTCGACCACCGCCCCGCGTTCAATGTCATTCGCAAACTTGAGACGGATAGCCTCGCCCGCACGAAGCAGGGCCCCATCGCGCACTAGGGTCCCATCTTCGCGGTGAACGCGGGCGAAGCCGAGGGACAGGGGACGGTCGGGGTTTAACGAGGCGCGCAGTTGCTCGATCCGGCCCAGCCGGTCGCGCTCGCGCAGCAGGCGGCGCTGCACGGCCTGGTCCATGCGGGCGGACAGTTCGGGCAGGCGGGCGCGGCGCTCGGCCTGGTCGCGGGCGCGCAGGACCGAGGCGGAGAGGCGCCCCGACAGCTCGGCCAGCCGCGCCTGCTTCAGGGCGTGGGGGCGGCCCAGCAGGCCGGGGGTCAGGCGGGCGGCGATGCTGGTCAGCTGCCGGTCGTGGATGGCGACATTGCGCTCCAGGGCGGCGGCGAGGCGGCCCGCCGCCAGATCGAAGCGCTGGGAGGCGGGGCCGAGCAGCTCGCTCTGGCGGGGCAGGCGGGCGGCGGCCAGGCGCGACCGCCGCGTCTCCAAGGCGTGCTGGGTGCACCGGGCCATGCGCCGCTCGAAGTCGAGCACCAGGGCCTTGAGGTCGGCCAGCACGGGCGTGGCGATCTCGGCCGCCGCCGTCGGCGTCGGGGCTCTACGGTCTGAGACGAAGTCGATCAGGGTGGTGTCGGTCTCGTGGCCCACCGCCGAGATGAGGGGGATGGTCCCGGCTGCGACCGCGCGGGCCAGGGCCTCGTCGTTGAAGCCCCACAGGTCCTCGATCGAGCCGCCGCCGCGGGCGACGATCAAGAGGTCGGGGCGAGGGACCGGGTGGCCGGGCTGCAAGGCGTTGAAGCCGCGGATGGCGGCGGCGACCTGGGCTGCGGCGTCAGCCCCCTGCACCACCACCGGCCAGACGATGACATGCACGGGCCAGCGGTCGCGGATGCGGTGCAGGATGTCGCGGATCACCGCCCCGGTGGGGCTGGTGATGACCCCGACCACCCGGGGCATCTGGGGCAGGGGCCGCTTGCGCGCGGCGTCGAACAGGCCCTCGCCGCGCAGGCGCTCCTTCAGCTTCTCCAACTGGGCGAGCAGGGCGCCGACGCCGGCGTGCTCCATGGTCTCGACGACGAGCTGATAGCTGGAGCGCTGGGCGTAGGTGGTGATGCGGCCGGTGACGATCACCTCCAGCCCCTGTTCGGGCTGGGCCTTCAGCCCGCGCACCGAGCCCTTCCACACCACCGCGGCGATGCAGGCGTTCTCGTCCTTGATGTCGAGGTAGATGTGGCCGGAGGCGTGCCGCGTGACCTTGGAGATCTCACCGCGCAGGCGGACGAAGCCGTAGTTCTCCTCGATGGTGCGCTTGAGCGCCGAGGCCAGTTCCGAGACGGAATAGGCCTTGGCGTTGCCTTCGGTCTCGGTCGGGGCGGCGGCGTCGGTCATGGGCGCAACATAGGGCGCGCCGGCGAGTCGCGGCAGGGGGCGCTTGACGGACTCGTCCCCGGCGCCCCACAGGCCCACCCATGAACATCCTCCTCGTCGGCTCGGGCGGGCGCGAACACGCCCTGGCCTGGAAGATCGCGCAATCGCCGCTGGTGAAGCGCCTGGTGATGGCGCCCGGCAATCCGGGCATGGCCAAGCTGGGCGAACTGCGAGGCGTCGGGGTGCTCGACGTGGCGGGCCTCGTGGCCCTCGCCCGGGAGATCGCCGCCGACCTGGTGGTGATCGGGCCCGAGTCGTCGGTCGAGGCGGGGCTCGCGGACGCCCTGGCCGAGGCCCGCGTCGCCTGTTTCGGGCCCACCGCCCAGGCCGGCCAGCTGGAGTCGTCCAAGGCCTTCACCAAGGCGTTCTGCGACCGCCACGGCCTTCCCACCTCCGCCTACGCCGTGTGCGAAACCGCCGCCGACGCCAAGGCCGCCCTCGACCGGTTCGTCCCGCCCTATGTGATCAAGGCCGACGGGCTGGCGGCGGGCAAGGGCGTGGTCATAGCCTCCGAACGGGCCGAGGCCGAGGCGGCCATCGACGACGCCTTCGGGGGCCGGTTCGGCGCGGCGGGCGCCCGGGTGGTGCTCGAGGAGTTCCTCGAAGGCGAGATCGGCTCGCTGTTCGCCATCTGCGACGGCCGCACCTCGATGCTGTTCGGTTCGGCCCAGGATCACAAGCGCGCTTTCGATGGCGATCGGGGCCCCAACACCGGCGGGATGGGGACCTATTCCCCCGCCCCCGTCTTCACGCCCGAGCTGGTCGAGCAGACGCGCACGCGCCTGGTCGAGCCCGCCTTCGCCGGCATCGCCGCCGACGGCGCGCCTTATCGCGGCGTGCTCTTCGTCGAACTGATGGCCACCCGCGACGGCCCCAAGCTGGTGGAGTTCAACGCCCGCTTCGGCGACCCGGAATGCCAGGTGCTGATGCTGCGGCTGGACAGCGACCTCGTGCCCTATCTGCTCGCCGCGGCGACGGGAAAGCTGGCCGGCATGCCGCCGCCGCGGTGGAAGGACCAGGCGGCGATCTGCGTGGTGCTGGCGGCGCGCGGCTATCCCGACGCGCCCGAGAAGGGCTCGGTGATCTACGGGGCCGGCGCCGACTTCGGCGAGGGCGTGGCGGTGTTCCACGCCGGCACCGGCCTGAAGTCGGACGGGGCCCTGGTGGCGACGGGCGGCCGGGTCCTGAACGTCTGCGCCCTCGGCGCGACGCTGCAAGAGGCGCGGGAGCGGGCCTACGCTGCCGTGGCCCGGATCGACTGGCCGGAAGGCTTCCACCGCACGGACATCGGCTGGCGGGCGCTCGCCAAATAGCTTCGCTAGGTGTCGCCCGAGGATGACGACGAGGGTTGCGGCTCCAGCACCGTCTCGGTCTCCCGAGCCCGTTCGGCGCCGCCCGGCCCCCTGGCCAGCTCGGCATGCAGCTGGTCCATGTCGAGTTCATTCTCCCAGCGCGCCACCACCAGGGTCGCGACCCCGTTGCCGATCAGGTTGGTCAAGGCGCGGCACTCGCTCATGAAGCGGTCGATGCCGACCAGCAAGGCCAGGGCCTGGATCGGTATGGTCGGCACCACCGCCAGGGTGGCGGCCAGGGTGATGAAGCCGGCGCCGGTCACTCCGGACGCGCCCTTGGAGGTGATCATCGCCACCCCCAGCAGGGTCAGCTCCTGCCAGATGGTCAGGTCCGTTCCCGTCGCCTGGGCCAGGAACAGGGTGGCCAGGGTCATGTAGATGTTGGTGCCGTCGAGGTTGAAGCTGTAGCCGGTCGGGATGACCAGCCCGACCACCGGCTTGGAGGCGCCCAGCCGCTCCAGCTTCTCGATCATCTGCGGCAGCACCGCCTCGGAAGAGGAGGCGCCCAAAACGATCAGGATCTCCTCGCGAATGTAGTTGAGGAAACGGAAGATCGAGAAGCCGGTGAATCGGGCGATCAACCCCAGCACCACGATCACGAACATGGCCGCGGTCAGGTAGAAGGTGGCGATCAGGGCTCCCAGCTGGGCGAGGCTGCCGATGCCGTACCTGCCGATCGTGAAGGCCATGGCCCCGAAGGCGCCGATGGGCGCGAAGCGCACCACGATGTGAATGATCGAGAAGAACACCTTGCCCGCGGCGTCGAGCCCGGTGACCACCTTCTCGCCGAAGCTTCCCAGGCGGGTGATGGCGAAGCCGGTCAGGATGGCGAGCAACAGCACCTGCAGCAGGTCGCCGCCCGCGAAGGCGCCGACGAAGGTGTCCGGGATGATGTTCAGCAGGTGGTCGGCGAAGTTGTCGGCCTGGGCCCGCTGCATGTAGCCGGCGGCGATCGACGGATCGAGGGTGGTCGGGTCGATGTTGAAGCCGGCGCCCGGCTTGACCGTGCGGCCGACGATCAGGCCGATGACCAGGGCGACGGTCGAGACGACCTCGAAATAGAGCAGGGCCTTGCCGCCGACGCGGCCAAATTTCTTCAGGTCGCTCATGTGGGCGATGCCGCCCGCCACGGTGACGAAGATCACCGGCGCGATGGTCAGCTTGACTAGCTTGATGAAGCCGTCGCCGAGGGGCTTCAGCGCCGCGCCGGTCTCGGGCCACAGGGCGCCGACCAGGATCCCCAGTGCGATGCCGATCAGCACCTGCACATAGAGCAGCTTCAACAGCCTCATCCGTCCCGCCTCCGTGATCGGTGGGCAAGCCACCAGAAAACCGCGCCTGCGTCCATGGCGGCGATGGTCAGGGGCGGCCTTCGATCCGGCGGGCCTTCTCCACCAGAGCCTGCGCCTGGCGAACCGAGGCGGCGTCGACCATACGGCCGTCGACGACCACGGCCCCGCGTCCCGCCGCGGCGCCGGCCTGCAGCGCCTCCAGGATGCGGCGGGCCTGTGCGACCTCTTCGGGGCGGGGGCCGAAGGCGGTGTTGATGGCGCCGATCTGGCCCGGATGGATCGCCCACTTGCCCTCGAACCCCAAGGCGGATGCGCGGCGGGCGCTCCACTCCAGGCCTTCGGCGTCCTTGAAGTCGGCATAGGGCCCGTCGACGGGGCGCAGGCCAGCAGCCCGGGCGGCGACGACGATCCGGGACAGGGCGTAGTGCCAGGGGTCGGCCATGTGAAGGCTGCGCAGGCCCCCGGCGTCCGGGTCGGACAGCAGGGCGTAGTCGGGGACCGCGCCCCCGATCGAGGTGGTGCGGGCGCCGATGGAGGCGGCGTAGTCGCCCGGACCGAAGTGCAGGCTTTCCACCCGCGGCGAGGCGGCCGCGATGGCCTCCACGTTCTGCAGGCCCAGCGCGGTCTCGATCTGCAGCTCCAGGCCGATCCGGTTGGTGCGGCCCGTCGCCGCCTCGATCTGGCTCAGCAGGACATCGGCGACGTGCACGTCGGCGGCCGTGTCGACCTTGGGCAGCATGACCAGATCCAGGCGCGGACCGCCGCGCTCGGCGACCTCGATCAGGTCCCGGTACATGAAGGGGGTGTCGAGGGCGTTGATGCGGACCGAGACGGTGCGCCCGCCCCAGTCGATGTCGTTCAGCGCCTCGACGACCGTCCGGCGGGCTGTCTCCTTATCGCCGATGGCGACGGCGTCCTCCAGGTCCAGCATCACCACGTCGGCGGCGCTGGCCGCCGCCTTGTCGATGAAGCGCCGGGAATGGCCGGGGACGGCCAGCTGCGAGCGGTTGAGGCGCACCGGCTGGCTCACCGGGCTCATCGGGCGGCGGCCGGCCGGATCGCCACCAGCCCATGCTTGTGCAGCCAGAGGATGGTGCGCAGGGCGCGCCAGCGGGGAATGGAGGGGGCGGACCCCAGGATCGCCTCCACCGACGTCTCGCCCAGCGTCGCCATCTGCTCCGTCAGGGCCTCCAGCATCGCCCCGTCGAGCACGATGCCGCGGACCGGGGCGGTTCCGGCTCGCCGGTTTAGAGCTGCGGCCTGAACCGCCAGGTCGGCGGGCGAGGCGACGAGGTCGTCGCTGTCTATGGCGCGGGTCGGATAGGCGGCGAAGGTGCGGAAGGGGTCGGCCCGAGCCGGGTCGCCCAGGCGACTGGGGTGCTTGGGCGCCGCCTCGCGGTCGACCGCCCTGCGCTGGGCCAACTCTCCCCACAGGGCCTGATAGCGCGGGATCACCCGGCCCCAGTCGAACTCCGACAGGGCCCGCGCGCGACCTGCCTCGCCCATGCGCCGCCTCAGATTCGCGTCCGTGATCAGGGCCGTGAAGGCGTCGGCGGCGGCCGCGACGTCGACCGAGACGACCTGGGCCACCGAGGCCACGTACTGCTCATAGTCGATCCGGCTCAGCTCGTAGGCCTGGCTCATATAGCCGCCGCCGCCGGCGGGCGGGGTCAGGGTGGGGACCAGATAGCCGGTCTCGCCGTGGACGATGGTGTCCTTCAGCCCGTCCCAGTCCGAGCCCACCACCGGCAGACCCGCGGCCATCGCCTCGACCGGTGACAGGCCGAAACTCTCCTGGATGTTGTCGGAAAGCAGGGTGTAGATGTCGCCGGCCTGCCAGACGCTGTCCCACATCCCGGGCTCGCGCCCGTCCACCACGTGCAGGGTCACGTCGGGGCACAGCTCGGCGGCGCCGTTACGGAACACGCGCTCCTGAAAGGCGTCCGCGAACCAGCCGGCCAGCAGCAGATGGACCCTGGCGCCCGTGCGCTCGGCCGCGCGCTGCAGGGCCGCGTACATCGGATAGGGGTGCGCCTTGGCGTGGAAGCTCAGCCGGGCGGCGTACAGCACCACCACCTCGTCGTCGGGAACGCCCAGGCGGGCGCGCAGCCTGGCCCTCGCCTCAGGCGCGGCGGCGAAGTCCTGGCAACGGACGCCCAGGGGGATGACCGGCAACTGCAGCCCAACGGCGGGAGCCTGCGAGCCCAGACGGGCGCGAAGGTAGTCGGCCTGCTCTTCCAGGCTGACCTCGACCGCGGCCTTCACCGCCCGGGACGTGCAGATCAGCGCGTCCCAGCTCTGCACCGGCGCGGTGGCCAGCGAGGCTATGGCGTCGGCGGCGGCGTGGGAAGAAATGGTGTGGGTGACGCCGGTCAGGCTCCAGGCCCGTTGATCGAAACCACGCCGGTGGAAGGCGTGGGCCGCGCCGATGGGCCCGGCCACGTGCAGGGCGCCGACCTCTTTCAGGGCGCTGATGTTCCAGTGCGAACTCCACCGCACCGGCGCGTCGCCGCCGAAGCGGCGGACGGCGGCTTCGAACCCGGCCTGGGTGGGCTCGAACTCGCTGTAGCCGAACACGGTGTCGACCTTCGCATGTTCGACAAACCCCCGCAGCAGGCCCAGCCCGGCGGTGCGTCGGCCCATCGGCTTGTCGCCGGGCTCGAACGAGTCGGCGTCGTAAGAGATCGCGGCATTGGCCGAGGGGGTCAAATCAGGGTCCTGTGCGTGTAGGGAACATCGGGTGTTGTCCCCGAAAATCGGCGCCAAGACCAGCCATGCGACAGGCGGCGGCATTGCCCTGCCCGGGCTTTTGATTAAGGTTTCGTATCGACGCCAAGCTCGGCTCGGGGGAGCTCTCGTGAACCTACTGCAAATCACCGGCGCGGTGCGCGACGGCGGCGCCAAGAAGCTCGAAAAGCTCCTGGCCACCCTGGATCAGGATCGGGCGCGCAGCACGTCCGAGAAGATGATCGAGGGCACCCGCTCGATCGGCGAATCGCACGAGAGCATTTCCGCCGCCCTGGAAGAGGCAAACCGGGCCCTGGCCAGCGTGCGCGGCGCCGAGGAGACCCTGGGCCGGGCCCGCTCGACCCTGGCCAGCGAGTTCGAAGCCCGCCGCGCCGACCGCTCTGAACTGGTGGCGATCACGGCCCTGCTGGAGCAGACCACCGAGGAGCTCGGCTCGACCCGCCAGCGCGAGACCGAGCTGCAGCGCCGCCTCTCGACCATCGAAGACGCTCTGGCCGAGACCCGCTCGGGCAAGCTCCAGGTCGAACTCCTGGCCAGTTCCCGCGAGGCCGAGGTCTCCCGCCTGTCCGCCGCCCTCAACGCGGCCCGGGCCGAGAGCATTGAGCTGAAGACCAACGGCGAGCGGGCCGTGGCCCACGCCCAGCGGCTGGAGGACGACAACGGCCGTCTGCGCGCCAAGCTGGAAGAGGGCGAGATCCGCCGCCAGGAAGCCGAGTCCCAGGCCGCCGAGGCGATCCAGGCCCGCAGCCTGATGGACGTCGAGCGCGGCGTTCTGGAACGCAAGGTCGAGAGCCTGACCGGCGACCTCAACCGCAGCACCCGCGCCGCGGCGGAGCTCGAGGCCTCGCTGACCACCGAGAAGAACCGGGCCCGGGCCCTGGAGAGCACCGCCCAGTCCGCCACCGCCGAGGCCGACCGCCTGGGCCGGCTGCTGGAGGAGCAGGCCGACAAGGCCCGCGCTCAGATCGAGACCTCGGAACTGCGGATGGAGACCGCCCAGGCCCGCACCGCGCGCCTGGAGGAGGACAACACCGAACTCAACCGCCAGCTCCGCGAAGCGGCTGTGCGCGACCGCCTGGCCGAACGCGAGAGCGGTGAGCTGAAGTTGAAGCTGAAGCAGGCCGAGGACCAGCTGAGCGGCCTCGCCGCCGACCTCATCGCCTCGCGCAAGGAGCTGGCTTCGGTGGAGGCCGCCCGCGCCGCCGCCGTCGACCGCAGCGAGCGCCTGGGCGAGACCTCGGAGGCCCGCGCCGCCGAGATCGCGCGGCTGGAACAGCAGATCGATGTCATCAACGGCCGCTACGAGCTCTTGGCCCAGGAAGCAGCCAACGACCGCGCCGCCGCCGACGCCCGCGCCAAGGGCCTGGCGGCCGCGGTCGAGCGGGAGCGCAGCGAGCGTCACCTGGCGTCCGGCGCCCTGGAGGCGGCCCGCAAGGACCGCGCCCGCCTCCACATCGAGGTGCTGAAGTCCAATCGCGGCGGCGGTCAGGCCGAGCCGGCGTCGGACCTGGAAGAACAGGCGAGCTGAGTCCGCCCGCCTACTGGGCTGGCTCGGCGTCGCCAGGACTTGAGTGGCGGCCCGGGAGGGACTCGAACCCCCGACCTCTGCTTTAGGAAAGCACTGCTCTATCCTGCTGAGCTACCGGGCCGCGCCAGCGGTCCGCATGCCCCGAGACGGGCGGCCGACCGCGCCCGGAGCGATGCCACGGTGCGGCCGGCGCCGCAAGGCTGGCCGACGGCGGGCGTCAGTGCTCGTCGTTCGGAATGTTGAGAATCTCCCCGCACGCCTTGCAGTGGACCGCGTCCTGGTCGTGGCGCATCAGGCCGCAGGTCGGACAGGCGAAGCTGACCTTGTAGGGGCGGAACAGGGCCTGGGCGAGCCGGACGAAAAGGGTGATTCCCGCGATCATCGTCACGATGGAGATGAGTTTGCCCCAGGTCCCGGGCAGGGTGATGTCGCCGAACCCGGTGGTGGTCAGGGTGGCGACGGTGAAATAGAGGGCGTCGACATAGCCGTCTATGCCGGGATGGGTGCGGGCGTAGCTCGTGTAGACAAAGCCGGTCACCACGAAGACGAAGGTGACCATGGTCGCCACCGTGCGGATGACGTCCTCCCAGCGGGTGTCGTCGTAGCGCCGCCCGACCGTGCGCCAGAAGAACTCGCTGTGCACCACCGACCACAGCCTGACGATCCGCAAGAAGCCCAGGTTGAAAAGCACCTGAGGGACGAGGAGCGTGGCGAGGACGAAGATATCGACCCAAACAATCGGAGCCCGCCACCAGCGGCTGTCGTAAGCGGCGGACACCCGCGCCACCATCTCGACGGCGACCACGACCGCGATGGCGTAGTCGATCAGAAAGAACGCCTCGGTCCCCCTGAGCATGGGGGCGGCGATGAAAAAGGCGATGATCGCCAGGTCCAGCACCAGCACCGAATAGCGGAACCGCACCGCCGCGGGGGTGCGGCCGTAGTAGAGCCGGTGCAGGCGGGCGCGCAGCCCGGGCCCGTCCCCAGGCTGGACGGCGTGGGTCGCGGATGAAGACTCTACCATCGTCCCATGCTGGGGCCTGGGGCCGACGGGGGGCAAGGGCTTTCGCACCGGGAACGCGGCCTACCGGCGCGCGCCGGCGCCGTGGTAGCAAGCCCGATGCGGCCGACGATCGCTCCATTGCTGCTGGCGGGGTGGCTCTGCGCGTGCGGCCAGGGTGTGGCCCTGGACGCCCTGCCGTCGGCCGGGCGGGCGCGGGTGGCCGCGGCGGTCGCCGGCGACCTGCTGATGCTGACCGACGGGACGCAGCTGCGTCTGGCCGGGGTCGAGGCGCCCCACGCCGACGCGCCCTACGCCGCCGAGGCGAAGGCGGCGCTCGCGCGCCTCGTCCAGGGGCGCGAGATCGAGTTGCTGCAGGGCGGCGCGGCGGCCGATCCCTATGGCCGCACCCTCGCCCAGGTGCGGGAGACGGCGGCCCGACGCTGGATCGAAGGCGAGTTGCTGCGGCAAGGCGCGGTGCGGGTGCGCACCTATGCCGACAACCGCGCCCTGGCGGGGGCGATGCTGCTGGAGGAGGCGCGGGCGAGGGCGGCGGGGCGGGGCTTATGGGCCCACGCCGCTTACCGCGTGCGCTTGCCGCAGGAGGTGGGGCCGGCCGACCGGGGGCTGACGGTGGTGGAGGGCCATGTCGGCCGGGTGGTCCGGGACGGCGGACGGCTGCGGCTGGAATTCACCGAAGCGCCCGATGGCTTCGCGGCCGAAATCCCGCGCCAGGCCTGGGACGATATGGCTGTGGCTGGGGCCGCGCCTGTCGGCCTGGCGGGCAGGCTGGTCAGGGTGCGGGGGGCTGTGCGGTCCAGTCGGGGGCGCCCCATCCTGTGGCTCGACCATCCCGAGCAGATCGAGCGGCTGGCCGACCGCGCTGCTAAATAGCTGATATTAAGCGGCTATCCATAATCCTTTGGCATCCTGGTTGGCGATGATCGCAAGGATGGCGTGATGACGGATGTGAAGACCGACCACGGGGGTGACCTGTTCCGCCTGGTCTATGCGAGCCGGGCCGCGCTGCCTGTGCTGGCGCGCTTCGAGGCGACGGTGGTCGAGATCCTGGCGGTATCGCAGGCGAATAACGCACGCCACGGACTGACGGGCCTGCTGCTCGCCCATCAGGGCTGGTTCGTCCAGGCCCTCGAGGGGCCGCGCCGCAATGTCAGCCAGGTCTTCGGGGTGATCGGCCGCGACGCGCGCCACGGTCAGGTCGAAGTCATGATCGGCGGCCCCGCCGGCTCGCGTCTGTTCGGTCAGTGGAGCATGTGCGGGCGCGCGGTCACGCCGAAATCCGCCCCGATCCTCGCCGCCCTGGATCTGAATGGCGAGTTCGACCCGTTCCGCATGCAGGGCGACAAGATCCTCGCCTTGCTGGCGGCCATCTCCAAGGCTCCCGACGTCGCCGTGCTGAAGAAGGCCGGCTGACTGAGGCGTCATTCAAACGAAAACGCCCGGCGCTGAGGCCGGGCGTTCCGCAGAACTCTCAGATTTTGGGCGCCTCAGGCCGCCTTGACCAGCGACTTCGTCAGGAGGCCGATGGCGGCGTCGCGATCGATCTGTTCGATGGCGGCGACTTCGCGCGCCATGCGGTCCAGGGCCGATTCATAGAGCTGGCGCTCCGAATAGGACTGTTCCGGCTGGTTGTCGGCGCGGTGCAGGTCGCGCACCACCTCGGCGATCGAGATCAGGTCGCCCGAATTGATCTTGGCTTCATATTCCTGGGCGCGGCGGCTCCACATGGTGCGCTTCACCCGGGCGCGGCCCTTCAGGGTCACCATGGCCTGCGAGACCACGTCGCCGGTGGCGAGGGGGCGCAGGCCCGCGGTCTTGGCCTTACGGGTCGGAACCCGCAGGGTCATTTTCTCGTGGTCGAAGGTGATGACATAGACTTCGAGCGACAGGCCGGCGACCTCTTGGGTCTCGACGCCGTTGATCAGCCCCACGCCGTGCGCCGGGTAGACGACGTAATCGCCGACAACAAAATCCGTGACGCTCTGAGTCATCGTCATTCCTTCATGTTCCGCGCTGGAGACGCGCTAGGAATGCCGGAAGGTCAGCCGCGGCAGAACCAGGACGAGGAGGCCGTCGCACAGGGGCGGCTCCGCTGGGTCTTCTCTGAATTTGTCTTCAGGCCATCCGCCTTGGATGGAGCGCGTCTCGATCGACCGGCTATTGCGCGACACCGGTCAGACGCTCTTGCAGCCTCACCTTGTCGTAGGGCCACCATAACACAACGGGAAGACGTTTCAAAGCTTGCCGGGGGCTTCCCAGGCGCGGTCTTGCGCCTGGGACTACGAACCCTTGCCGGGAGCCGGGCTGAAGTGTTGCTCGAACTTGTCGGTGACGCGTTCCCACTCGTCGCGGTCTGCGGGGGGCTCGCCCTTGACTGTGATGTTCGGCCACACCTTGGCGTAATCCGAATTGACCTTCAGCCACTTGCCGTCCGGATCGTCCTCGGTGTCGGGCTTGATGGCGTCGACCGGGCATTCCGGCTCGCAGACGCCGCAGTCGATGCACTCGTCCGGGTTGATGGCGAGGAAGTTCTCGCCCTCGTAGAAGCAGTCGACAGGACACACCTCCACGCAGTCCATGTACTTACATTTGATGCAGGGATCGGTGACGATGTAGGTCATGGTCTCGGTCTGAATGGATCGGGCCCGGGCGCGGGGGACATGCAGTCCAGGGCCGCCGGTGTCAATGCCGACGACCCTTCATATAGGTTACGCGGGGCGATCCCCGACCCCTGGATTCATTTCGCTATAGAGGCCGCGCGCTTCTTCGGCCGGACCGCGCCGGTCGCCCACCGCCTCAATCCGCACCGCTGTCAGCCGCCCGCCGAGGGCGAACACCAGCCCGTCGCCGGGGCGCACGCTGCGGCTGGCCTTGTCCAGGCGCGTGTCCTGCCCCGCCCGCGACAGGCGGATGCGTCCGGCCTCGACCGCCATGGCGGCGAGACTGCGGGTCTTGAAGAACCGCGCCCGCCACAGCCACACGTCGATGCGGCAAGATTCTTCGGTCATGGGCGGGCGGCGGCCTTGGGGGCCCGGCGGCGCTTGCGGCGGGCCGGAGGAGGCGGCGCGGTCAGGGCGGCCAGGGCCGCGAAGGGCGAATCGGGCCGCACGGTCCCCGGCGGCGGCTGGTCGGCGTCGGGGCGGCGGCGCCAGGCCTGCGGCTCGGCCTCGCCCCGGCGCCGCGACGGGGCGTAGCCCAGGGCGCGCAGAATCGGGCCCACCGCCCCCTTCGGCCAGCCCAGCGGCTCCAGCGCCGCGTCGGAGAGCACGGCGCCGCCGCCGTCGCGGGGGGCGGCGCGCAGGATCTCGTCGAGCCGCTCCAGGGCCGCCGGCGGGACGGCGTAGGGGCCGCAGGCGCGCAGGCCCCGAGCCGCCAGCACCCGCGGCGCCGGAACCGGGCCGGGCAGGGCGCTCAGCCGCTCCGCCGGCGGCGTCCAGCCGGGCGCCTCCAGCCTGGCGAAGGCGGCGGAGAAGGCGAGGGCCTGCGGCTCCAGCAGCGCCGGCATGAAGATCGAGAAGGCGCCGAAGCGCACGCCCAACGCACGCAGGGTCCGCCGCTCGGCCTGGCTCAGCCCCGCCACGTCGGCGGCGACGCTGCGCCGGTCGACCAGGCCGCCGGCCTCGATCAGCCGGTAGGCCACGCCGCGGGCCAGCCCCTTGACCGATCCGTCGGCTGTCGCCGCCTGCAGCCGCTTGAGGGGCTCCAGCCTGCGCCCGGCCTCGGCGGCCACGAAGGCTTCCAGCCGGCGCCGCGCCCGCTCGCGCACCGGCTCGGGGCCAAGCTCGCCGAACAGCCGGGCCCGCGGCGAGAACGGATCGCCCCCGGCCAAGTCCCCGGCCGCCGCGCCGCGCCACAGGATCAGCCCGTCCGGCTGCAGGGCGAAGGCCCCGTCCGGCTCCCCGGCCAGGGCGCCGAGCCGCTTGGCCAGCACCGGCGCCACGGCCGCCTGGGCCGCGCCGCGCAGGGCCTTGTCCTCCAGGGCGGTCTCCCCCTGGGCCAGATCGAAACGCAGGCCTTCCAGGCGGCCGACGAAATGGCCCTCGACACTGACCGCCCCGTCCGCCCCCACCACGGCCTCGACCTCCTCGCGGACCGACAGGGCCTTCATCAGCACGCTGGTGCGCCGGTCGATGAACCGCTGCATCAGCTTCTCGTGCAGGGTGTCGGAGAGCCGGTCCTCCAGGGCGCGGGTCTTGGCCTGCCAGTGCCCGGCGTCGCGCAGCCAGTCCGGGCGGTTGGCAATGTAGGTCAAGGTGCGCATGCCGGCGAGGCGCTGGGCCAGGACGTCGATTTCGCCGCCGACATGATCCAGCGTCGCGTACTGCCCGGCCATCCAGTCCTCGGGCAGCCGCCGGTCGCGGGTGGACAGGTGGTCGAACAGGGTGCGGGTAAGGCGGACGTGCTCGTCCAGGGCCGCCTTGCGGAAGTCCGGGGTCTGGGCGACCTCCCACAGGCGGCGCAGGTTGACCCGGTCGCGGGCCCGGCGGGCCACGTCCTCGTCGCCCGCCAGCAGCTTCAGGGTCTTCTCGTCCAGGGCCTCCTCAGCGAGCTTGAGGCCAGGGCGGACGGGCGGCGCGGCCAGGGAGCGGATCAGGTCCTTGAGCGAATCGAAGTCCAGCGCCGCGCTGCGCCATTCCAGGTCGGTGAGAGGCTCGAAGCTATGGCTCTCCACCGAGGCGACCAGATCCTCGTCCATGTCGGGACAGTCGGCCGTGATCCCAAACGTGCCGTCGGTGCGGAAGCGCCCGGCCCGGCCGGCGATCTGGCCGATTTCAGGCGCATAGAGCCAGCGCGTGCGCTTCCCGTCGAACTTGCGCAGGCCGGCGAAGGCGACATGGTCGACGTCCATGTTCAGGCCCATGCCGATGGCGTCGGTCGCCACCAGGAAATCGACCTCCCCCGACTGGTACAGCGCCACCTGGGCGTTGCGGGTGCGGGGGCTCAAGGACCCCATCACCACCGCCGCCCCGCCCCGCTGGCGGCGGATCAGCTCGGCGATGGCGTAGACCGCGTCGGTGGAGAAGGCGACCACGGCCGAACGGCGGGGCAGGCGGGTCAGCTTCTTGGAGCCGGCGAAGGTCAGGGCCGAGAAGCGCTCGCGCGAGACCAGTTCGGCGTCGGGCAGCAGGCGGCGGATCAGCGGCGCCATGGCGGCGGCGCCCATGAACATGGTCTCGTGCTTGCCGCGAGCATGCAGCAGCCTGTGGGTGAAGACGTGCCCCCGGTTCGGGTCGGCGCAGAGCTGGATTTCGTCGACGGCCAGGAACTCGACCTCGCGGCTCAGCGGCATGGCCTCGACGGTGCAGACGAAATAGGCCGCGTGCGGCGGGACGATCTTCTCTTCGCCGGTGATCAGGGCCACCGCGCGGGCGCCGCGCAGTTTGACCACCCGGTCGTAGATCTCGCGGGCCAGGAGGCGAAGCGGCAGGCCGATCATGCCCGAGGCGTGGCCCAACATCCGCTCGACCGCCAGGTGGGTCTTGCCCGTATTGGTCGGGCCGAGCACCGCGACCACCCTGGAAGGCGCGGCTCCGGAGGGGCGGTCGCTCATGATCTTGAAGGTGGGGGAGTCGCGGCGCGCCCGCAAGAAGGGGGCGTTGCGACGGCTACGGTTAACGCGAAGGGAGCTTAGCCGGAACGGCCGCAAAACGAATCATGACCGAATCAGCGACCTGCGCCTCTTCAGCCTTTGTTCCCTACCAGATATGGTGGCTCAGGCGGTCGAGTCGCACAACGCCCCCGTCATTCTCGCGCCAATCCCGAGATGGCGGGGGTGAAGGCCTCACGCCGCCCGCCCTTGACCCCGGAAGCGGCGCTGGTCTATATGCCCGCCTCCCGCGCAGGACTCCCCGTCCGGCGCGCCTCTGTTATTTTGCGCTGAAGGTAGTCGCCATGTCGCGCCGCTGCGAGCTTACGGGCGTTGGCCCCATGGTGGGTCACAACGTGAGCCACTCGAACATCAAGACCAAGCGCCGGTTCCTGCCGAATCTGGCGGACACCGCGCTGCAGTCCGAGGCGCTGGGCCAGTCCTTCCGCCTGAAGATCACCAATGCGGCCCTGCGCACCCTGGACTTCAAGGGCGGCCTGGACCCGGTGCTGCTGAACACCAAGGACGAGCTGCTCTCGACCCGCGCTCGCAAGATCAAGCGCCAGGTCAAGGCCAAGCTCGCGGCGGCCGCTCCGCAGGCCTGAACGCCTTCCGTCTAGGAAATCAAAACCCCCGCCGGGCGACCGGCGGGGGTTTTTCTATGTCGGGTTCGGACACGACAGCTACTGCGGCCTGGGCGCGCGCCAGTCGAAGGCCAGCAGGACCGTGCGCTGCAGCCGGTTCAGGTTGTCGTCCGAGATCAGATAGAGCCGGATCGAGCCGTCGCGGTTCCGCAGGGCGGCGATCCCTTCCATGTTGTCGATGGTGTAGGGCGGAGAGATGCGGGCCAGCTCGGTCATCTTCTTGGCGGCGTCCGGCTGGAACCAGGCGACCAGGGTGCGCATGCCCTTGATCAGGTCGAACGCGCGATAGACCGCCACCATGCCCTGGCCGTCGGGCAGGGCGTCCAGGCCCGTCAGGCTGAACTCCTTGTCCGGACTGTCCACCGCCGGATCGAGGATCTGCACGCAGCCCTGGCCCTCCAGGTCGCAGGACCAGGCGCGCCCGTCCTCCGAGCCCTCGACCAGGCGCTGGCGGCCCTGGGCGTCGGTCCATACGGTCAGGGCTTCGAGCCCCGCGTTGGACGGGAACGACGCCGCCTCGGCGGGCACGCCCAGCCGCCGCGCGCCTCCCTCGCCCTGATACAGCTCGACCCGCGGGGACTGCTCGAAGGAGACGGCGAAGCCGCCGCCGGGCATGAAGGTTATGTCCTCGGAGTCGGCGTTGCTCTTGGCGCCCTGGAACGCCTCGCCGGCCTCGTCGGTCAGCTTGGCCCAGGTCGCGTCGGCGATACCGACCAGGCGACCGCGGCGGCTCAGCACGATGCGGCCGGTCAGCAGGTCGCCGGAATCGCTGTGGGACACGAAAGTCCCGTCGGGGCGCACGTCCAGGCCCGACAGGCCGCCGAAGCGGTCGGTCTCGGGCGAGGTCAGGATCAGGCCGCCGGCATAGACCAGGGCGCCGACGCGCCGGTCCTTCGGCCGTTCCAGGTTCAGGGGGGCGGGCCTGGTCTGGACGACGATGGGCCGGGCGCCGGTCTGGGCGACGGCGATCTCGCCGCCTAGAGCCACGAGCCCCGCTAGCAGGCCTGCGCAGGCGGCGACGAGGCCGAACGCCCGTCCAGGCCTCACGCGGGGGCGCCGGGCTGGACGGTGGCGCCGCGGCGGGTGCGGGCGGCGGGGTCGCCCGGCTGCACGGTCGGCGGCTCCTCCAGCATGGCGCCGCGCACGGTGCGGCGCTTGACCGCCGTCTCCTCGAACAGTTCCGCCAGCTTCTCGACCATGATCCCGCCCAGCTGCTCCACGTCGAGGATGGTGACAGCCCTTTTGTAATAGCGTGTGACGTCGTGGCCGATGCCGATGGCGATCAGCTCCACCGGCGAGCGGGCCTGGATCTCGCCGATGACCTGGCGCAGGTGGCGTTCCAGATAATTGCCGGCATTCACGGAGAGGGTCGAATCGTCCACCGGCGCCCCGTCGGAGATGACCATCAGGATCTTGCGCTGCTCGGGACGGCCCAGCAGGCGCTGGTGCGCCCAGATCAGGGCCTCGCCGTCGATGTTCTCCTTCAGCAGCCCCTCGCGCATCATCAGGCCGAGGTTCTTGCGGGCGCGCCGCCACGGGGCGTCGGCGGCCTTGTAGATGATGTGGCGGATGTCGTTCAGCCGGCCGGGGTTGGGGGGCTTGCCGCTCCTCACCCACTCGTCGCGCGCCGCCCCGCCCTTCCAGGCGCGGGTGGTGAAGCCCAGCACCTCGACCTTGACCGCGCAGCGCTCCAGGGTGCGGGCCAGGATGTCGGCGCAGACCGCCGCGACCATGATCGGCCGGCCGCGCATCGAGCCGGAGTTGTCGATCAGCAGGGTGACCACCGTGTCGCGGAACTCGGTGTCCTCCTCCTGCTTGAAGGACAGGGGGGCGGTGGGGTCGATCACCACGCGGGTCAGGCGCGCCACGTCGAGCACCCCTTCCTCCAGGTCGAAGGTCCAGGCGCGGTTCTGCTTGGCGAGCAGCCGGCGCTGCAGCCGGTTGGCGAGGCGCGACACCACGGTCGACATGGCCGCCAGCTGCTGGTCGAGGTAGGCGCGCAGCCGCGACAGCTCCTCGGGGTCGCACAGGTTCTCGGCCTCGACGATCTCGTCGTTGGCGGTGGAGAACACCTTGTAGGCCGGCTCCGGCTTGCCGCTGTCCTTGGGGTCGTGGCGCGAGGGGCGCTGGGTGTCGGCTCCCTCGGGCGCCTCCTCGTCGAGGTCCGAGCCCTCGGACTCGTCGGCCTGGGCCGACTGGTCTTCGCCGGACTGGGACTTGTCGTCGGAGGCGTCGCCCAGCTCGGGGCTCTGGCCCTCGGACGGGTCGCCGTCGTCCTCGCCCTCGCTGGGCGACTCTTCGGGCTCGGCCTCCTGGCTCTCCTCGTCGGGGGCGTTGTCGTTGGAGTCCGGCGGCTCTTCGCCGAGCTCGAGGTCGTGCAGGATCTCACGCACGATACGGCCGAAGGCGGCCTGGTCGTCGATGGCCGCGAGCAGCCGGTCGAGGTCGGCGCCGGCCTTCTCCTCGATATCGGGGCCCAGCGTCTCCACCATGGCCTTGCCGCCGTCGGGCGGAACGTCGCCGGTCAGGCGCTGGCGCACCATCAGGCCCAGCACCTCGGCCATGGGGGAGTTGGGCTTGGCGTGGCCTGCGGCGTAGCGGGCGACGTCATTGCGGCCGCCGACAGGGGCGTTGGCCGCCTCCAGCCGGGACTCGAGGGCCGCGCGCAGGTTGGCGCGCACGCCGCCCAGGGCGTTGGCGCCGATGGCCTCGATCCGCGCGGTCTCGACCATGTCGAAGGCCTCGGCCGCCTCCGGGTCGATCGGGCGCTGGCGGACGTGGGCCGCCCCGTCGTGGTGCGACAGGCGCAGGGCCATCTGGTCGGCCAGGCCGCGGATGCGGCCGGCCTCGCGGCTGTTCAGGTCGCGGGGCGGGTGGGGCAGCACGGCGCGGTTGCCGACCAGGGAGGGCGGCTCGTTGGCGAACACCACCTCGAGGTCCGGCGTTTCGGCCAGGCTGCGGGTGGCGTGGGCGAGCGCGCGCTTGAACGGCTCGGTGGGGCTTTCGGGCTTGTCGGCCATGGGGGCTAGATAGCCCGGC
The DNA here is from genome assembly GCA_027312185.1 of Caulobacterales bacterium. GTDB lineage: Bacteria > Pseudomonadota > Alphaproteobacteria > Caulobacterales > Caulobacteraceae > NCED01. Next base: position 1,001 of record DAICXL010000005.1, on the reverse strand, counting down.
CGCGCGGCCGGATGAAGGCTTGCCGCGTCGTTTGTGCGGGCGGCCGGCCGAACGGCTTAGAAGATGGGCCGCTTGACAGCCCCCGCCGCCCAGCCGAGCGTGCCGGCCTCAGTTTTCCAGACCAAGGCGCCGCCCCATGATCCGCTTCCTGATCCAGCTCGTGGTGGTGGGCGTCGGCCTGTGGCTGTCGTGGAAGTTCGTTCCCGGCATCGGCTTCGACAACATGACCACCCTGGCCATCGCCGCCCTGCTTCTGGGCCTGGCCAACGCCGTCGTGCGCCCGATCCTGACCATCCTGACCCTGCCCCTGACCATCATCACCCTGGGCCTGTGGCTGATCGTGCTCAACGCTGCGATGATCGGGCTCGTGGCCTACTTCCTCGACGGCTTCACGGTGCGCGACTGGATCGCCGCCCTGCTGTGCTGGTTGGTGGTCACCGTGGTGAGTTGGGTCGCAGGCGCGCTCTTCGACCGGTAGATCGTCGGCGCCTGTGGGCGATTCGTAGCGCCATGGGCTAAACTCGTCCCCGTCCTTCGGTCTGAAGGGATTGTGGATGGTGCTCGAACGCGACGACCGGACGATCGCACCTGGCGCCTCGTCGCCGGTGAATTCGTCATGGCGCGGCCGGATCATTCCCGAGGTGTTGATCGCGGTGATCGTATTTCACCTCGGCGCGCTTCTCGCCTTCGTGCCGTACTTCTTCACTTGGACGGGCGTCGTCGTCGCCTTAGTCACGGCGCAGTTCTTCGGCTACGTGATGAGCGTCGGCTTCCACCGCTACTTCGCCCACAGAAGCTTCAGCTGCTCCAAGCCGTTCGAGCACGTCCTGGCCGTCCTGTGCCTGCTCTGCGTCCAGCGGGGCCCGGTGTGGTGGGCGGCGACCCACCGGCGGCATCATCACCACGCCGATACCGAGCTCGACCCCCACAATCCGCGACCCAGCTTCCTGTGGGCCCACCTGGGCTGGTTCATTTACCGGAACGACAACACCGATCCGAAG
>DAICXL010000059.1:13536-15937 GCA_027312185.1 Caulobacterales bacterium | reverse complement strand
CAATTTCGTCACCCTCGCCTTCGCCCTCATCCTGCTGGTCGTCGCCCTGACCGGCTTCGGGGGCCTGTGGGGCGTGCTGATCCCCCTGTTCTTCGTGATCTCCAGCCTGGGCTTCTCCGGCGGCAACGCCGCCAACGAGGCGATGCGGGTCGACCCCCTGCGCGCCGGGGCCACCGCCGCCCTGTCGGGAGCCGCCTCCTTCGGCGCCGGCGCGATCTGCGCCGCCCTGGCCGGCCTCTTCCGCGACGGCACCGCCGTTCCTATGGCCCTGGTGATCGTGGTCTCGCTGATCATCGCCGCGACCAGCCTGCAGGTGCTGGCCCCGGTGCGGCGGCGCTAGGAGAACACCGCCGCCACATCCGCCTCGCTCATCAGCCGCCGCGCTCCGGGCTCCAAGTCGTCCGGCAGCGCCAGCCCGCCGATGCGGTCGCGGTGCAGGGCTTCGACGTGGTTGCCGACGGCGGCGAACATGCGGCGCACCATGTGGTAGCGGCCCTCGGTGACGGTCACCAAGGCCGTGGTCGGGGTCAGCACCTCCAGCACCGCGGGGGCCAGCGGCTTGTCGTCGCCCTCGAGCAGCAGTTCGCCGGAAGAGAAGCGCTCGCCCTCCCCGCCTGCGAGCGGCCGGGCCAGAGTCGCCAGGTAACGCTTGGCGACGTGGGAGCGGGGCGAGATGATCCGGTGCAGCAGCGCCCCGTCGTCGGTCATCAGCAGCAGGCCCGAGGTTTCCTTGTCGAGCCGGCCGACGGTGGAGATGGCCGGCTCGCGGGTCCGCCAGCGCCGGGGTAGCAGGTCATAGACCAGGGGGCCGGCCTCCTTGTGCGAGCAGGTCACGCCCAGCGGCTTGTGCAGCATCAAGGCCACGCCCGGCGGCGGGTCCAGCGGCCGGCCCTCGACCGTCATGCGCTGGGACAGGTCGCGGGTGAGGGCCAACCTCATGTCGCCCTTGGTCAGGGGCGCGCCGTCGAGCACGACCTCGCCGTCCTTGACCAGGCCCTGCACCTCCTTGCGCGAGCCGTAGCCAAGGTTGGCGAGCAGCCGGTCGAGCCGCATGGTCTGGCTCACTTGCGCGCCTCGAACACCTTGTAGCCCCCGGCCTGGGACTTGAGCTCGACCGCGCTGAACATCGGCGTCAGCACGGGCTCGTAGGGCAGGTGCCGGTTGGCGACGAGCCACAGCCGGCCGCCCTTGCGCAAGACTGTGTGGGCCCGGCGGATGAAGGCCTGGCCCAGGGCCCGGTCCTCGGCCCCGCCGTCGTGGAACGGCGGGTTCATCACCACGAAGTCGAGGTCGGCCAGGGGCGGCTCCGTACGGGCGTCGGCCCAATGGATGTGGGCGCGCGGATCGTCGAGGTTACGGCGCGCGGCGGCGACGGCCCGGCGGTCGAGATCGACCAGGTCTAGGCGCTCCACGCTGTTCTGCGCGAGGACGGCGCGGGATAGCCAGCCATAGCCACAGCCAAGATCGGCGCCGCGGCCCGACAGCGGCCCCAGAGCCCCCGCCAGCTTGGCGCTGCCCGGGTCGAGCCGGTCCCAGCTGAACAGGCCGGGCTGGGACCACAGGCCGAGGGACTCCACCAGGCGCGGCGCGCCCGCGGCGATGGCGGCGTCCATGCCGGTCGGCGCCTGCGGGCGGACGGTGTGGCAGATGCGGTGATGGGCGCGGCCCTGCTCCTCCACCGCGCAACCGAAGGCGGCCAGCTCCTTGCCGAGGCGCGAGCCCCCCTTGTCCTTGGGGCCGAGCACGACGAAAGGCGCGCCCGGCTGGAGGGCGCGCAGCCCGTGGGCGATGGCGTAGCGGCGCTCGGTCGTGCCGGGCGGGGCCAGCATGACGAGGCTGCTGAGGCTCGAGTCCTGGAGGTCCTCGATCGCGGTCGAGCCAGGGACGAAGGGCGAGAGCTGCGCCGCGCCGGCCGCCACGGTGGCGAGCTGAAGCGGCGGCGCGCCATAGACGGCGGTCGAAATCATCCGCCTGCCTTAGCGGATGTGGTAGTCTGGGGCCATGACCGACAACCAAGCTCCCATGACGCCCGCGCAGGCGCTGGCCGCCGCCGTGGCCCGCCGCAAGGACGCAGCCGCCGCCGGCGGCAAGAACTATCCGGGCGCGCGCCAGTCCGAGCGGGCCGCTTCGGCCCACGCCAACGCCAAGTCCAAGCCGGCGATGGGGAAGTGACTCCCTTCAACCAGCCCCCAGGCGTCAAGGGCCTGGGCTTCGTGGTGCTGGTCGTCCTGGCCCTGCTGATCGTGGTGAAGGTGTTCGGCGGGGTGTTCTAACGCCCTGCCCCGCGCCCATCACGCGGGCTCGACCACTTCCTCGCTGATGACCTTGAAGCCCGCCAAGCCAGCCTGGCCGAAGATGTTGGCGATGGCGACGTCGGTGGCGTCGCGCCCCCGCGCCATCA
>DAICXL010000059.1:0-13526 GCA_027312185.1 Caulobacterales bacterium | reverse complement strand
GGCGCTTGTTGTTGCGCGCGTCGAAGGTGTACCAGCGGCCGTCCAGCCACACCTCCATCCAGGCCGAGAAGTCCATCTCGCCCACCAGCGGCACCCCGATGTCTCCAAGGTAGCCCGTGCAGTAGCGGGCCGGGATGTTCATGCAGCGGCAGAAGGCGACGGCCAGGTGGGCATAGTCGCGGCACACCCCGACCTTGCCCTCATAGGCCTCATAGGCCCCGCGGGTGTTGCTGGCCTGCATGTAGTCGAACTTGATGTGATTGTGGACGAAGTCGATGATCGCCTGCACCCGCGCCCAGCCCGGCGGGGTATTGGCGAACAGGCGCCAGGCGATGTCGCTCAGCCGGTCGGTCTCGCAATAGCGGCTGCCCAGCAGGTAGACGAGGATTTCGGTCGGCAGGTCCTGAACCAGGGCCTGGGTCGCCTCCGGCGCGTACTCGTCGACGAGACCGCTGTCGCGGATCACGAAGTCGGCGGAAAAGGTGGTCACCCCCGCCGGCGCCAGCACCCGAGAGGCGATGTTGCCGAACCCGTCGATGTACTGGCCGACGTCGAGAAACGGTTCGGTGCGCACCCAGTCCGGCGTCTCCAGGTCGGCCTGCCGCGAGGGGTGCACGCTGAGGCACAGGAGCATCGGCGTCGGCGCCGGGCAGTCGAAGCTGATGTCGAAGCCGCAGCGTATGCGCATGGATGTCTTTCGTTGAAACGGTCTAGCTTGCCATCCCAACGGCCCTGGACGCGGGAAGATGCACGACGTCGCCGCTTTCGGTGCGCACGTCCACCTCTACTTCCATGTCGATGAAGTCGCCGGCGTCGCCGAAGTAGCTGCCGTGCAGCGGCGTGGCCTGTCGCGGATCGCGGGCGACGGCGACGCGGATCAGGTCCTGCGACCCGACGATGCCGTTGGTCGGGTCGAACTCCACCCAGCCGCAGGCCGGCAGATAGACCCGCACCCAGGCGTGGGTATGGCCGCCGCCGAGACGGCTGCGCGAGGAGCCCGGGCTGTAGATGTAGCCGGAGACGAAACGGGCGGCGAGGCCGAGGCTGCGCACCGCGTCGATCATCAGCACGGCGTAGTCACGGCAGGTGCCGCTGTTCCGGCTCAGGGTCTGCAGCGGGGTCTGCGAGCCCATCTCCAGCCGCTTGACGTAGCGAAAGTCGGAATGGATGGCCCAGGTCATCTCGCTGAGCAGGGTCTGCAGGCTGGTGGGGCCGCTGGCCTTCACGAAACGCCGCGCCCAGGCGCCGACGGCGTCTTCCCCGTCGACATGGGCCCGCTGCATCGACTGCTCGAGGTCGGGCAGGTCCTCCTGCGCGTAGGCGAAGGGCATGGCGCCGGTATAGACCTCGACGTCCCCGTCCATGTCGGCGAAGGCCGGCAGCGGCGTGTGCTCCAGCCGCACGGCGCTGTCGAAGGTGAGCTCGTTCGTCAGCCCGGTGAAGGTGGCGACGCCCACGCAGTTGCCGAACACGTCCTGCACATAGCGCAGGCGCGTCGGGATCGGGCCGACGTCCAGGTCGCAGGAGATCAAGCGCTGGTCATAGCTCTCGCGCGGGCGGAACATGATCCTGTGCTCGCCCAGCGCCACCGGATTGCGGTAGCGGTAGCGGGTCAGGTGGCGGATCGAAAGAACAGGCATTGCACCAGGATGAAGCGGATTCGACGCGGGCGTCGAAGCGGTTGCTCGTCGCAGGCGATCCGGAGCCGGCGATTGCCCTCAATCCGGGCGGCTCGTCGCCCTTCGTGCTCATCGGCGATCACGCCGGCCGCCTGATTCCGCAGGCCCTGGGCGACCTCGGCGTACCCCCTGAGGCCATGGACCGGCACATCGCCTGGGACATCGGGGTGGCCGGGCTGGGGATCCGGCTGTCGGCTCTGTTGGACGCCCCCTTCGTGCGTCAGGCCTATTCCCGTCTGGTGCTCGACTGCAATCGGCTGGAGGGCGCGGCCGACGCGGCGCCGGCCGAGAGCGATGGTCAGCCCGTCCCCGCCAACGCGGGCCTCAGCGCCGCCGAGGTCGCCCGCCGCCGGGTCGAGATCCACGACCCCTACCAGGCGCGCATCGCCGAAGTCCTGGACGCGCGGGCCGGCCGCAGGACGGTGCTGGTCTCGCTGCACAGCTTCACCCCGGTGATGCGCGGCTTTGCGCGGCCCTGGCGGGTGGGGGTGCTCCACCGCAATGATTCGGCCGCGTCTCGCGCGATGCTCGCCCTGCTGCGCGCCGAGCTTGGCGACGCCGCCGGCGACAACCAGCCCTACGCCATGGACGGGGTCGACAACACCGTGCCCCTGCACGTCGACCCACGCGGCATCGAATACCTGGAGCTCGAGGTGAGGCAGGATCTGATCGCGGACGACGCCGGTCAGGACGAGATGGCGACCCTCCTGGCTCGTTTGCTGAAGCAGGTCATCTAGAAAGCGCTTCCCCCTCTGGGGGAAGTACCGGCCCCCCGGGTCCGACCTAAGGTCGGCCCGAGGATAAACTCCGGCCGGGGATGGGGGCTGCAGGGCGCGACCCGAAAAACAGGCAAACGACGCGCCCTTCAGCCCCCTCCACCACCCTTCGGGCGGTCCCCCTCCCCCAGCCCTTGCGGCCAGGGGGAGTAGCTACGATGCTGAGCGCAACGACAACGGGGGGAACAGCGCGATGGGCGAGCGCGAAACTGACGAGCCGGTCGCCGGCGGCGGCCTGCTGCACCGGCGGGCCTTCCTGACGGCCGGGGCTGTCGCGGCCAGCACGGGCGCGGCGCACGCCTCGATCGGCGCCGGTTCACCCCCTTGGATGACCACCATGACCGGGCCTGGCCCCGGCTATGGCCTGCCGTCGCACTGGGCCGCCGAGACCAAGCGGGTCTTCCAGGCCCTGCCCGGCCGTCCCGGCACCGGCGCCTCGCGCACCCCGCACCAGGCGCTGGAGGGGACCATCACCCCCGCCGGCCTGCACTTCGAGCGCCACCACAACGGCGTGCCCGATATCGACCCGGCCAAGCATGAGCTGGTCATTCACGGCCTCGTCCGACGGCCGCTGGTCTTCACCCTCGACAACCTGATGCGCTACCCGATGGTCAGCCGCATTCGCTACGTCGAATGCTCCGGCAACAGCGGCGGCTTCATCGCCAAGGACGCCCCCCAGGGCACGGCGGGCCAGCTGAACGGCCTGCTGTCCTGCTCGGACTGGACCGGGGTCAAGCTGTCGACCCTGCTGGACGAGGCCGGCGTTGACCCCAAGGCCGACTGGGTCCTGGCCGAGGGCGCCGACGCGGCCGGGATGAGTCGCAGCGTGCCTCTGTGGAAGTGCATGGACGACGCGGTGATCGCCCTGTTCCAGAACGGCGAGGCGATCCGGCCCGAGCAGGGCTATCCCATGCGCCTGCTGCTGCCCGGCTACGAGGGCAACGCCAACGTCAAATGGCTGCGGCGGCTGAAGGTCACCGCCGGACCGACCTACGCCAAGGACGAGACCTCCAAATACACCGACCTGCTGCCCGACGGCCGGGCGCGGATCTTCAGCCTGGACCTCGGAGTGAAGTCGTTCATCACAAAGCCCAGCTTCGGCATGACCATGCGCGGTGCCGGGGTCTATGAGATCGCGGGCCTGGCCTGGACCGGGGCCGGGCGCGTCGCCCGGGTCGATGTCTCGGCCGACGGCGGCAAGAGCTGGGCCGAGGCCGCATTGGATGGCGAGCGCCTGTCGAAGTCCCTCACCCGCTTCCGCCTGCCGTGGCGCTGGGACGGGGGGCCGGCCGTCCTGCTCAGCCGCGCCCACGACGAGACCCGCGCGGTCCAGCCCACCCGCGACGCCTGGCTGGCCCAGTTCGGTCCCGGCCAGGGCTATCACTACAACGCCATCCAGGCCTGGGCCGTCGGGTCCGACGGCAATGTGAGGTCGGTCCATGTCTGAGCGTCCATTTTCCGGTCATCCCGGCGAAAGCCGGGACCCAGGCTTTTTTCGTTCTGTGGTGCGTGTAGCCAAAACCTGGGTCCCGGCGTCCGCCGGGATGACCGGAATGGTGGCCATCCCCCTGCTCGCCCTCGCCGCCGCTCCGCCGTCCCCGGGTCTCGGCCGCCCCGCCACCCCCGCCGAGATCGCCGCTGTGGACATCTCGATTCCGCCCAGCGGCGCGGGCCTGCCGGCCGGCTCGGGATCGGCGGTCCAGGGCGCGGCGATCTTCAGCGAGAAGTGCCAGTCCTGCCATGGCGCGGCCGGCGCCGGCGGACCGATGGACCGGCTGACGGGCGGCGTCGGCTCGCTCGCCACGCCCACGCCGGTCAAGACCGTGGCAAGCTACTGGCCGTACGCCACCACGGTGTTCGACTACATCCGCCGGGCCATGCCCCTGACCGCCCCGCAGAGCCTGACCGACGACGAGACCTACGCCCTGACCGCCTATCTGCTGTCGGTCGACGGCATCGTCGCCAAGGACGCCGTGCTCGACGCCGCCAGCCTGCCCAAGGTGGCCATGCCCAACCGCGGCGGTTTCGTGGACGTCTCGCCGAAGAAGCCGCGCTAGGATCGCCCGATGACCAAGACCGTGAAGATCGACTTCGTGTCGGACATCGCCTGTCCCTGGTGCGCCATCGGGCTCGGGGGCCTGACCAAGGCGCTGGAGCGGCTGGACGGCGAGGTGGCGGCCGACATCCATTTCCAGCCCTTCGAGCTGAACCCGGACATGCCCGCGGGCGGGACCAATCACCTCGACTACATCGCCAGCAAATACGGTTCGACCCGCCAGCAGGTGCTGGCCAACGGCAAGGCCATGGCCGAGCGGGCGGCGGGGGTGGGCGTGACCATGGTCCGGGACGAGGAGAGCCGGGTCTACAACACCTTCGACGCCCATCGCCTGCTGCACTGGGCCGGGCTGGAGGGCCGTCAGCTGGCGCTGAAGCAGGCCCTGTTCGAGGTCAATTTCGCCCTTGGCCGCGACACCGGCGACACCGATGTCCTGGTCGAGGCGGCCAGGGCGGCCGGGCTCGACCCGGATGCCGCGCGCGAGGTGCTGACCTCGGGCCGCTACACCGACAAGGTCCGCGCGGCAGAGGCGCATTGGCGCCGCGCCGGCATCACCTCGGTCCCCGCCGTGATCGTCAACGACAAGTACCTGATCTCCGGCGGCCAGCCGCCCGAAGCCTTCGAACAGGCCCTGCGCAACATCGCGGCGGAAGGGTGAGCCGCTTATCCCTCCCCCTTGTGGGGAGGGTGGCGCCCGAAGGGCGTCGGGTGGGGGGAAGGGATCATCAGGCGTCGCGTCGCCGCCCCACCCCGCTCGCGGGCCTGACGCCCGCGAGTCGCCCTCCCCATGAATGGGAGGGACAAGACCTCCTACTTCAAATCGCGCAGCTCGATGCCGGTCAAGTTGCGGGCCGAACGGGCTGGGCGCTTGTCGCCCTCGACGATGAGGCGGAAGGGCCCCTCCCCCTCCAGCGGCTTGCCGCCGCGGCTGTCGGCCACCACCACGGCGCCGTGACCGAACTCCTGGTCGGTCTGGGCCAGGGTCAGGGCCACCACATAGCCGTCGCTCGCCGTGAAGATCAGCACCTTGGCGAAGGCCGCACCTCGTAACGGCTCCCGCGGCTGGCCCATCAACGGCAGGATGTCGTCGATCAGCACGCCCGCGTAGTGGATCGGCTCGCCGTGGTCGTCCAGGGTGGCGGCGCGATGCGGCAGGGCCTTCAACTCGGCTTCGCTCAGGATGCGGGTCTGGCCCGCCGGCCCCTTGAGCATGAGCTCGGCGGCCGAGGCCTGGGCGGCCGCCAGCAGGGCGGCGAGGAGCGCCGCGCTAAACACCGTCCGCATCTTGGTGGGCTCCCAACCACGATATATACCATTGGATATACCGAAGGAGGCCAAGCTTGCGAACCCTGTTGCGCGTCCTGGCCGCGATCCTGGCCTTGTGTTGGGCGGGCGCCGCCCAGGCCCGGGCCCCCTCCGGCCTCACCGTCTTCGCCGCCGCGTCGCTGAAGAACGCCCTGGACGAGGTGGACGCCGCCTACGCCCGTGCTCCGGGCGGGGTCCCGGTCACCGCCTCCTACGCGGCCTCCTCCACCCTCGCCCGCCAGATCGAGCAGGGGGCGCCGGCCGACGTGTTCGTCTCGGCCGACGGGGATTGGATGGACTATGTGGCCGAGCGCGGACTGATCCGGACGGGCACCCGCGCCAACCTGCTGACCAACACCCTCGCCCTGATCGCACCGAGGGATTCGGCCGTGAAGCTGCGCATGGGCCGGGGCGTGGCCATCGCGGCGGCGCTCGGCTCGGGCCGCCTGGCCATGGCCGGCCCGGACGTGCCCGCTGGCCGCTACGGCCGAGCCGCCCTGACCTCCCTTGGGGTGTGGGACAGCGTCAAAAGCCGGACAGCACTTGGCGAGAACGTGCGCGCGACCCTGCAGTTCGTCGCCCGGGGCGAGGCGCCTCTGGGCGTGGTCTACGACACCGACGCCATGGCCGACCCGTCGGTCCGGATCGTGGCCCTGTTCCCCAAAGCCAGCCACCCGCAGATCCTCTACCCGGTGGCGGTCGTCGCCCGCTCGCGCAACCCGGCCGCGGCGGCCTATGTGCGCTTTCTCGCAAGCCCCACGGCGGGCGCGATCTTCCGCAAATACGGGTTCGCCAGGCCCTAGGAGCGGCTAAGATGGCCCATGCCTTCCCCCGGCCCCCTCAAGCTCAAGGCCCAACTGCTTTGCGGCGACGAACTCGCCATGGGCCCTGGCAAGGCGGACCTGCTCGAAGCCATCGACCGCGAAGGATCGATCTCGGCGGCGGGGCGGGCCCTGGGGATGAGCTATCGCCGAAGCTGGTTGCTGGTCGACGCCATGAACCGCTGCTGGGTCCACCCCCTGGTGGAGGCGGTTCCCGGCGGCGGCGAAGGCAGGGGCGCCCGCCTCACGGCATCGGGCCGGCAGGTGCTGTCCGCCTACCGGGCCCTGCAGGCGCGGCTGGCGCAGACGGCCGAGGGCGAGCCGATGCGAACCCTCAGCGGACTGCTGCTGCCCGAGCCCAGGGCTTCACAGCCTCGCGAGCGGGCTGGTCCTGGACGGCCAGGGTAACGATATGACGGTAGAGATTTTCCAGGAGCGAAGCATGAAGCGGCTTATCGGACTGATCCTGGCTGGAATGGCCGCGGCCTTCCTGGCGACCGCGGGGGCTCAGGCCGCGACGGCCAAGCCGGCGCCGGCCAAGACCCAGACCGCCGTCTTCGCCGGAGGCTGCTTCTGGTGCATGGAATCGGACATGAAGAACGTGCCCGGCGTGGTCTCGGTCGAGTCCGGCTACACCGGCGGCGCTCTGAAGAACCCCAGCTATCAGGACGTGCTGACCGAAAAGACCGGCCACTACGAGGCGGTGCGGGTGCGCTTCGACCCAGCCAAGATTTCCTACGCCGGCCTATTGAACCGGTACTGGAAGCTGGTCGACCCGACTGACGAGGGCGGCCAGTTCTGTGACCGCGGGCCTTCGTACCGGACCGCCGTGTTCGTCACCCCGCAGCAGCGCGCCGCTGCCGAACAGTCCCGCGCCCAGGCGGCCACCCGCCTGAAGACCGGCAAGATGACCACCCAGATCCTCAACCTCGGCGAGTTCTGGCCGGCCGAGGAATATCACCGCGACTACGCCAAGCGGAACAAGCTGCGCTATTCGGCCTACCGCCTCGGTTGCGGCCGCGACCAGCGCCTCGCCCAGGTGTGGGGCCAGGGTTAGCCGAAGCTGACGTAGGCGGCGTCGAAGGTGGCGACGCCGGCGAGGCCGATGACATCGCCGCCCCCCAGGTCGAGCATGACCTGGCCGCCGAACACCACGACCGTATAGGCCTGTCCGGGGGCGAGGAGGATGCGGTCTCCCTCGGCGAAGCTGAAATCGGCGACCCAGTCCTGGCCGTAGCCTTGGCCAAAGGCGAAGCGGTCGGCGCCCGAGCCGCCGAACAGGTTGTCGTTCCCGAGGTCGCCCGAGACCCGGTCGTCGCCGGCGCCGCCATAGACGCTGTCGTCGCCCTGGCCGCCGTAGACCAGGTCATTTCCCTCGCCGCCGGAGACGGTGTCGGCGCCGAGGTTGCCGTTGACGTGGCTGTCGTCGCCCTCGCCGCCGTCGACGAGGTCCGAGCCCTGGCCGCCGAACACCATGTCGGCCCCGCCGCCGCCAAAGACGGTGTCCGAGCCCTGGTTGCCGTTGACGGTGTCGATCCCGGCGCCGCCGTCGATGCTGTCGTTGTCGGCAAGGCCGCGGATGTTGTCCGTCCCCTCGCCGCCCGAAACGCTGTCGTTCCCGCCGCCGCCATCGATCAGGTCGGCGCCCGCGCCTCCCGCGACGCTGTCATTACCGGTCGAACCGGCCAGGCTGTCGTCGCCGGCCGCCCCGCCGATGGTCTCGTTACCGCCGCTCGACACCGTGCCGGTCGTCGGGGTCGGCGGCGGGCCCGGATCGGGAACGACCGGGGTCACGACAGTGACCGCCAGGCCCGCCGAGACGGTGCTGACGTTGCCGGCCGTGTCCGTGGCCAGCGCGGTGACGGTATGGGCGCCGAGACCGAGCGCCGAACTGGCGATGCTCCAGGCCCCGCTGGCCGCCACGGCCGTTCCGAGCACTGTCGTGCCGTCGGTGTCGTAGAGGGTGACGGTCGCCCCCGTCTCGGCCGTGCCGGTGAAGGTGGGGGTCGTGATGCTGGTGATGTTATCGGTGCTTGAGCCCCCGTCGTCCGATCCCGCCGCCAAGTCGGGCGCGGAGGGCGTCGCGGTGGCGGTGTCGACGGTCACCGTCAGAGAGGTCGAGGCTGCGCTGGCGGCCGATCCACCGATCGTCGCCTTGGCCGTAAGGACGTGGGCGCCCTGGCTCAAGGTGGGGCGGATGGCGAAGGCGCCGCTGACGGCGACATCGGTGCCCAGCACCGTGGTCCCATCGGTGTCGTAGAGGGTGACGGTGGAGCCGGTCGCCGCCGAGCCGGTGATGAACGGCGAGGTGACTATGGTCACGTTATCGGTGTTGGAGATCCCCGAATCCCCGGCGGTCGCCAGGTCGAGGCCCGCGGGCGCGGCTGGAGGCAGGACTAGGATGGACAGGACGCTGTCGGCGTTCACGCCGTCGCTTCCGAGAGAGATCGTCCCTGTGAAGTTTCCGGTCAGGGTGAGGACGGTTTCGAACGAGCCGTTGTGGTCGCCATCGATCTCCAGCAGCGTGTCGCCGCCGGACGCGGTCAGTCTGGCGTCGATCAGCCCGCCGCCGAGGGTCTGGCCGAGGAAGAAGCGGTCGGTGGTCGTGAAGTCGGTGATGCGGTCGCCGTTTAGTTCGCTCAGCGCCGACGCGCCGAAGACGTCCGCACCCGCTCCACCGGAGATCGTGTCCGCTCCCGCGCCGCCGATGATGGTGTCGGCGCCCTCGCCGCCAATCAGGCAATCGGCGCCGGCCGCGCCGAACAGGCTGTCGTTACCCGTCCCGCCATCCAGGGTGTCCGTCGTCGATCCGCCGCCGAGTGAGTCGTTGCCGGCGCCGCCGACGCTTCGAACATGTCCTAGAGACGTCGAGAAGACGGTGAAGGTGTCGTTGCCCGTACCCCCGAGGGCGGCGACGTCAGCCACGTCGGAAAGGGTGACGGTGAGGCCGGCCGAGGCGAGCTCGCTCGTCTTGAGCAGCAGGGCGTCGGCGAAGGCGCTCCAGGTCTCATAGGAGGTGATCGCGACCGGCAGGCCCGTCACGCCCGTGGTGTTGCCGATGGCGAAGTTTCCGGACGGCGAGCCGCCCGAGAACGTCGGCGTGTCCAGCACCGATATGCCACCGTAGGGAACGGTGGCGTTCCAGGAACCCAATAACATCTGCGCCCTCTGCTATAACTTCAGGCGAGACAAACACGGCCCTGGGGGGCCGACCACATCCTGAACGACGGCAACGTGGGGCCGCCGAACCTAATGGGCAGTTAAATATAAAATAATAGCACGCCTTACGGCCAAGCTTGACTGTAGCATTATTGGCGCATACGGCCGATTTTGTAAGAAGGTCTCATCCGATCCAGAACGATGCAGGACCTACCCTGTGCCGCTTGCCCCACATAACTCATGGATGAAGCCTGGCGCGCCTGCCCTCGGTCCGTCCCCAGGCGAACAGGCCCGGCACTCCCAGGGCCACCTCGCGGATGCGGCGGATGGTGGAGAAGGCGAGCATCTGCTCGGCTGGGATGCCGAACAGGGCGCCGACGACGATGTAGCCGCCCTCCTGCACCCCCAGCGCGCCCGGCACGGCGAAGCCGGCGGCGCGGATCCCCTGCCCCAGGCTGTCGATGACGAAGGCCTCGGCCAGGGTCGGCTGCAGCCCCAGGGCCCACAGGGCGGCGTAGGTCTCGACCGTCCCCAGCATCCAGGCCGCAAGGTGCCAGGCGCCGCAGGTCCACAGGCGCCGCGGCTGGCGGTAGATCGCCACGACCGCGGCATGCAGGCCGGAAATCTCGCCCAGCCCCGACCAGGCTCGCTCCTCGCCGAAGCGGGTGATCAGGTTCTCGATCAGGCGGAACAGGCCAAGCCGCGGCGCCAGAGCCAGGGCCACGGCGATCACCCCCGCCACGGCGATCGAGCGCTGGGCCACCTCGGCGAAAGCCCGCTCGTGCGGCGAAATCAGCAGGAAGGTTAGGCCCATCAGCAGGTAGAGGAACAGGCTGACCGTTCCCGCGGCCACGTCGACGGTGCAGCTGGCCGCGGCCGCGCGCAGCGACACGCCCTTGCGGATCAACAGCCGCGCCCGCACCAGGTCGCCGCCGACCTGGGCCACGGGCAGCAGGGAATTCACCGATTCCTTGATCCACCGCAGCTTGAGCAGCCGGGCGAAGCGCGGGACCGCCGGGGCGTCGATCACCGCGCGCCAGCCGATGGTGGTGGCGAAGACCGAAGGGGCATGGGCCGCGATCACGATCAGCACCCCCCAGCCGGCGGTCGCCAGCGCGCGGCCGATTTCGCCAAGGTCACAGGTCGCGAATAGGCCGATGGCGGCGAGGAGGCCGAAGGCCAGGGCCGCAAGGGCAGGCCACTTCAAGCGGAGGCCTTGCGCAGGCCCAGCCGCCCGCGCACCGCGTCGGAAACGACGGTCATATGCTCGAGCACCAGAGTGAAGGGCGTCTCGCCGGGTCTGCGCAGGCTGTTGGTGAACAGCCAGACGCACAGGGCGGCGAAGAGGGCGAAGGGGGTCCAGACCGCCACGAACGGCGAGACGTCCGTGGTGTCCGCGATCGACTGGCCGAATTCGATGGCGTGCTCGTAGAGCAGCAGGATCGCCGCCGCGAGCGCCACGCCGAAGCCGCGCTTGCCGCGCTTGGCGGCCATGCCCAGGGGCATGGCGAGAAGAGGCAGGATCGGGACCGAGATCGAACGCACCATCCTGATGTACAGCTCTGAAGCGGCGCGTCCACGCTCGAGCGGCGTTTGCCCGTGCGCCATGCGCTGCTCCAACTCGTCCAGGGTGAGCTCCCGCTCGCGCCCGCCGCCACCAGCCCGGGCCCGAAAGGCCGGAGCCTCCGTGTCTAGGGCGAGGTCGAGGGACAGCCGGTCGAAGCCGCCGATCAGGGCCTGGCCGTTGGCGCGCTCCCGATACTGCTGGCCATTCTCCAGCAGGATCTCAAGGCGGTTGCCGCCGGGGGCGGGCTGCAACCGACCGCTCTTGGCGGTGACCACCTGCTCCAGCCCCTCCGGCGTGGTCCAGCGCACGAAGACTCCGTGCAGGGTGCGCCCGGCCGGGTCGGCGCGGTCGGCGGTAAGCACCGCCCCCTCTCGCGGGGAGATGAAGGTCTTGCCCTGCAGGCGCGCGTCCCACCCCAAGCCACCGCCGCGGCCAGGCTCTCGTTATAGCCGTAGCGGCCATAGGGCTGGATATAGCCCAGAAGCAGCACGCTGATCGCCGCGATCACCGCCCCTACCGCCACGAAGGGCCAGGTCAGGCGGGTGATCGAGACGCCGCTGGCCAACAAGGCGTCGACCTCGCTGGTGTCGCTCATCCGCGCGATGACCAGGAAAACGCTGATGAAATAGGCCGCCGGCAGGGCCAGCCCCAGATAGTGCGGCACCAGGTTTCCCATCATGCGCACGATCATGCCGAATCGGGCGCTCGAGGCGGCCAGGATATTGAACAGCTCGAGCGTGCGGTCGAGCATCAGGGCGATCAGCACCACCCCGAAGGCCGCCGCCATCGGCGGGATCATGGCCTGGAGCAGATAGCCATCGAGCAGGGAGAAGCCGAAGCGCCGACGGCCCCTGAGCGGCGCCAGACGGCGCGACCGCCGCGGAACCTGGCGCGCGGATGGCCGGGTCACCGGCCCGCCTTCGATTGTCCCGGCCGGTCCCGGCCCATCCCCCATCGGCATGGCTCCTCATGGCGCCTGTCGGTAACGGGAAGGCGACGGGACGGCTCGAACTGCTGGCGGCGATGACCTAGCCGACGCGCGCCCTCAGGCCCGCCGTGCTTCTTCCCGTTCGGCATGGCCGAAAGCGACCGCGTCGTCGACGTCGAGCCAGAAGCGGTCTCCGATATCCCAGGTCGAGGCCCGGCCCACCGCGGGCAGCCGCTGCACCCCGGCCGACAGGCTGCCGGCGCCGCCCGCCGCCACGTCGGCCTCGATCTCGTCGGCCAGGGCCAGCGGGGCCACGAAGACGCCGGTGTCGAAGGCGTCGAAGGGCGCGATGTGCTTGCCGATGCGCACGATGGCGTCGCCCTCGCCCGTCTCGACCCGGGTGACGTCGTCGAGATCGACGAGCGGATTGGACAGGCGCCGGTCCACGGCGAGGACCAGATCGTCCCGTCCCTGGGCGTGGGCCATCAGCCCGCCCAGTATGCCCGGATCGAACAGGTGGTCCGACATCAGGATCGCGAACGGCCCATCGAGCCGCGGTCGGGCCGCGGTGACCGAAAGGCCGTTCGATTCGCGCCAGCGGTCGTTGCGCGCGATCTCGATGGCGAGCCCGCGCCGGGCGGCCAGCTCGGCGAGGAAGGCTTCCAGCGGCTCGGCCTCATAGCCGACGACCACCACGAAGCCGCTGATCCCGGCCTGCGACGCCGCATCGATCACCCGCTCGATCAGGGGGACGCCCAGCACCGGCGCCAGGGGCTTCGACGCCGCTATGCTCCGCAGCCGCGTCCCCTGTCCGGCGGCGAGGATGACGGCTTTCACTCGGCGGCGATCCTTTCGGCGGGTCCGGCGATGAAGGCTTCGGTCAGGCGCTGAGCGTCGTCGTCGGTGAACTGCTGCGGCGGGTGCTTGCAGAAGTAGGCCGAGGGGCCGACCACCACCCCGCCCTCGCCCCGGTCCAGGGCCAGCTTGCAGCAGCGGATGGCGTCGACCACCACGCCCGCGGAGTTGGGGCTGTCCTCCACCGACAGGCGCACCTCGATGTTCATCGGCACCCCGCCGAACAGCTCGCCCTCCAGGCGCAGGAAGCACAGCTTGTTGTCGTTCAGCCACGGCACATAGTCCGACGGGCCGACGTGGATGTTCTCGTCCGACAGCCGCGCTTCCATCTGCGACTGCACCGACTCGGTCTTGGAGGTCTTCTTCGACTTCAGCCGGTT
>DAICXL010000058.1:0-15956 GCA_027312185.1 Caulobacterales bacterium | reverse complement strand
CTGGCGGCGCACCTACGACGCCATGGGCTTCAGCAACCTCAAGCAGATCAACAAGGCCAATGTCGGCGGCCTGCATCAGGTGTGGGCCTGGAGCCTGCCGCCGAGCCAGAACGAGCTGTCGCCCCTCGTCCACGACGGGGTGATGTTCGTCACCAGCGCCAATGTGGTGCAGGCCCTGGACGCGGCGAACGGCGACCTGCTTTGGCAGTACATCCGTCCCCTTCCGGACAACCTGGGCGGGGGCCGCGCCGCTCGCTCCAAGACCCTGGCGCTGTACGGCAATCGCCTGTTCGCGGCCACGGCCGACAAGCACCTGGTCGCCCTCGACGCCCGCACCGGGGCGGTGCTGTGGGACAAGGAACTGGTCGCGCGCGCCCCGGCCGGCCAGCCCGACAACGGCTCGCTGCAGCTGTCCAGCGGCCCGATCGTCGCCCGCGGCAAGGTCATCGCGGGCCTCAGCCTCGGCATCTCCGGGGGCAGGGGCGGCGCCTATATCGCCGCCCTCGACGTCGAGACCGGCGAGGAAGCCTGGCGCTTCAACACCGTCGACCAGCGCCCGCCCGGCCAGGACAGCTGGAACGGCGCCCCCGTCCAGCAGCGCTTCGGCGGCGGGGTGTGGACCTCGGGCAGCTACGACCCCGCCCGCAACCTGCTGTTCTTCGGCGTCGGCAACACCTACAGCGCCGGCACCCTGCTGCAGCCCCATGCGGTGAAGGGCGCCAGCAATGACGCGCTCTATACGGACGCGACCCTGGCCATCAATCCCGACACCGGCAAGCTGGTCTGGCACTACCAGCACATGCAGCGCGACGTGTGGGACATGGACTGGGTGTTCGAACAGACCCTGGCCACCCTGCCCATCGACGGCAAGCCCACCGACGTGGTGGTCACCGGCGGCAAGATCGCCATCTTCGACGTCATGGACCGGACGACGGGCAAGTACCTGTTCTCCCGCGACCTGGGCATGAACAACCTGGTCACCGCCATCGATCCCAAGACCGGCTTCAAGACCACCAGCAAGGACCTGGAGCCCGAGTCCGGGGTGACCAAGCTGCTGTGCCCCAGCTCCTCGGGCGCCCGCAACTGGCCGACCACCTCGCTCAACCCCAACACGCACATCCTCTATGTGCCGATGATCGAGAGCTGCTCCAACTACACCTGGACAGCGCGCACCCCGGAGATCCTGGCCACCGGCGGCATCGACATGACCTATCCGCCGCGCCTGCGGCCCAATTCGGACGGCAAGTTCGGCCGTATCACCGCGATCGACCTCGTCACCGGCAAGGAGGTCTGGCAGATCCGCCAGCGCGCGCCGATCGCCAGCTCGATGCTGGCCACCGCCGGGGGCTTGGTCTTCCACGGCTCGCTGGACCGCAGCTTCAACGCCTTCGACGAAATGACCGGCAAGGTGCTGTGGACCACCCGCCTCAACGCCGCCCCCAGCTCCTCGCCCGTGACCTATTCGGTGGGCGGCGAGCAGTACGTGGCGGTGGTCTCCGGCGGCGGCGGCTCCTTCGACGGCGGCGGCCGCTTCCTCGCCCCCGAGATCGAGAACCCCACGGGCGGCACCACGGTGGTGGTGTTCAAACTGCCCAAGAAATAGGGGCGGTTTTGCCCCGCTAGATCGTCGCCTGGGCCGCGCGGCGCACCTGGTCGGCCAGGGGATGAAGGTCGCTGGCGCTGGCGGGCCCCACCAGGCTGTAGCCCAGGCCGTCGTCCGCCCAGGCGACGCCGCCCAGGCCTCGGTCCGAGTGTTCGGACATCCGCGTCTGCTTCTCGACCGCCATGGGCCGGATCATCACCGCCAGCCGCCGGCTGCCGGCGCCCTCATAGAGGAACATCGCCGCCGGGCCGTGCGGGGTGGTCACCAGCCGCCCGCCGATCAGGCGGAACCCGGCCTTGCCCAGGTCCGGGGCGGCCACCGGGCGGCGCAGGCGGGTCGAGACCCAGCTGACGAGTGTGGCCTGGTCCGCGCCGGCGATCTCCACCGGACGGACCGGGTCGTTGGCGTAGACCCGGTAGTTGTCCGCCGCCTCGCGGGCCAGGGCCGCCACCCCATTGGCCGGAGGGGCCGCCGCGCCGCGCAACAGCCAGCCGCCGCCAAGGCCGACGGCCAGGGCCAGGGACGCCGCCAGCGGCAGGCGCCAGATGCTCTCGCCGCGTCGCCGAGCCTCGACCATGCGCCGAACGTCGAGGGCGGGCGGGATCGGCGCCTCGGCCAGCGGCTGGAGGGCGTCGCGAAGGCCCTGGCGGTCGGCGGCGTAGGCGGCGATCCGGCCGGCGACCTCCGGATGGGCCGCGAGATAGGCCTGGACGGTGGCGGCGCGCTCGGCGTTCAGCAGCCCGTCGACATGGGCGTGCAGGTCTTCCTCGGTGATCGGACGAAGGTCGGTCATGGGACAACTCGCAGGGTCGGACGGGAGGCTTGGGCCGCGCCGCCCTCCATGAGGTTGCGCAGCGTCTCGCGCGCGCGCGACAGGCGCGACATGACGGTGCCCGGGGGATGCCCAGGACCTGGGCCGCCTCGGCGTAGGACAGGTCCTCCACCGACACCAGCAGCAGCACGCTGCGGTGTTCTTCGGACAGTCGGGCCAGGGCCCGCATCAGCTCGCCATGGCGCACGGCGTCCTCCTGGCCTGGCGCCGTCGCCAGGGACGAGGCGGGGGCGTCCTCCATTGCGACCGCCGCGCCGCGGCGGCGGATCGCGCGCAGGCGGCTGATCGCGAGATTGTGGAGGATGGCGAACAGCCAGGGCTTCACCTCGCCGCCCGTCCGCCTCTGTCCCCATCGGGCCAGGGCCTTCTCCAGGCAGTCCTGCACCAGATCGTCGGCGTCGCCGCCCTCGCGCGTCAAGGCCTGGGCGTAGCGGCGCAGCGCTGGGATCAAGGGTTCGATGAGGCCGATGGCGTCCTGCATGGCGTTCTGATCTAGGGCGTCTGGCGTTGCACGACCACGCCCGGCGCCTCGGCCGCCCCCCGCGCCACCACGAGGAAGCGCCGTTGGTCGGGGACGTCGCTCTGGACGAGCTGGCGGATCGGCCCCACGGCGTTGACGATGGCCGACCCCGCCGGGTTGGTCGTGAAGGCGGCCAGCGGCTGCAGGGCCCCCGACCCGTCCTGCCGCGTCGACAGCGCCAGCACATAGGGCGACTTGGGCTGGAGCCCGGTCACCGAGGCCTGGACCACCTGAACCAGGCCCTGGTCGAACAGGCTGACGCTCGTCGCTGCCTTGGCGTCGTCGCCGTCGAGCGTCAGATGGGCGGCCTGGCCGGCGAGGCCGAGCGGCTGCAGGCCGTCCGTTCCCGGGCCTTCCGGCACGGCGTTCGGCACATAGACGAGCGCCTGCGGGGCCTGGCCGATCGACACCTTGGCCGCCACGGTGTTGGTCGCCGTGTCGATGGCGGCAAGCTCGTCGGCGTTCTCCAGGCCGACATAGACGCGGCTGCCGTCGCCGGACGGCCACAGGCCGTGCGGCAGCTTGCCCACCGGGATGGTGGCGACCTTCGAGAAATCCGCGGTGTCGAACACCTGCACCTGGTTGAGGCCGCCGATGGTCACATAGGCGAACTGACCCCTGGGCGTGCGGGCGAAGTTGACGTGGTTGGTGATAGGCCCGGTGTCGAGCACCTTGAGGATGGCGAACGGGGGCCTGGCCTGGAAGGCCACGGTCTTGCCCACGTCCTTGAGGGTGAACCAGACCTGCTCGCCGTCCGGCGAGGCGGCGATGTTGGGGCAGAAGGGGCTGGGCTGGACGACCTTTCCCACCAGCCTGTGGTCGGCCACCGAGATCACGTCCGTCTCCGGATTGAACGACGAGCAGACGTAGCCGTATTTGCCGTCGGGCGAGAAGATGGTCATGCCCGGGCCTGCGGGGGTGCGGATGCGGGCCGTCTCCTCGAAGGTGCGGGCATCCAGGACGGCCACATAGTCCTCGCCCCGCACCGTCACCCACACCTCCTTTCCGTCCGGGGTGAAGAAGGCCTCGTGGGGGGAGCGGCCGACATAGGTCGTATGCTTCACGGCGTTGGTGGCGGTGTCGATGAAGGTGACGGCGTTGGAGCCGATCGATACGACCGCCAGGGTCCGGTGGTCCGGCGAGAAGCCCAGGCCGTGCACCAGCACCTGGCCCCGGTAGAGCGGCGAGAAGTTGCCGGGCTGTGGATCGCCCAGCCGGATGACCCCCAAGAGCCGATTGTCCGCCGGATCGGTCACCGAGACGGTGTTTGAGAACTGCTCCGCGGCATAGACCCGGTCGCGGTGGCTGACGGCGGTGTCGGGGGCGGGCGCCTGTCCGGCGAGCGCGGCGCCGGACAGGGCGCCGAAACCAGCCCGGGCGGCCAGGAAGGCTTTCGGGTTCATGGGTGGTGATGCTCCGACTGGAAACGAGGGGGGACCGCAGGCTGGGTCGGAGCCGGCGCCGAGGCCGGCAGGGGATCGCCCAGCGCCAGGCGCATGGCGGCGATCTCCTGTTGCTGGTCGACGATGATCTCCTGGGCGATGCGCCGGAGCTGCTCGTTGCCGCCGTGGCGCAGCTCGGCCTGCGCCATGTCGATGGCGCCCTGGTGGTGCGCGATCATCATCTCCGCGAAATCGCGGTCGACATCGCCGGAGGGCCCGACGGCCATGGCGGCCATCATCCGATCCATCGCCGCGCTGTTTTCCATCATGAAGGCGCTGTCCGCCCCCGCGGCCGCGCCGGGAGACGAGGCGAGGAGGGCGAGCGCCGCCGCGGAGGCGAGGAAGGGGAACGGACGGGTCATCGGGCTCCTCACGGTCGTATCGTCACGTGAGACGACCGGAGCCCGGCATTATTCCACGCCCTGCGAGGAAATTCGGAAGGCGTCCGGGACGGGCAGGGGCGCCCAAGCCCATCCCCGCCCGGCCCGCCCGCCCTTACTTGCCCGCGATCAGCTCCGTCACGTCGAACACCCGGCCATTGCTGACGACCTGGCGGACGTTGGCCGTGGCCGCGATGTCCTGGCGCGGATCGCCCTCCACCAGGGCGATGTCGGCCAGTTTGCCCGGGGCGATGACCCCGGCGTCCAGCCCCAGCACGTCGGCCGGGGTCGAGGTCGCGGCCTGCAGCGCCTGGAACGGGGTCAGGCCCGCCTCGACGTAGGACGCGATCTCGGCGTGCAGGTTGATGGCGATGGGCGTGTCGGTGCCCGCCACGATCCGCGTGCCGGAGTCATAGAGGCGCTTGATGCCGTCGGCGTTGTTGGCGCGCCCGGCGGCGCCGCCGGGCGTCGGGCGCGCGTTCTTCACCGACCCCTGGGCCCAGGCCGGATACAGGGCGAGGCGCGGATCGTTCAGCAGGGCCGGGCGGGTCCCGAGGAAGTTGCCCAGGGCGCCGAAGTTGGTCGGGGTGATCGAGCGGCGGCTCTGGCCGAACAGGGTGATCACGTCGCTGTAGAACCGCCCCAGCGGCCCCTGCTTGGGCGAATAGCCCCGGCGGCTGGTGGCCCCCAGGTGCTCGGTCGAATCCACCCCGACGAACGAGGCCGGATAGACCTCGTGCGTGGCCACCGGCACGCCCATCTCGTTGTGGGCGAACTCGACCATGCGGCGCTGCTGCAGGTCCGGCATGCGGACATAGCTCTTCAGCAGGTCGTACTTCAGCGCCTGGGCCCGCTTGAGCTCGAGCTCCAGGTGGGCCGGGCCGGAGATGGCGACGCCCATCTTGTAGTAGACCCGCTGCCATTCCATCAGCTGGCCGGTGGCGTAGATGCGCGGCCCGATCAGGACGCCCGCCTCGCTGGCCTCGCGGGTCTCGATCGCCTCATAGGGCTGGTTGCCGGGGCTGCGCACGCTGGTGATCCCGTAGGCCAGCCACGCCTTGTGGACGTTGGCGCCGAAGTCCTTCTGGGTGTGGGCGTGGAACTCGATCAGGCCGGGGATGGCGGTCAGGTTCGAGGCGTCCACCACCTTGGCTCCACCGGCGTGCAGGGCCGGATCGTGCGGGCGCACCTCGACGATCCGATTGCCCTCGATGACGATGTCGACATTGGCCTGGGTCTGGTCCTTGATCGAATCGATCATCCGCCCGGCATGGATCACCGTCCGGCCGGTGGGCTTGGCCAGGGTGTAGGTCATGTCGAAGGGGACCTCGGTGATCGTCCCCGTCACCACGTCGACGGTCTTCAGCCGGTCGTTCGACTGGAACAGGATGGTCTTGCTGTCGCCGGCCCACGAAGGCGAGTGGGCGATCTCGGAGGTCAGGCTGCGCGGCGGGCCCAGCGCCGCGCCGTCGGGCGAGACCGGCCACACCCGCAGCACGCCCTCGTAGATCGCCGCCATCTTCTGCCCGTCGGGCGACCAGGCAGGGCCGCCGCCGCCGCGGGTGTCGATGGACAGGTTCGCGACCGGAACCTGCCACACCGGCTCGGCCATGCGGTCGGACGGGAAGACGGCGACCTGGTTGGTCCCCTCGCGGAAGCTCTTGGAGAACGGCAGCGACATGCTGATGGCCACGCGGCTGTCGTCCGGCGACCAGGCCGGGCGCCCCGGCTGGCCGAGGCTGGCGCTGAGCCAGGTCACCTTGCCGCTGGCGACCTCGACGACGCCCAGCCGGGCCACGCCCCACATGCCGTCGACGGCGAGGAAGGCGATGCGCGTCCCGTCGTTCGACCACACCGCCTCCAGTGGCTGCAGGTCGAGGCTGGTCAGCTTGCGGGCCGTCCCCGCGGCCATGTCGCGGATCCACAGCTGCGGCAGGCCGCCGCCCTTGTCCGAGGAATAGACCAGCTTGCCGCCGTCCGGCGACCAGGCCGGATCCTGGTCCATGGCGTTGTCGCGGGTCAGGTTGACGGGCGCGGCGCCGCCGGCGACCGGCGCCAGATAGAGGTCGCCGACCGCGGCGAAGGCGATCTTGGTCCCGTCGGGGGAGAGGGCCGGGCGCTGGACGCCCAGCACCTTGCGGGGGGCGGCCCCGTCGAAGTCGCGTTTGACGTGGTCATAGCCCGTGCGCGCGACCTGCAGGGCGGCGGAGAACTCAACCGTCTTGGGCGCGGCGCCGACCGCCGAGCGGCTGCGGACCTTGCCGTCCGAGACGTAGTAGAAGCCGCCGTCCTTCGCCCACGAGACACGGAAGGGGAAGACGTTCTCGGCCCCCGAGACGGTCTTGCCGTCGATCTCCAGCCGGCTCGACGCGGCGTCGGTCACCACATAGGCGAGCTGTCCGCCCGGTCCCCACGAGGGCCCGGCGACGGCGCCGGCCACCCGGCGCAGCTCGCGTTCCTGCGCCGATCCCAAGGTGACGGCATATATAGCCGAGACCCCGTCGCGGGTGCTGGCGTAGGCGATCTGGGAGCCGTCCGGCGACCAGGTCGGCAGGCGGTTCTCGAACGCATTGTTCGTCACCTGCTCCAGCCGCCCGGTGGCCAGCTCCAGCGTCCAGATGTTGAAGCTGCTCTTGCCCGGCTCGCCCCGGTCGGAGGCGAAGGCGATCTTGCGCCCGTCCGGCGACCACATCGGATCGCGGTCGTCGAAGGCCCCGGTGGTCAGCTTCTTCTGCTCGGTCCCGTCCGGCTTGATCGACCACAGGTCGTAGCCCCCGTCGCGGAAGGCGAAGAAGACGATGGTCTTGCCGTCCGGCGACCACATCGGCTGGCGGGCGTCGTTGAAGATGTCGGTGATGCGGCGGGCCGGGCCGCCGGCGGCGGGCATGATCCACAGGCTGCCCTGCAGGTCGGCGACCAGCTGCCTGCCGTCCGGCGAGACCGACACGGCCATCGAGGTGCCCTCGGTGACGCTGACGTCGACGATGACGTCGCCGGGCGAGACCTTGGCCTTGTCCAGGGGGCCCGGCTCCGCCGCCGCCCCCGTCGCGCCTAGAACGACGGCCATGGCCACGGACAGAAACAGCTTGGAACGGCTCAATCGGATCCCCTTGTCGTTCAGCGAACCGGCGCCGCTGTTCCCCTTGCCCCGTAGAGGGTTCACCGCGTTTGCGCTTGAGGTCAAAACCGGTCAACGCGCTCGCCGGCCTGAGATTTCCGATCGCTGGCGATTGCCCGACTTGCGATCAGGTGAAGCGGCAGGTTCGGCAGATCGCGCCTGCGGCGCCGCAAACCGGGCGCACGGCGTCCTATCCGCGCTTGGGTCGTCTGCGCCCGGCCGGGGCCGTGTCACGACGAAGGCGGCGCAGGCGGCCATGGCCAGGCCGACAAGGAGAGCGACGACGAGGCTGGGCCGCGCGCCTGCGACGAAGAGGATGTAGCCGACCGTCATGCCGCCGCACGCCAGGACCTTGCTGCGCCTGCCGATGGCGCCCTCGGCGCGCCAGGCGCGCAACGGCGACCCGAACTGCCGGTGGGCGAGCAGCCAGGCCTCCATGCGCGGCGACGAGCGGGCGAAGCAGGCGGCGGCGAGGATCAGGAAGATCGTCGTCGGGAGGAGGGGTAGCAGGGCGCCGATGACGCCCAGGCCGACGAAGCCGTAGCCCAGCAACAGCCAGACGAAACGCGCCCCAGGCCGGCGGCCGCCGTCGGTCGCCGGGGGCGTCGGTGGTCCGTCAGGGTCCTCTTGGTTTGTCACACCCGCTTCATACTGACGATCTGCACCGGCGGGTTGATCATCTGCCCCTTCATCGCCGCCTCATAGGTCTTGCCGTCGGTGCGCATGGCCAGGATGCGCTTCACCACGGGCATGCCCTCGACCACCCTCCCGAAGGCCGCATAGCCCTGGTTGTCGCCGGCCTGGCCGGGCTTGGCGTCGAGATAGGGCTGGGGGCTGGCGCAGATGAAGAAGTCGCACTGGGCCGAGCCGGGCTCGTTGCGGCCCATGGAGATGGTCCCCGCCCGATGCTTCAGCCCGGTCGTGCGGGTGCTCTCGTGGGCGATGGGGCGGAACTTGCGGGCTTTGGGCGAGATGCCGCCCTGGATGGTGCCGGCGCCCTTCACCCCCGGGGTGCGCGAGGCGCGGTAGATGGTCCCCCCGTCGAACTTCTTGGCGTCGACATAGCGGAGGAAGTTGGCGGCGGTGATCGGCGCCTTCCTGTCCTCCAGTTCGACCACGATCACCCCGCGCGGGGTCTCGATCCTGACCCGGGGCTTTGCGGCCGGCTTGGGGGCGGCCTTGGGCGCCGCCGCCGCCAGGGCGGTGATGGGCCGCGCCAGCCACAGTCCGGCGGCGCCCAGCATGGTCCGGCGTCCGATCCTCGCGTCGCTCATCCTCTGTCTTCTCCTCGCGCGTATCGTGGGTGTATGGCCTTGCCCGACACCTTAGGGTCCGTTGTCGCGGGCTTCCAGACCGGCCGTTGGCAGGAGTGATCATGCACAAGCGCAAACTCGGGGCGGGCGGCCTCGAAGTCTCGGCCATCGGCCTCGGCTGCATGGGGCTCAGCCACGGCTACGGCCAGCCGATCGAGGCGGCCGACGCGATCGCTCTGGTCCGGGCGGCGGTGGAGCGGGGCGTCACCTTCTTCGACACCGCCGAGGTCTACGGACCCTTCACCAACGAGGCCCTGCTGGGCGAAGCCCTGGCGCCGGTGCGGGGCCAGGTGGTCATCGCCACCAAGTTCGGCTTCGAGGACGGCGACGCGCGCAAGGGCCAGGACAGCCGGCCCGAACGCATCCGGACCGTGGCCGAAGCGGCGCTGAAGCGGCTGCGCACCGACGTCATCGACCTGTTCTACCAGCACCGGGTCGACCCCAAGGTTCCGATTGAAGACGTGGCCGGCGCGGTGAAGGATCTGATCGCCGAGGGCAAGGTCAAGCATTTCGGCCTGTCCGAAGCGGGCCCGGAGACCATCCGTAGAGCCCACGCCGTCCATCCGGTGGCGGCGCTGCAGAGCGAATATTCCCTATGGTGGCGCGAGCCCGAGACCACCGTCCTGCCGGTGCTCGAAGAGCTTGGCATAGGCTTCGTGCCTTTCAGCCCCCTCGGGCGGGGCTTCCTGACCGGCGCGATCGACGGCGCCACGACCTTCGACGCCAAGGATTTCCGCAACGGCATTCCGCGCTTCTCGCCGGAGGCCCGGCAGGCGAACCAAGCCCTGGTGGCGGTGATCCGCGACATCGCGGCGGGCAAGGGGGCGACGCCGGCCCAGATCGCGCTCTCCTGGCTGCTGGCGCGCAAGCCGTGGATCGTGCCGATCCCCGGCACCACCAAGCTGCACCGGCTGGAGGAGAACATCGCCGCCGCCGACGTGGCGCTGGCGCCGGCCGACCTGGCCGAGATCGACGCGGCGCTGGCGACGGTCGAGGTGCAGGGCGCCCGCTATCCCGAGCACCTGCTCCAGAACGTGGATCGCTGAGTCGACGCTGAGCACAGAGGGCTCGCGAGCTTGGCGGGACCGGGGCTATAGTCGGCGCAACCTCACAGAAAATCCAGGAAACGACGCCCGATGCGCAACTTCGCCGCCCCTCTCGCCGCCATCACGGTCGCAGCCGCCCTGGGGACCGGCGCCGCCGGCGCCCAGACCGCTGGACTTGAGACCCGTCCAGCCAACAGCGACTACAAGCCGGCCTTCGCGGGCCAGACCCGCGCCCCCGCCGCACCCAGCAACATCGCGCTCGACGTCACCCCCTTCGCCACCGGCCTCGAAAAGCCCTGGGCCATCGAGTTCCTGCCCGACGGCCGCATGCTGGTCACCGAGATCGCCGGCCGGCTGCGCATCGTCGGCAAGGACGGCAAGCTCTCCGCGCCGGTCGCCGGCGTGCCGGCGGTCTACGCCGTCGGCCAGGGCGGCCTGCTCGACGTCGCCGTCGATCCCGACTTCGCCCGCAACCAGATGATCTTCTTCACCTATGCCGAGCCCCGCGAGGGCGGCAATGGCACGGCGGTGGCCCGCGCCCGCCTGGTGGACGGCGCCGCGCCCAAGCTGGAGAACGTCCAGGTCATCGCCCGCCAGCTCCCGACCTGGGAATCGCGCCTGCACTTCGGCTCGCGCATCGTCTTCGCCAAGGACGGGACCCTGTACGTGACCTTCGGCGAGCGCTCGCTGGATGAGACCCGGGTCTTTTCCCAGGACCTCAACACCACCCTGGGCAAGGTCATCCGCATCAACAAGGACGGCTCGATCCCGAAGAGCAACCCCTTCGTCGGCCGCGCGGGCGCCAAGCCCGAGATCTGGTCCTACGGCCACCGCAACCCGCAGAGCGCGGCCCTGCACCCGGTCACGGGCCAGCTGTGGACCATCGAGCACGGCCCGCGCGGCGGCGACGAGCTGAACCGCCCGGAGGCCGGCAAGAACTATGGCTGGCCGGTGATCAGCTACGGCATCGAGTACCGCGGCGTGAAGCTGCCCGGCGGCGCCACCGCCCAGGCGGGCATGGAGCAGCCCAAGTACTATTGGGACCCTGTGATCGCCCCCTCGGGCATGCTGTTCTACACCGGCGCCCTGTTCCCGGCGTGGCGCAACAACGTCTTCGTCGGCGGCCTGGGCAGCCAGAAGCTGGTCCGCCTGGTCATGAACGGCGACCGGGTGACCGGCGAGGAGTGGCTGCTGCAAGACCTCAAGCAGCGCATCCGCGACGTGAACCAGGGCCCCGACGGCGCCATCTACGTCGCCGCCGACAACGGCACGATCTACCGCGTCGCGCCCAAGCGCTAAGGCGGCCTGCGACCAGGGTTCGGCCTCGTAGCCCCCGCTTTGGGGCTGAACCCGTCAGGCGATTAAAAGACACGGTTTGCGGGGTCTTTTCCCGCCTCCACGCGTTCCCCCATCAGTATGGCCCGAGCGGCGCCTCGGGCCTGTGCGGTCGGCTGGGTGCGTGAGGGCCTATGATCAATCCAAGCGATATCGAAATCTCCCGGCGGGGCCTCTTGCTCGCGGGGGCGGGATCGGTGGCGGCGACAGCCTCGCCGACCAGCCTGAACGCCCAGGCCCCGGGCGAGCCGGCGCCGGTGATGGCCAAGGTGACGTTCGAGGTGAACGGCGAGGCGCGCAGCCTCGACCTCGACACCCGCACAACCCTGCTGGACGCCCTGCGCGAGCACCTCAAGCTCACGGGCACCAAGAAGGGCTGCGACCACGGCCAGTGCGGCGCCTGCACGGTCATCGTCGACGGGCGGCGGATCAACTCGTGCCTGTCGCTCGCCGTCATGCACGAGGGCGACGAGGTCACCACCATCGAGGGGCTGGGCGCGCCCGACCGCCTGCACCCCATGCAATCCGCCTTCGTCAAACACGACGGCTACCAGTGCGGCTACTGCACCCCCGGCCAGATCTGCTCGGCCGTGGCGGTGCTCGACGAAATCAAGGCAGGCATCCCCAGCCACGTCAGCGCCAGCCTGACCGCGCCGTCGGAGGTGACCGAGGCGGAACTGCGTGAGCGAATGAGCGGCAACATCTGCCGCTGCGGCGCCTATTCCAACATCGTCGAAGCGATCACCGAAGTGGCGGGGAAGCGGGCATGAAGGCTTTCACCTACGAGCGCGCCCGCTCTCCCGGCGAGGCGGCGGCGGCCATGGCCCGCCTGCCCAACGCCCGCTTCATCGCCGGCGGCACCAATCTGCTCGACCTGATGAAGCTGCAGATCGAGACCCCGGCCCATCTGATCGACGTCAACGGCCTGGCCCTCGACAAGATCGAGCCCACCGGCGACGGCGGACTGCGCATCGGCGCCCTGGTGCGCAATACCGACCTTGCGGCCGACCGCACCGTGCGCCGGGACTATGCGGTGCTGTCGCGGGCCCTGCTGGCCGGGGCCTCGGGCCAGTTGCGCAACAAGGCGACGACCGCCGGCAACCTGCTGCAGCGGACCCGCTGCCCCTATTTCTACGACACCGCCCAGCCCTGCAATAAGCGCCAGCCGGGCAGCGGCTGCTCGGCCATCGGCGGGGTCAGCCGCCAGCTGGCGGTGATCGGGACCAGCACCGCCTGCATCGCCACCCACCCCAGCGACATGGCGGTGGCCATGCGGGTGCTCGACGCCCGGGTCGAGACCGTCCGCGCCGACGGCCAGACCCGCGCCATCCCCATCGCCGGCTTCCATCGCCTGCCGGGCGACACGCCCCACATCGAGACCGTGCTGGAAAAGGGCGAGCTGATCACCGGGGTCAGCCTGCCGCCGCCCGTCGGCGGCGAACACATCTACCGCAAGGTCCGCGACCGGGCGTCCTACGCCTTCGCCCTGGTCTCGGTCGCCGCCGTGGTCCAGCGCGACGGCACGGGCCGTGTCGCCGTCGGCGGCGTCGCCCACAAGCCCTGGCGGGTGGAGGCGGCGGAAGGCGCCATGCCCAGCGGCGCCCGCGCCGTCGCCGCCCAGCTCTTCGCGGGCGCCAAGCCGACCCCCGAGAACGCGTTCAAGCTGCCGCTGGCCGAGCGCACGCTCGCCGCCGCGCTGGCGCAAGCCAAGGCCTGACCCGATGAAGTTCGACACCCCCGCGACCACCAACCCCATCGACCAGCTGAAGGTGATCGGAAAGCCGACCGACCGCATCGACGGGCCGCGCAAGACCTCCGGGACGGCGGCCTATGCCTATGAGCGCAATGACGTCGGCGCCAACCAGGCCTATGGCTATGTGGTCGGGGCAGGCATCGCCAAGGGCCGCATCACCGCCATCGAGACCGCCCGCGCGCGGGCCGCGCCGGGGGTTGTGGGCGTGCTCACCGCCGCCAACGCCGGCAAGCTCGGCAAGGGCCAGTACAACACCGCCAAGCTGCTGGGCGGGCCCGAGATCGAGCACTATCACCAAGCCGTCGCCGTCGTGGTGGCCGAGACCTTCGAACAGGCCAGGGCCGCCGCCGCCCTGGTGCGGGTGACCTATGCGCCGGCCAAGGGCGCCTTCGACCTCGCCGCCGCCAAGGGCGGGGCGACCAAGCCCAAGGATGGCGAGCCCGATACCGCCAAGGGCGACTTCGCCGGCGGCTTCGCGGCCGCCCCGGTCAAGCTCGACCAGACCTACACCACCCCCGACCACGCCCACGCCATGATGGAGCCGCACGCCAGCATCGCGGCCTGGGAGGGCGACAAGGTCACCATCTGGACCTCGAACCAGATGATCGACTGGGGCGTCGGCGACATGGCCAAGACCCTGGGAGTCCCCAAGGAGAACGTGCGCCTGATCTCGCCCTTCGTCGGCGGCGGCTTCGGCGGCAAGCTGTTCCTGCGGGCCGACGCCCTGCTGGCCGCCCTGGCGGCGCGCCAGGTCCGCCGGCCGGTCAAGGTGGCCCTGACCCGGCCGATGATGTTCAACAACACCACCCACCGCCCCGCCACCATCCAGCGCATCCGCATCGGCGCCGGGCGCGACGGCAGGATCACCGCCATCGGCCACGAAAGCTGGTCCGGCGACCTGCCCGGCGGCGGGCCGGAGACCGCGGCCAACCAGACGCGCCTGCTCTATGCCGGCGCCGACCGCATGACCGCCCACCGCCTGGCCGTGCTCGACCTGCCCGAGGGCAACGCCATGCGCGCGCCGGGAGAAGCCCCGGGGCTGATGGCCCTGGAGATCGCCATGGACGAACTGGCCGAACAGCTCGGCCAGGACCCGATCGCCCTGCGCGTTCTCAACGACACCCAGGTCGATCCGGAAAAGCCCGAGCGCCCGTTCTCGCAGCGCCAGTTGATCACCTGCCTGCGCACCGGCGCCGACCGCTTCGGCTGGAGCCGGCGCAGCGCCCGGCCGGGCCAGGTCCGCGACGGCCAGTGGCTGGTCGGCATGGGCGTCGCCGCCGCCTTCCGCAACAACCTGGTCATGCAGTCGGCCGCCCGCGTGCGCCTGGACGCCGAGGGCAATGTCACGGTCGAGACCGACATGACCGACATCGGCACCGGCACCTACACCATCATCGCCCAGACGGCGGCCGAGATGATGGGCGTGGGCCTGGACAAGGTGCGCGTGCGGATGGGCGATTCCGCGTTCCCGATCTCCGCCGGCTCCGGCGGCCAGTGGGGCGCCAACAGCTCGACCGCAGGGGTCTACGCCGCCTGCATGAAATTGCGTGAGGCGGTGGCTCAGAAGGCCGGGTTCAATTCCGCCGATGTCGAGTTTGCCGGCGGCCGGGTGCGCGCCGGCGGGCGCAGCATGACCCTGGCCGAGGCGGCCGGTCCGGCCGGCCTCGTCGCCGAGGACGTCATGGAGTACGGCGACCTCGACAAGAAATTCCAGCAGTCGACCTTCGGGGCGCATTTCGTCGAGGTCGGCGTCGATGTCGACACCTGCGAGATCCGCATCCGCCGTATGCTCGCGGTCTGCGCCGCCGGGCGCATCCTCAATCCGAAGTCGGCGCGCAGCCAGGTGATCGGGGCCATGACCATGGGCGCCGGCGCCGCCCTGATGGAGGAGCTGGCCATCGACCACCGCCGCGGCTTCTTCGTGAACCACGACCTGGCCGGCTACGAGGTGCCGGTCCACGCCGACATCCCGCACCAGGAGGTGATCTTCCTCGACGAGACCGACCCGATGTCGTCGCCGATGAAGGCCAAGGGCGTGGGCGAGCTTGGCATCTGCGGCGTGGGGGCTGCGGTCGCCAACGCCGTCTACAACGCCACCGGCGTGCGGGTGCGCGAGTACCCGATCACCCTCGACAAGCTGATGAAGCACATGCCCCAGGTGGCGTGACGGCTACTCGACTAGCCGGACCCCGCCGCCGGCGGTCTGACCGCCGCTCGGCGCCCGCTGCGACGGGGTCAGGCTCCACTTCACGCTGTTCAGGATCAGCCGGTTGAACACCAGGGTCAGCGACGGGCTCGTCAGGGTCGCGCCCGAGTTGTAGGTGGCGTTGCGGCTGGGCAGGTACACCAGCCCCGTCCACTTGGTGTTGGCGCTGTCATTGAGGATGAAGGCCGATTTGGACAGGCCCGCCGCCTCGTAGAACAGGATGCCGGAATGGGCCCCGCTGGTCGGGGCGCTCAGCGTGCCGGACACGGCGCTGTTGAACTGGATCTTCGAGGTGTCGGCGAAATAGAAGGTGACGCCGCTGCCCGTCCACGACCCGCCGTTCACGTTCCAGCCGCCGCCCTTGATGGTGTAGACCCCGGGCTTGAAGGTGACGGTGTTCGTCCCGTT
>DAICXL010000057.1:0-16080 GCA_027312185.1 Caulobacterales bacterium | reverse complement strand
ACTCGTCCTTGACGAAACGCGTAACGAACTTCGACATTCTAGATCTCCTCATTAAGGCGCGGCCTCCGAGCCGTCCCCGCTCGATTGACCTCGGAACACGCCGCCATGTGGCCTGTTTCATGTTAATGTCGAATGAATAGCACCGCCGATATCAGCACTGACTATGGTTAGTGAGGACTTAACAAGCCTATCTGTAGTAGATGAGCCCTCATTCTTTTGCCGATTTAGTGCATTCGCCGCGGCGCTTTGCGGGCGTTTAGCCGCACCCGGGGCGGGCTTTGAGACTTTGTTGACCATTCGCGCGCAGTTTGGCCGTCAGCCGCCGCGCGCTCGCGCGGCAGCCGTCCGCCTTCAAAGGGATTGCCCATGCGCCCGCCCATGCGTCCTGCCGTCCGTTTCGCCTTCGCCGCCCTGACCGCCGCGGCTGTCGCGGGCCCTGGCCTCCTCGCCCCCGCCCGGGCCGCCGAGGTGGTGTCGGTGCCGATCGACCAGGCGGTGCGGGTGGACGTCGGCGGCCTGATCAGCTCGGTGGTCATCGCCAACCCGGGCGTCGCCGACGTGCGGGTGGTGGACAGCCACACCTTCTACCTGATGGGCAACGGCTACGGCACGACCAACGTCGTCGCCCTCGATCGCGACGGCCGCAACGTCTACTCCAGCGAGGTGGTGGTCACCGCCGGCAACGCGGGGCGGGTCTCGGTCTTCCGCGGCTCCGCACGCACCGACATGGCCTGCGCGGCCAGCTGCCAGCCCGCCATGCGCTCGGGCGCGGGCGGCGGGCCCAGCGGCGGCGGCGGCGGCGGCGCGGCGCCCTCCGGCGGCGGCGTGGCCGGCGCCCTGGGTTCGGCCCTGGGCGGCGGCGGCACGCCGTAATCGGGCGGCCCTAACTGTTGCTTAGGAAGCCTCGGCTAGTATCGCGATGATGGCCGAGCACGACAAACCCCAGGTTCGAACGCGGCTGCGCCGCTTCACGGCCGACCGCTCGGGCGCCATGGCGGTCGAGTTCGCCCTGGTCGTGGCGCCGCTGCTGTTCATGCTGTTCGCGATCATCGAGCTGGGGCTCGTGTTCCTGATGACCTCCACCCTGGAGAACGCCACCACCCAGGCGGCCCGGGAGGTGCGCACCGGAAGCCTGCAGAAGGGCGGCACGGCCACCGTGGCGACCTTCCGCAAATCCATCTGCGACCAGCTGGGCTGGATGCAGTCGCAGTGCAACACCAACCTTAAAATCGACGTGCGGACCTTCAGCGAGTTCAGCAATCCGCCGGTGTCGGACCTCAATTCCTCGGGCGGAACCTTCGACCCCACCAAGCTGAAATTCGAGCTTGGGGCGGCGGGCGAGATCGTGCTGGTGAGATCGTTCTACACCTGGACCCAGATTACGCCGTTCCTGCCGATGGGCGGGCTGCAGGAGTTCACCGACGCCGACAGCGGGAAAAAGTCGAAGCAGATCATCGCGGCGGCCACCTTCCGAAACGAGCCGTTCTGATGCGAGGCCGTGTCCCCTTCCTCCCATTTCTGCCCTTCCTGGAGGCTTGGCGGCGCGACCGGCGCGGCGTGTCGGCGGTCGAATTCGCCCTCATCGCCCCGGTGCTGATCACCACCTTCATGGGCCTGGCGGAGCTCTCGCAGGGCATGACCGTGCAGCGCCGGGTCAGCCACGCGGCCTCCGCGGTCGGCGACCTCGTGGCCCAGGCCGACAAGGTCACCGACACCGGCATCGTGGGAATCTTCCGGGCCGCCACCGTCATCCTCAGCCCGTTTCCCACCACCCCCCTGAAGCTGCGGGTGACCAGCGTCACCCGCAACGCCCAGGGCCTGTCCATCGTCGACTGGAGCGAAACGCCGGCTGGGCAGGCCACGGGGCTGGCGAAGCTGGCGAACGGCGCCACCGTGCCAAACTGCGGCGGCGCGACGACTACCGGCTGTGTCCCCGCGGGCCTGCTCACGGCCACCGGCGACAATGTGATCATGTCCGAGGGGCAGTACACCTACGAGGCCCTGGTCAAGTACGTGATCAAGAACGGACTGACCTTCAACGAGAAATTCTACCTGCGCGCCCGCCGGGGCGGCGCCGTGCAGCGCACCGCCACCTAGGCGTCAGGAACCGCCCGCCCCGCCCGCCGTTTCGGCAGCGACCCTTTTCGAGCGAGCGCAGATGGCCCCCTTCCTCAAGAAGATCCCCCTCATCACCCTGTGCGCCCTGTCGGTATGCCTGACCGTCGCCGCCTGTAGCCATGACGCGGAGCAGCGCGCCGCGTCCGGCGGCGGCGGGGTCTATGTCGGCGCCGGCGTCGGGCGCTAGTTGCTGGCCTCGGGCTTGACCGGGTCGGCCTTCGAGACCTCGCCATCCTTGTCGGTGTCGTGGTGGATGAACATGGTCCAGCCCGAATAGTCGAACTCCGCCGGCGTGATGGCCTTGTCGTCGTTGGAATCGAGCACCCTGAAGCGGATGGCGGTCTGAGACATCTGGCGGCGGTGCAGGTCGGCGCTGACCGGCAGGGGCGAGACCTTGCCGCCGTCCAGGCGCGCCCGGAACTCCTGCATATATTCGCCCTGGCTGATCGTGCCGTCGCCGCTGGCGTCGATGGCCCTGAACTGGCGGGCGCGGCCGGCGGCGTACTCGTCCTTGCCGACCTTGCCGTCGCCGTTGGAATCCTCCTCGGCGATGAAGGTGTCGCGGCTGTGGGACGCAGCCAGGGCGGCGCCGGCGACGAACGTCACCAGTACGGCGGCGAGGATCGGTTGCGGTCTCATTCTGTGGCCTCGAAGGTCAGGGCGTAGGTGAAGCTGCGGGCGGCCGCCACCTCAGGGGTCGGCGGGACCCGATAGCGACTCATGATGTGGAACAGGCCGGGCCGGGCCGGCCTGACGGTGAAGCGGCCGTCCGCGCCGGTCGTCGTCTGGGCCGGCGGCTTGCCGTCGCCGAAGCGGCCGTCGCCGCGGCTGATCTCCACCGCCAGGTTCGGCACGGGCTTGCCCTCGAACAGGGCCTCGAACACCGCGTCCTGGCCGATGAAGATGCTGCTAGGGTGGGTGATCGCCCTGAACTCCAGCCCCTTGCCGGTCGGCGCCAGGGCGGCTTCGTCGGGGGCGCCGCGGCTGACATAGACGTCGGCGGTGGTCAGGCTCTGCATGTCGACCAGGGTCGCGCCGGCGGGAACCGGATCGCCCGGCTCCTCCAGGAACGCCCACTTGCCGCCCGCGAAATAGGCCTTGGCGACGCGGCCGACCCGGGCGCCGGTGGTGATGCGGTAGGTCCCGGGGGTCGGGATCGGCGCCTCGAACACGGCCACGTCCGACAGGTAGGTCGGGGTCAGCAGGGTCCGCCGGCCGCGCGGGTCGACCACGGCGTAGGCGTCGGACTTCATCACCACCTCCGACTCGAAGAACACCTCGGTGAACGAGGCCGTGACCGTCACGTGGTCGCGGGTGGTCAGGTCGAAGACATTGGGCAGCAGATAGGGCGCGTGGGCCGCCGCCGCCGCCGGGAGCAGCAGCAGCGCGCAGGCCAGCAGGCGGGCGGCGATCGACATGGGCCGGGTCCTTGGGCTCAGGGTCGCTGACGCTCTATCGCTAATGATTCTGAGAATCAATCGCAGTTTTCTTGACTCCCCTGAAGCTCGGCCTTAACCGGCCCCATCAGCGCTAATGCGAAGCGTTCGCAATAGCTGGTCGGGGACATCCATGCCGCTCATTCATCGCCGCCTCGCCGCGGTCTCGCTCCTGGCCCTCGTCGCCGCCATGGCTGGACAGGCCAACGCCGCCTCCGCGCCGGAGACCGGGGAGACCGGGACCGTCAGCGCCCTGGACCCCCTCACCGTCAGCGTCACCCGCACCGAGAAGAAGGCCGACGACGTTCCGGCCACGGTCAGCGTCATCACCGCCGCGACGATCGAGGAGAACCTGGTCGTCGACATCAAGGATCTGGTGCGGTTCGAGCCGGGCGTGGCCGTCCGGTCCAGCCCGTCGCGCTTCACCGCCGCCGGGGCCTCCACGGGCCGCGACGGCGCCAGCGGCTTCAACATCCGCGGCCTGGAGGGCAACCGGGTGCTGATCCAGGTCGACGGGGTGCGCATCCCCGACGCCTACAGCTTCGGCGCCCAGTCGGTCGGCCGCGGCGACTATGTCGACCTCGACGTGCTCAAGTCTGTGGAGATCGTGCGCGGCCCGGCCTCGGCCCTCTATGGCAGCGACGGCGTCGCCGGCTCGGTCAGCTTCATCACCAAGGACCCGTCGGACCTGCTCGCGCCGGGACGGAATTGGGCCGCCCGCGCCAGGGTCGGCTACGCTTCCGCCGACGAAAGCTGGTCCAAGAGCGCTGTCCTGGCCGGGCGGTCGGGGTCGTGGGAGGCCATGCTCGCCTATACCCGCAGGGACGGCGAAGGCCAGAAGACCGGCGGCGACAACGACGCGCCCAACATCACCCGCACCACCGCCAACCCGGAGGACAACGCCTCCAACGCCTTCCTCGGCAAGCTGGTCTACGCCCCCGACGCCCATAACCGCCTGCGGCTGACCTGGGACCACCTCGACAGCGACACCGACTGGGTGGTGCTCAGCGCCGTCGCCCTGCCCCCGCTGGCGGCGACCAGCACCCTGGGCCTGACCGCCTTCGACACCCTGAAGCGCAACCGGGTCAGCCTCGACCACCGCTACCAGGACGGCGGCGGCCTGATCTCCGCCGCCCACACCACCGTCTTCTACCAGGACAGCCGCACCCGGCAGTACTCGGCCGAGGACCGCAACACCGCCGCCGACCGTGTCCGCGACGCCCTCTTCACCAACCGGGTGTGGGGCGCGGCCGTCGACGCCCAGAGCCGGTTCGGCACGGACCGGCTGTCGCACCTGTTCGTCTATGGGGCGGACTATTCCCTCACCCGCCAGGTCGGCCTGCGCGACGGGACCGTGCCCCCGCCGGGCGAGGCCTTCCCCACCCGCGCCTTCCCGACCACCGACTACACCCTGGCCGGCGCCTTCATTCAGGACGAGATCACCACGGCGGCGGGCAAGCTGTCGCTCTATCCCGCCCTGCGCCTCGACTACTACAAGCTCAGTCCCAAGGCCGATCCCCTGTTCACCGCCAGCGTCCCGGCGGGCCAGAGCGATTCGCGCCTGACCCCCAAGTTCGGGGCGGTGTTCCGGGCCTCCGGCCTCGTCACCCTGTTCGCCAATGCGGCGGCGGGCTTCAAGGCCCCCAGCCCGTCGCAGGTCAACAACGGCTTCTCCAACCCGGTCTCCAACTATCGGTCGGTGTCGAACCCGGACCTGAAGCCGGAGACCAGCCGCACCGTCGAGGGCGGGGTGCGGCTGCACGGCCCGGGCTGGTCGGTCAGCGGCGCGGCCTTCACCGGCAAGTACCGGGACTTCATCGACCAGGTGCAGGTCTCGGGGTCGTTCACCCCGGCCAATCCGGCGGTCTACCAGTTCGTCAACCGGGCGGCGGTGCGCATCAGCGGCGTCGAGGCCCGGGCCCAGGTCGGGCTGGGCGGCGGCTTCACCCTCACCGGCGCGGCCTCAGCCACCCGGGGGAACTCGACCACCAACGGGGTGAAGAGCGCGCTCGCCACCATCGAACCGTTCAAGGCCTCCTTGGGCCTCGGCTGGCGCGAACGGGCGGGGCGGTTCGGCGGTCAGGTCTTCGCGGTCTATTCGGCGGCCAAGTCCGCCGGCCGCGCCGGCATCGCCTGCACCCCGAGCTGCTTCCTGCCGGCGGACTTCGCGGTCTTCGACGCCACCGTGTTCTGGAACGTGACCCCCGCCGCCACCCTGCGCGCCGGCGTCTTCAACATCACCGACCAGACCTACTACTGGTGGAGCGACGCCCGCGGCCTGGCCTCCAACGCCGTCGGCCGGCAGGCCTATAGCCAGCCGGGCCGCAACGTCAGCCTGTCGCTGGCGCTGAAGCTGTAGGGGGCGCCCATAAGCTGTCATCCCGGCCTTGAGCCGGGACCCAGGGGCCGCACGCACCACCCGGTCCCCCTGGGTCCCGGATAAGCCCTGCGGCTTTCCGGGATGACAGACTTTTCTAAACCTTACGCGGCGCGCGCCCGCGCCCGCCGCCGACTGGCCTCCTCCATCACCGCCCGCACCTCCTCGGCGCGGACGCCGTCGCTGAGCATGACCAGCCGGACGATCGGGTCGGCCAGCATCTCTTCCAGCGTCAGTTCGGGCGGGGTCGAAGCCATCTCCGCTTCCTCATTGCGATTGAGAACTATTCGCATATTATGGCCCGGCTATCAAGGAGAACCCCATGGACGCAGACCGCCACAGCCCCCCTCGCGTCTATGAGCTGTCCCGGCCCGAGCACATGCTGATCTGGGCCCTGCGCGCGATCTGCCTCGGCCACGAGGACTGTCCGTTGCTGATGCAGACCTTCTCGCGGATCTGCGGCGACGCGGGACCGCAGGCCCTGGCGGCCTATCAGGCCGTGGTGATGACCATCGGGGTGACGGCGCGGCGGCGCCTGGTGGTGCACATCCCCGGCTGCGCCTGCGTCAGCGCCGACGAGCAGGCCATGGTCGCCGTGGTCTCCGCCGCCCAGCGTTCGCTCGGGGGAGACGAGGCCGAGTTGCGGGCCCAGATCAGCGGGCTGACCGGCCAGGAGCCGTCCGAGCACCTGATCTTCGCGTTGCAGGTCGTGGCCAGGGTCCTGAGCGCCGGCGGTCACGTCCTGCCCTCGGGGCCGGCCCGCGCGGCCGTTTCGCTCGGCATGGTCTCGACCGCCCTGCACTAAGCGCGTCAGGCGAAAGTGCGAGCGGTTTCGCCGCTCGAACGCGCGCCAAGACGATGCCTCGCCGCGGCGCTTGACGCCGCCGGCCGCGGGCCGTCCCATCGGGGCGTCCCCGGAGGTCCGTCCATGCGCCGTCTGCTGCTCGCCACCGCCGCCGTCCTGGCGCTCGGCTCCGCCGCCCCCTCTGTGCAAGCAAGAGAGGCGGCGCCCGCGCGAAAGGCCCCTGCCCCGACCCCGGCGGCGGCCCGCGCCTTCGTCGAGCGCGCCGAGAAGGAGCTGGCCGTGCTCAGCCAGTATTCGGCCCGGGCGTCATGGGTGCAGGCGACCTACATCAACGAGGACACCAACTGGCTGGCCGCCAAGGCCAGCGCGGAGGTGACCGACGCCACCGTCCGCTTCGCCAAGGAGGCCGCCCGCTTCGACCAGGTCGCCCTCGACCCGGCGACCCGGCGCAAGCTCTACCTCCTGAAACAGGCCATCGTCCTGCCCGCCCCGACCCGCGCCGGGGCTTCGCAGCGGCTGGCCGACCTGCAGACTGAGCTCGACACCCTCTATTCGACCGGCAAGTTCGAGTGGAAGGGCAAGACCCTGGCCCTGGACGACCTGGAGGACCTGCTGCGCACCTCCCGCGACCCGGCCGAGATCAAGGCGGTGTGGGAGGGCTGGCGCAAGGTGTCGCCGCCGATGCGGCCGCTCTATGCCGAGATGGTCGGCCTGGCCAACGAGGGCTCGCGCGAGCTCGGCTATCTCGACACCGGCGCCCTGTGGCGGTCCTGGTACGACATGGAGCCGACCGCCTTCGCCGCCCTCACCGACCGGCTGTGGGGCGAGATGCGGCCGTTCTACGCAAAGCTGCACTGCTACACGCGCATGCGGCTGAACGAGAAATACGGGGCCGGGGTGCAGGCCCGCACCGGTCCGATCCGCGCCGACCTGCTCGGCAACATGTGGGCCCAGGAGTGGGGCTCGATCTACGACGTGGTGGCGCCCAAGGACGGCGCGCCCCTCGGTTACGACCTCACCGAACGCCTCGTCGCCCAGAAGTTCGACGCCGAGAAGATGGTGAAGACGGGCGAGAACTTTTACGTCTCGATGGGCTTCGCGCCCCTGCCCGACACCTTCTGGAAGCGTTCGATGATCACCCGGCCGCGGGACCGCGAGGTGGTCTGCCACGCCTCGGCCTGGGACATCGACAACAAGGACGACGTGCGCATCAAGATGTGCACCCGGGTCAACGACGAGGACTTCTTCACCGTCCACCACGAACTCGGCCACAACTTCTACCAGCGCGCCTACGCCGGCCAGCCGCTGCTGTTCCAGTCGGGCGCCAACGACGGCTTCCACGAGGCGATCGGCGACTTCGCGGGGCTGAACGCCCTGACCCCCACCTACCTGCAGCAGCTCGGCCTGATCGACCGAGTCCCCGGCCCCGAGGCCGACATCCCGCTGCTGCTGCGCCGGGCGATGGATTCCATCGCCTTCCTGCCGTTCGGCCTGCTGGTCGACAAATGGCGCTGGCAGGTCTTCTCGGGCCAGACCCAGCCGGCCCAGTACAACGACGCCTGGTGGTCGCTGGTGAAGGAGTACCAGGGGCTGGCCCCGCCGGGACCGCGCCCAGCCGACGCCTTCGACCCCGGGGCCAAGTTCCACGTGCCGAACAACACCCCCTACACGCGCTACTTCCTGGCCCGGATCTACCAGTTCCAGTTCTACCGCGCCGCCTGCCGCCAGGCCGGCTGGACCGGGCCGCTGAACCGATGCTCCGTGTACGGAAACAAGGAGGTGGGCGCCAAGTTCGAGGCCATGCTGAAGCTCGGCCAGTCCAAGCCCTGGCCCGAGGCGCTGGAGGCCTTCACCGGCGAGCGGCAGATCAGCGCCCAGGGCATATTGGAGTACTTCCAGCCCCTCGACGCCTGGCTGACCGGCCAGACCAAGGGCGAGGCCTGCGGCTGGACCTAGTCGGCGGCGTAGGCCGCCAGCACCGCCGCCGGCGCCGTGGCCGAGTGCGACGGCGCGATGGTCTGCACCGCCGGGCTCTCGCCGGCGATCCGCCCGGCCAGGGCCCTCAGCGACCGCTCGGCCTGCCCGCTGTCGGTGGAGAAGATCCAGGCGGCGCTCCGCAGCCGGTCATCGTCGGTGACGCTGGCGGCGTCGCCGAGGTACAGCACGCCGCCCGCCGCATAGGCCGCGCTGCCCGGGGTGTGGCCCGGAACGGCGAAAGCCTTGATGCTCAGGACGCCGAGGTCGACGACCTGCCCGTCGGCCAGGGCCCGCGCCACCTTCAGCCCCGTCGGCTTGGGCTTGGGCGCCGAGAAGCCGGTCATCGGGCTCTTGGCCGAGGCCGTGCCCTCGATCATCCCGACCTCCGCCGCCAGCGCCATGATCCGCGCCCGCGGAAAAGCCTTGCAGCCGCCGGTGTGGTCGCCGTGGCCGTGGGTGATGAACACCGCCTCGACCGCGTCGGGGCCCAAGCCCTGCGCCTTGAGCGCCGCCTCGACGGCCTTGGCCTCGGGGTCCATGCCGCAGTCGATCAGCGCGACCGTCCGCGGCCCGGTCGGCAGCACGAAGACGTTGGAGAAGCCGTCCTTGACCAGCACGGCTCCGCCGGGAAGCTCGGCCCT
This sequence comes from Caulobacterales bacterium, assembly GCA_027312185.1. Classification (GTDB taxonomy): domain Bacteria; phylum Pseudomonadota; class Alphaproteobacteria; order Caulobacterales; family Caulobacteraceae; genus NCED01. The sequence continues at coordinate 6,726 of DAICXL010000057.1, read as the reverse complement.
GTCCGGCGCGGGCTTCAGGCCGATGAAGGCCGAGCCGACCACGAAGATCGTTCCCGCCAGCAGCACGACGACCGCCAGCGTGGCGTAGAGCACCCAGAAGAACACCCGTCCCTTGGCCATGGTCGCCTCCCCCGTTCGGGGCAAGTAAGGCGCCGGCGAACGAAGCCGCAAGCTCTTCCCCTGCGCTCTTCGGCGCGGGGGAAGTACCCGGCGCAGCCGGGGGATGGGGGCTTCGGGAGCGCGACCTAGCCAGCGTCGCACCCAGCTGCCCCCTCCACCACCTTCGGTGGTCCCCCTCCCCCGCGCCGAAGAGCGCAGGGGAGGAGCTTAAGAGTCTACCGCGCCGGCGCCGCGGTCATCCGCTCGGACGGCAGGATGCGGGCGAGGCGGGTGTTGATCGCCTCGCGGTCCCAGTCGCGGATCTCGCCATGGCGGGCCTGCTGCTGGTTGGCGAAGGCGCGCATCGAGCGGATTTCGCGCATGGCCCGGGGGTCGCGGCGCACCTGGCGCTCGGCGGCGTCGAGCTGCTGCATCACGGCGTAGAAGCCGTCCTTGGACACGCCGGCATAGGCGTCCGGCGCGCGGGGGTCGGCGCCGCCATCCTGCGCCAGGGCGGGAGCGGCGATCAGGGATGCGGTGCACAGGGCGGCGGCGAGAAGGGCCTTCATTACGGCCTCCTTTGTTAAGGGCTGCGTCCTGAACGTTCCGCGGGCGGGAAAGATGCTGAGATGAGGCGAGCCCACAAACTTCGTCATCGCCGGGCTCGTCCCGGCGACCCAAGCGACATGTCGGATGGCCAGCGTCGCGTGGGTCCCCCGGACAAGCCGGGGGATGACGGCAATTTTGATCAGTTCGTGGCGTCCTTCACCGCGTCCTTGGCGTCGTCGACCGTCTCCTTCACCCCGCCGACGACCTGGTCCTTCTGGCCCTCGCGCTCCAGGCTTTCGTCGCCGACCAGGCCGCCGGCCGCTTCCTTGATCTCGCCGCCGGTCTGCTGGGCCTGACCGCCGGAGGTGTCGCCGCAGGCGGCGAGGGACAGGCCGGCGACGGCGGCGCAGGCGGCGAGCAGGAGAGGACGGCTGGTCATTGAGGAAGGCTCCGGATCAAGCGTCGCCGGTCGCGACCCTCCTTAAGCGGCTGAGCAGCGCTTAAGTTCACCCGCCGCCCCTAGCCGGGGCCGCTCCGACGCCTTACCTTGCCGTTCATGCCCCGTTCCAGCGCGCCGACCGGAGTGGCGGAAGCCTCCGCCGCCTTCATCCACGCCCCCTCCGAGGCCGCCATGCCGATGTGGGCGCCGCACCGCCCCGCCCGGCCGCAGAAGTCCGAGGGCGGGAAGAAATTCCAGCTGGTCAGCGACTACTCCCCCGCCGGCGACCAGCCCACCGCCATCGCCGAACTGGTCGAGGGCATCAACGCCCGCTCCGAGCAGGACCAGGTGCTGCTCGGCGTCACCGGCTCGGGCAAGACCTTCACCATGGCCAAGGTGATCGAGGCGGTGCAGCGGCCGGCCATCATCCTGGCCCCCAACAAGACCCTCGCCGCCCAGCTCTACGGCGAGTTCAAGAGCTTCTTCCCGCACAACGCGGTCGAGTATTTCGTCTCCTACTACGACTACTACCAGCCTGAGGCCTACGTCCCCCGCACCGACACCTACATCGAGAAGGACTCGTCGATTAACGAGCAGATCGACCGCATGCGCCACTCGGCGACGCGGGCGATCCTGGAGCGCGACGACGTCATCATCGTCGCCTCGGTCTCCTGCATCTACGGCATCGGCTCGGTCGAGACCTACACGGCCATGACCTTCAGCCTCGACGTCGGCGAGGTGGTGGACGAGCGTCGCCTCATGGCCGACCTGGTGGCCCTGCAGTACAAGCGCAACGATCAGGCCTTCACCCGCGGCACCTTCCGCCGCCGCGGCGACACCATCGAGATCTTCCCCGCCCACTACGAGGACCGCGCCTGGCGCGTCACCCTGTTCGGCGAGGAGGTGGAGTCGATCACCGAGTTCGACCCCCTGACCGGCAAGAAGACCGCCGACCTGCCGGCGGTGAAGATCTACGCCAACAGCCACTACGTCACGCCGCGCCCGACGCTGAAACAGGCCGTCGACCACATCAAGGCGGAGATGGAAGAGCGGGTGAAGTGGTTCACCGAGACCGGCAAGCTCCTGGAGGCGCAGCGGCTGGAGCAGCGCACCCGCTTCGACCTGGAGATGATGGAGGCCACCGGCAGCTGCGCCGGCATCGAGAACTACAGCCGCTACCTGACGGGGCGCCGGCCCGGCGAGCCGCCGCCGACCCTGTTCGAATACGTCCCCGACAACGCCCTGCTGTTCGCCGACGAGAGCCACGTCACCGTCCCCCAGATCGGGGCGATGTACAAAGGCGACTTCCGCCGCAAGACCACCCTGGCCGAATACGGCTTCCGCCTGCCCTCGTGCATGGACAACCGGCCGCTCAAGTTCGAGGAGTGGGACGCCATGCGGCCGCAGACGGTGCACGTCTCGGCCACCCCCGGCCCGTGGGAGATGGACCGCACCGGCGGCGTCTTCGCCGAACAGGTGATCCGCCCCACCGGCCTGATCGACCCGCCGGTGGAGGTGCGCCCGGTGTCGCGCGACGCCGAGGGCCGCAGCTTCAGCCAGGTCGACGACGTCATCGCCGAGGTCAAGGACGTCGCCCTGGCCGGCTACCGCTCCCTGATCACCGTCCTGACCAAGAAGATGGCCGAGGACCTCACCGAATACATGCACGAGCAGGGGGTGCGGGTCCGCTACATGCACTCCGACGTCGACACCATGGAGCGCATCGAGATCCTGCGCGACCTGCGCCTGGGCGCCTTCGACGTCCTCGTCGGCATCAACCTGCTGCGCGAGGGCCTCGACATCCCCGAGTGCGCCTTCGTCGCCATCCTCGACGCCGACAAGGAAGGCTTCCTGCGCTCGGAGACCTCCCTGATCCAGACCATCGGCCGGGCCGCGCGCAACGTCGACGGCAAGGTCGTCCTCTATGCCGACCGCATCACCGGCTCGATGGAGCGGGCCATGGCGGAGACCAAGCGCCGGCGCGAGAAGCAGGAGATCTACAACGCCGAGCACGGCATCACGCCCGAGAGCGTGAAGCGCAACATCGACGACATCATGAACTCGCCCTTCGAGCGCGGCGACCGGGTCACCGTCGACCTCGGCGTCGCCGAGGCGGCCAAGCCCTTCCTCGGCTCCAACTTCCAGACCACCCTCAAGGACCTGGAAAACAAGATGCGCGAGGCCGCCGCCAACCTGGAGTTCGAGACCGCCGCCCGCATGCGCGACGAGATCAAGCGCCTGAAGATGCTCGACCTGCAGTTCGCCGCCGACGTGATGAGCACCACCGGCGAAGCTGAGGCCAAGGCCGAGGTGGCCAGCGCCCGCGCGGAATACCGGGCGCGCTATGCGGAACGGCCCAAGCGGGGCGGGAAGAAGTAGGGCATGGGCAAGGGCTCGCCGCTTCTCAAAGTCATCGCCGCGGCGAGCGCCGTCACCACCCTCTCGGGGTGCTATCCCCGCGTCATCGAGCAACCCGGCTGGACATGCGGCGAAGACCTGAGCTGCTCGCCGGCCGACGGCCGCTGGCGGGATGTCCAGGTCGGCATGACAAAGCGGGCGGTCGCAGACGCGATATGCAGGGATCTAGTGCGCGGCCGGATCGAAGATTCCTATCTCATCCAGGCCACGTCGGAGGGAACGTGCCAGACGTCGAACTTGGCCGGCTCCGAAAGCATATGGGTTCTGAGTCCGGTCCTCGCCCCTGCCGAGCGCCATTGCAGGGGCGTTCGAGACGAGAAAATCCGCTTCTTCTTCACCGGCGTGAAGCTCTCCTCCATCTCGACGATTTGCCCAGGTTTCGATTTCTGATCCGATTTCGGTGACAGGTTAACCTGTCACCAATCGTCTCACGAGGCGGCGCGCTGCGCGAAGCGCCGGGGCGGCCGAAGCGGGGTGGCAGGAACTAGGGCGGCGAGCGCGGCCCCGGCTTGGTCCCCGGGGCCGCCTCGTCTCAACCGGCGAAGCCTAGCGCCGGGCCTCCTCCCTGCAAGCCAGGGGGTTTTCGGGCCGCAGAACGCAGCCCTTCGGCGGCTCCTTGACCGCGGCGCCCCGCGGGATCTTCGGCAGGGGATTGCCCACGTGATCGCCGCAGGGCGGACGCTCGCCAGGGGCGCAGGCGGGCGGGCGCGGCGCCAGGGCGGCCGGCTGCACGCCGGGCCTCGCGTCCGCCTGCTCGGTGCTGTCCAGCTTCAGCCCCAGCCGGGCCAGTTCGCTCGGTTTGGCCCGCAGGGTCCGTTCGACCTCGGCCTGCGTACGGGGGGAGACCGTGCCCGGGACCTTGAGGTCGAGGTTAGGGCCGGTCCAGTAGCCGCACTTGTAGCTGCCTTTCCAGCGGCCGGCGGTCTGCAGGATGCCGCCGTCGTATCCGACGCCCTGGCACGCCCTGGGGCTGGCCCCGTAGGTGGTCGCAGAGGCCGGGGTCGCCATGAAGACACCGGCGGCGCAAACCGCCAGGGCGCCGGCGAAAGCCATTGTGGAAATTTTGAACATCGTCGGTCTCCGAGCTAGAGGGTTGGTCTTCCGGCCGGCCATGCCTTGGCCGTCTCACACCCCTTTGTCGTCGGCAGGGGCGGCCCGGTTCAAAACGCCATGACGATTTTCGACGTCCTGCCGATCCGGGTGGCTCGTGTCGAAAGCGCGGCGGATGTGTCGGGACGCTCCTCTTGCAAGCGTCCTGGGGAGACCGGCCGCCTTGGCCGGCGGGTCGAACAGGAGCCCACCAATGCCAAAAGTCCGCGTAGGCGCCTTCTCCATCTCCCTCGACGGCTTCGGGGCCGGGCCGGAGCAGAGCCTGGAGCAGCCGCTCGGGGCGCCGGGGCGGTGAGCCGCACACCTGGATCATGGGCGCCCGCCTCTTCCACACCATGATCGGCGAGGCGAGGACGGCACGACCTTACGGGACCGAGGCCGGGGGCGAATCCGCAATACAGCTCGATTTGGTACGGCCCCTGGAAAAATCGCGCGGTTTTGACGGGCGCCGCGAGCCGCACCACCGTAGACTTAGCTTTCATAGCGAGAGGTGGAATGGTGGCTCGTCGCGGCAAATACGATCCGCTCCTTGAGCACCTGAAGGCGCAGCGCTCGATGGTCTTGCGGATGAGCTTCGAGCGGATAGCCGAACTGGTCGGCGTTCTTCCGCAGTCGGCGTTCAAACACCCGGCCTGGTGGGCGAACGAGCGGAGCGAAGGTACCGCCCATGTCCACTGCAAGGCCTGGCTGGACGCCGGATACAAGGCTCGCCCGAACCTGAAGGCGCAGACGGTCACCTTCGAGCGGGATGATTGGTGACCCACGTTTCGGCGACACGCCGGCCTTGACGGCGCCGTCGAGGCGCTGACCGCTTCACCGGCTCGGGAAGCGGCAACGGCGCGGCGGCCGCCTCGAAAAACCCGGAGAATGTGTCGGGACGCGGCGCTTCCGGCCGTCCTCGGAACGCCGGCTGCTCGGCCGCGGTCGGAACAGGAGACCCCCGATGCCAAAAGTCCGCGTAGGCGCCTTCTCCATATCCCTCGACGGGTTCGGGGCCGGGCCGGAGCAGAGTCTGGAGCTGCCGCTCGGGGTGCGGGGGCATGAACTGCACACCTGGATCATGGGCACCCGCTTCTTCCACGCCATGATCGGCGAGGCGGGCGGCTCAGACGGCCTCGACCAGGCCTATGCGGAGCGCGCCATGAGCGGGTTCGGGGCCTTTATCCTGGGGCGCAACATGTTCGGCCCCGTCCGCGGCCCGTGGCCGGACGACGCGTGGAAGGGCTGGTGGGGCCCCAACCCGCCCTATCACGCCCCGACCTTCGTCCTCACCCACCATCCGCGCGACCCCATCGTCATGGAGGGCGGCACGACCTTCATCTTCGTGACCGAGGGCATAGAGGCGGCGCTGGAACAGGCCCGGGCGGCGGCCGGCGACCTCGACGTCAAGATCGGCGGCGGCGTCTCCACCGTGCGCCAGTACCTGCGCGCCGGCCTGGTCGACGAACTGCACCTCGCCGTCTCGCCGGTCGTGCTGGGCCAGGGCGAGGCGCTGTTCGAGGGCATCGACCTTGCGGCGCTGGGGTTTAGCGTTACCGAACACCAAGCCAGCGAGCACGCGACGCACGTCGTGCTGGCGCGGTAGGGGGGCGGCCGAGCCCCCACCCAGAACGGCCTAAGATGGGCGGGAAGAGGTAAGGGTTTGACGGCTGCCTTCGCTGTCGACACAGCTCCAGAATGCGGTTCGCCACTGACACTTGCCAATTAAGGTCGTTCCGTGCCCAATCTTAGGTTGCGGGGGGACATAGTGCAGGTCGAAGGAATTGTTTGCGCCGAGAGCGCCAGCGAAGGACTCGCGCTTGCGAAGGTGGGCGAGCGGGACACTGCGCCATTTTTAAAATGGGCGGGTGGTAAGCGCTGGCTCTGCCGCCGGTTTCCACATCTGCTGCCGAAAGAATACACATCGTACGTTGAGCCATTTCTTGGCTCAGCCTCAGTGTTTTTTCATATGAGGCCCGTGTCCGCTAAATTAAGTGACGCCAACGAAGCCCTCATAGAGACCTACCGCGCACTCCGGGATGACTGGGAATCAGTAGAATCCTGCCTTCAGGAGCACGAAAAACTCCATTCAAACGACCATTATTACACTCTAAGGTCAACAATTCCCTCTG
>DAICXL010000056.1:0-16583 GCA_027312185.1 Caulobacterales bacterium | reverse complement strand
TGGGCGTTGTCGGCGTTGGTGCCGAGCGCGAAGGTGACCGTGAGGGTCATCACCCCGTCGGCGGCCGATTGGGAGGACTGGTAGAGCATCCCCTCGATGCCGTTGATCGCCTGCTCGATCGGCGCGGCGACGGTCTCGGCGATCACGGCGGGGTCGGCGCCGGGATAGCTGGTGCGCACCACCACGGTCGGCGGCACTACCTCCGGGTACTCGGCGATGGGCAGGTTCGGCAGGGCGAGCAGACCCGCGATGAGGATGATGACCGACAGCACCGCAGCGAAGCGGGGCCGGCTGATGAAGAAGCCGGAGATGTTCATGATTTCAGTCCGTTGCGGCCCGCGCAGGACGCGGGCCACGGGTTTTCTTCAGGGAAGAACGGGGTCTCAGGATGCCGGATCGAGGGTCGCGAGCTCGGCGGTGGTGATCGGCTTGGCGGAGGGAGACGGGGTCACCGGATCGCCCGGCTTCACCTTCTGCAGCCCCGACACCACCACCTTGTCGCCGGGCTTGAGGCCGGCGCGGATGATGCGCAGCTCGCCGACCGCCTGGCCCAGGGTCACGGGCCGGTACTCGACATGGTTGTTCGGCGTCAGCACCAGGACGAAGCGCTTGCCGAGGTCGGTGCCCAGGGCCCGCTCGGGAGCCAGGGCGACGGTCTCGACCTCGGTGGAGACGAGCTTGATGCGGGCGAACATGCCCGGGGTGAAGCGTCCCTCGGCGTTGTCGAACAGGCCGCGGCCGTTGATGGTGCCGCTCTTCTCGTCCACCGCATTGTCGATGAAGGCCAGCGTCCCCTTATGCGGGAAGCCCTCCTCGTCCATCAGCCCGAGGTAGACCGGGGCCGCCTTGCCGCGCTCGGCCGAGGCGTACTTCAGATAGGTCTGCTCATCGGTGTCGAACGAGGCGTAGATCGGCCCGTCGGAGACCACGGTGGTCAAGAGGTCGGTGGTCGACACCAGGTTGCCCTTGGTGATCTCGGCGCGGGAGACGCGCCCGTCGATGGGCGAGACCACGCGGGTGAAGCTGAGGTTGAGCTGGGCGGTGCGCAGAGCGGCCTGGGCGGCGGAGACGTCGGCCTTGGCCGCCTTGGCCTCCGATTGCAGGCGCTCCAGTTCGCCCTGGGCGATGGCGTCCTGGTCCATCAGGCGCTGGCCGCGGTCGGCGTCGGCGCCGGCCAGGGCGGCCCGGGCCCGGGCCCGCTCCACCTCGGCCGTCAGCCGATCGACCTCAGCCTGGTAGGGGCGCGGATCGATCTGGAAAAGCACCTCGCCCTTGCGGACGCGGGCGCCCTGCTGGAAGCGGATGCTGTCTATGAAGCCCGAGACGCGGGGATGGATGTCGACGCTGTCGATGGCCTCCAGCCGGCCGGTGAACTCGGTCCACTGGCGCAACGGCTTGAACACCACCGGCGTCACCTCGACGGCGGCGGGCGGGGGCGCGGCCGTGCTGGCCTGGGAGTGAGCGGGGCTGCACGCGGCGACGTGAGCGGCGCCCGCCAGCAGGAGAGTAGAGATGAGAAGACGCTGCATGGCGGAGGCCCCTGACGCAAAGGCGGCCTCACTGAGGACCGCTGAATTCATACCGAGCGGTATAAATGTCGGGTCCGCTGCAGTGCGTCAAGGCATTTCATACCGACCGGTATAACTTTTTGTACCAGCCGGTAGAAGAAAATCTCAACCCCGCTCTCGCGGGTCCCCTCTCGGATGCGGCGAAGATGGCCTTATGGCCGCCTTTGATGACGGTTCAGGCCGCGGCGGAACTCTTCGACCCGCAGGGCCACGATTGCAGGGCCATCTGAACGACAGAGCGCAGTTGGTCGCGGGTGGCGCCCGCGCCGGCCTGCAGGGCGACCCCCTGCCCCAGGGTCAGGACATAGAGGGTCAGGGCCCCGGCGTCGCAGTCGGCCACAAGATCCCCGTCGACCTTGGCGCGCTCGAACCGTTCGCGCAGCTTGGCCTCGACGCCGAGGCGGCGGCCGAGAATCTCCTGGCGCACCGAATCGGATGCAGGCCCGCCGCAGGACAGGACGCTGTTGACCCCCAGGCATCCGGGGGTGTCGGGGTCGGCGGTGTGGGCGTCGCAGCCGCCGTACAACAGGCGCTGGGCGACCTCGTAGGCGGTCGGCGCAGCCAGGGCGTCGTCGACGAAGGCCAGCTTTTCGCGCTCGTAGAGGTCGAGCGCCTTGCGGAACAGAGCCTCCTTATTGCCGAACGCGCAGTAGAGGCTCGGGCGCGTGACGCCCATCGCCTCGGTCAGGTCGGTCAGGGATGCGCCGTCATAACCCTTGCGCCAGAACACCTTCAACGCAGCGGCCAAAGCCTCATCCACGCAGAATTCGCGCGGGCGGCCGAGCTGGGGACAGGCTTCAGCTTTCATACCGATCAGTCCATAACACTGCGCGACCCTCGCGTCGAGGGCGCTGTGATAATCCGGATCGAGCCCTTTTTTAAGGTTACCGAAACGGGCGCCGCCGAAGTCAACGGTGCGAGACTTCGGAGATGGGTGAACCGCGATCAGGTTCAAGTAGCCGCTCCGGCGGCCCCGCGCCGCACCGCGTCCGCGGATGACGGCGCGGCCGTCGCCATCCGGGCGCGAGCATTGGCCTACTTCGGCGTGACGCGGAACAGGCCGCCGATGCCGGAATCCTCCAGCATCCAGATCGCCCCGTCGGGCGCAACCTCGACGTCGCGGATGCGGTGGCCGACGTCCCAGCGCTCGGCCGACTTGGCGGTGACGCCGTCGATGACGATACGGTTGAGGGTCTTGGTCCCCATGCCCCCGATCAGGGCCGAGCCCTGCCACTGCGGGAACATCGCGCCCTTGTAGAAGGTCAGGTTGCCCGGAGCGAGAATGGGCGTCCAGTACAGCACCGGCTTGGTCAGGTCGGGCCGGGTGTCCGGGCTGGGGATCGGAACGCCGTTGTAGTTGGTCGCATAGGAGACCAGGGGCCAGCCGTAGTTCTTGCCGGGCTCGATCAGGTTCAGTTCGTCGCCGCCGCGCGGGCCGTGCTCGGCTTCCCACAGGCGGCCGTCAGGGGCGAAGGCCAGGCCATAGGGCGTGCGGTGCCCGGTGCTCCAGGTCTCCGCCGGGGTCAGGTTCGGGCCCGGGAACCTGTAGGTGCGGACCACGGGGGCGGTCTTGGCCTTCTCGGTGTCGGCGGGCGGATCGATGATCGGGAGGGTGGCCGCGCCGGTCTTGCCGGCCATCGGGTTGCCGGGCGCCGGCTTGCCGTCGAGGGTCAGGTGCAGAATCTTGCCCAGGGGCGAGTTGGGATCCTGGGCCGGGGTGAACCGCTGACGCTCGCCCACGGTCAGGAACAACGACTTGCCGTCGGGGGCGAAGGCGACCGCGGCGCCGAACTGACCACCCTTGCCCCCCGCAGCGTCGCGCCAGATCACCTTCAACCCGTCCAGGCTCGCCGTGGGCTGGTTCGCCGCGTTCTGGCCGAGGGTCAGCTTGGCCTTGGCCAAGGCCAGGCTGGAGCCGCCCTCGTGGGGCTCCGAATAGGTCAGGTAGACGCTCTGGTCGGCGGCGTAGGTGGGCGAGACGTAGACGCCCAACATGCCGCCCTGGCCGCCGTAAAGCACCAGCGGAGCGTTCTGAACCGGCGTCTTCTGCCCGGCCTGAGTCACCAGCCAGATGGGGCCGACCTTCTCGGTGACCAGCATGCGGCCGTCGGGCAGGAAGGCCATGCGCCACGGCGTGTTGAAGGTGGTCACCTGGGTCACGGTGAAGGGCGTGGTCGCCTCGGGCGCCTGGGCGCCGATATTGACCTGGGCGTAGGCCGACGTGGACATCAGGGCCGCGAGCGCAGCCGCCATCATCAACTTCATGATCGTTTCTCCCCCTGCGTCGTAGACGCTTTCCGGGCGAGCCTATCCGAGGGCCGCGGGCTGAGCCAGGGCCTGCGAGGCGAAGGCGGCGATGGCCTCGTCATAGGCTTCGGAGCGCTCCATGAAACCCATGTGGCCGGCGCCCTCGAAGCGTTTCATCCGCATCTGCGGCAGGGCGCGGGCGATGGTCTCGCTGGCGTCCGGCAGGGTGACGATATCGTCGTCCCCCGCCAGGACCAGGACCGGGATGTCGATGGTCGGCAGGGTCTCGGTCACGCGCCAGTGGAACATGGCCAGGTTGCCCTTGGCCTGGACCCCGGGCGAGCCCTTGCAGGCCAGGCGGGCGGTGAAGTCGACCTGGCCGCGGGTCGCGTAGCGGCCAAAGCCGGTGAGCCGCATCACCAGGTGGTTTGAGCCGCTCAGATAGCCCTGCCAGCTGGTCAGCCAGATGAGGGGCGACAGGGCGATCGTCAGCCAGCACATCGGCTCGATCAGCGGCTTCTGCAGGGCGCGCCACAGGGGGCTCAGCCACATGGTCCGGATCGGGTTCTCGTGGGTGGTGTCGACGAGGACAAGGCCGGCGACGCGGGCCTTGATCGCCTCGGGGCAGGCGCGCCAGAAGGTCTGGGTGGCCATGCCGCCGATGCTGTGGCCGACCAGGACGACGGGGCCGGGCCCAGCGTGCTCGACAACCGCCCCCAGGGCCTGGGCGAAACGGTCGATGGTGAACTTGCCGTCCACCGGCTTCTTCGAGCGCCCGAGGCCGGGCAGGTCCCAGGTCACCAGCCGAAAGCGCGAACCTAGCGCGCGCTTGGTGTACCACCAGGCCGTCGAGTTCAGCCCCCAGCCATGGGTCAGGATCAGGGTCGGGGCGCCGGCCGGTCCGAAGGTCTCGACGTGCAGGGCCGTGCCGTCCGGCGACAGGACCATCTCCCCTTCCCCGCGCGCCTCGCGCGGTTCGTCCTTACCCGCGGGTATGAACATCATCACGACGAAGCGGCCGAGGAACGACCAGGCCAGAAGGGCGCCGCCGAGGTAGAGCAGCCAGCCCTCGCCGCGGACCTGGCGGAGCGTCCCGTCGGCGAGGCGGATATAGTCGCCGTCAAACCAGCTCCACAGTAGATAACCGGCCGCGGCCAGGATCAGCAGCGAGATCAGCGACAGCAGAACGCGCGGGAATATAACAATTGGCATGGCCGCCTCCGGTAGTGGCGACCTCCAATCCTTCGCAGGTGACTTCGTTCCCTCGCGGACGCCCGCGGATCAGCGGGCGACGGTGAACCGCGCCAGTTCGACCCTGGGCGGGCTCCAGTCGGGAGCCAGTTCCTGGGCCTTCCGGTAGCTCTCGTAGGCGCCCTTGAGATTGTCGAGCGCTTCCATGGCCAGGCCCCGGTTGAACCAGGCCCGCTGCGGCTCCTCGACGCCGAGGGCGATGCCGTAGTCGATGTCCGCCAGCCCCTCCGCATACTGGCGGTTGGCGATCAGGGCCGCGCCGCGGTTGACGTAGGCTTCGCCGACGCGCGGATCGCTGCGAACGGCGGTGTCGAAGTCGGCCTTGGCCTCGGCGACCATCTTGCCGGTCATCCAGATCACGCCGCGGTTCACGTAGGTGACGGCGAGCTGGTGCTTGTCGAGGGGTTCGCGGTCGATGGCGGTGGTGCAGGGCCCCACGGCCTCCAGCATGCTCATCGCGGTCGCCGCCTGCTCCTTGGCGTGCTTGGAGCAGATCACCGACATCGGGTTGGTGGCGTAAACGGTGTTGGAGCCGGTCGGGGGCGCGGCGGCGACGAGGCCGACGGCGGAGCTGAGTACGGCAAGGGTTACAAGCGGACGCATGGCGGGCCTCCCTTTTGGGGGAACTTACCATGAAGACGTCGGCCAGTCAGCGTCGCTCACTTCGCGATGCAGGCGGCGAAACGGCGCGTTTGCCGACTACGCCGAGCAGCGGCGCCTCTCCACCTTCCAAAGGCAACAGATTTTCCTGGCGAGAACTTTTCCTGTTGCCGAGCCTTAGCCCAGGGGTCAGCCTCCGCCATCCTCCAGCGGAGCCCTTACCCATGCAACGTCGCCTGCTCGCCCTCGCCGCGGTTCTCGCCCTGGCGGCCGGGCCCGCGCTCGCCGCCAAGCCGCCGCCGGCCTATGCGCCGATCACCCCGCGCCCCGAGGCGCAGGCCCAGACCATCGTCCTGACCGGCCATGACCTGACCATCGAGAGCGTGCTGGCCGTGGCCCGCGACGGGGCCAAGGTGCGCTACGCGCCAGAGGCCATCGCCAGCGCCGAGGCCGGGCGGGGCCTGCTGGCCCAGGGCAATGCGCAGGGCATCGCCATCTACGGCACGAACCGCGGCGCCGGGGCTCAGCGCGAGGTGCGGGTGACGCGCTCTGAAGATGGCCTCGAAGGCGCCAGGGCCGGCGCCCGCGCGCCGGGGGGGCTGCCCGAGATCGATGAGGAGGTGCTGGTCCGCGCCTTCCTGGTCATCCAGGCCAACCACATCCCCTATAACGCCGCGACCCGCGACTATATGGAGGCGATCACCGGCCTGCTGAACGCGCGGGTGACGCCGGTGATGTACAGCCGCGGCACCCTCGGCGAGGGCGACCTCTTCCTCACCTCCAACTACAACGCCACCCTGGTCGGCCGCGGCGAAGCCTACTTTCAGGGCGTGCGCATGCCGGCGGCCGAGGCCCTGGCGAAAGCGGGCCTGAAGCCGATCACCACCGCCACCGGCGGCGGCACCACCAACGCCTACGCCACCGCCATAGCCCTTCTGCTGGTCGACGAGGGCCGTTACGCCCTGGAATGGGCCGACCTCAACCTGGCCATGGACCTCCTGGGGATGAACTCGTCCATCACCCCCCTGACCCCGCCGATCCAGCAGCGCCGGCCGTGGCCGTGGCTGGCGTGGCAGGCCGACAAGACGATCTCCCTGCTTCGCGGGACATACCTGACCGAGATGGACGAGCACCGGGTGCTGCAAGACCCGGAATCCCTGCGGGCCAGCTACATCCGCCTGGGTTCGGCCTGGCAGGCGTGGGCGGACCTGCGCCAGTCGGTGACCCTGCAGATGAACTCCGGCGAGCAGAACCCGGCCATCATCCTCGACGCCAAGCCTGACGACTCCTGGGCGCTCTCCACCCCCTGGGTGCAGCAGTACTACGTCCGCCCCGGGCCGCTCTCGAACGGCCGCGGCGGCTTCGTGCTGTCGAACGCCAACTGGGACCCCTACCCCATGACCAACCAGGTGGAGGCCTTCAACACGGCCTTCGCCAACATGGCGGTGACGGTGGCCAGCCGCATCGACCACTTCTCGGACCGCCTGCCGACGCCGTTCTTCACCGGGATCAAGCCTTCGGAGGTGCTCACGCCGGAGCAGATCCGCCTGTCGCCCTACATCCAGGAGCCGTTCTTCACCTACACCGACATCTGGAAGGAGCTGCAGATGCTCACCCAGTCGGTGCCGCCGGACGCCAGCCACAACGACGCCGGGGTCGCCGACCTGGAGGCCATGTCGCGGCTGAAGGGCTCGCGCGGCCGCCAGGCGGTGGCGCTGTTCATGCAGGTCGCCGGCTATGACCTGTGGGTCTCGACCTACTGGCTGGACGTGCGCAAGGCCCAGGACCCCAAGCGCACGTTCGGACCGGCGGCGACCGCCGCCTGGACCGCCTTTCGAAAGGTGCTGCCCTGGCAGCAGGACCCGGAGCAGCGGGGCGACAAGCCGTACGGCCTGCTCGCCCACGATTTCATGATGACAAACCCGGCACGGACCTTCACCGGAGCGGTTCCGGCGATGCCGGCCTCGGCGCCCCTGCCCCCGGCGAAATAGTCCCTGAATCGGGAGGGGACAGGACCACTCACGGGGCGCAAGCTGGGCCGTTGCATCCAGGCGGGGGCCGAGGCGGATGGCGGGCGGCAAGACCATCGTGTTCATCCATGGGGCATGGATGACCGCGCAGTCATGGGAGACGTTCCGGCGGCCGTTCGAGGACGCCGGCTACATGGTGCTGACCCCGACCTGGCCGGGGCTCGACACGGCGCTCGCGTTCGAGCTGCGGCAGCGGCCGCCGAAGGGGTTCGGGTCCCTGTCGGTCGGGCGCATCGTCGATCACCTGGAGGCCTATATCGAGGGCCTGTCGGAGAAGCCGATCATCCTCGGCCATTCCTTCGGCGGCCTGTTCACCCAGCTGCTGCTCGACCGGGGACTTGGCCGGGCCGGGATAGCGATCAATCCCGTGCCGATCGCGGGACTGGTCCCCGGGCCGGTGTCCCTCTCCTTCGCCCTGCCGGCGATCGCGCGCCTCGGCGGCTGGAGCCGGCCCTACATGTTCAGCTTCGACAGGTTCTGCAGCCGGTTCGCCAATGAAGCGCCGGAGGAGCTGCAGCACGAGGCCTTCGACCGCTACGCCGTGCCGGCGCCGGGGATGATCATCCACCAGGCCGCCCTTGGGCTGGGGACCGGGGTCAGCCCCAAGCGCCGCTTCCAGCCGCTGCTGATCACCAGCGGCGGCCGCGACCGGGCGGTCTCGCCCTACCTGTCGCACGCCGCCTACCTGAAGCAGCGGACGTCCAAGGCCCGCACCGACCACAGGCTGTTCCCCGAGGCCTCCCACTTCCTGATCGCCGAGCCCGGCTGGGAAGAGGTCGCGCAGACCTCGCTGGATTGGATCGGGAGCTTGTAACGGGCGCGGCCCGAGGGTTTCGCGCCGGGGCCGGTTCAGTCGAGCGCCGCGCGAACGGGCATGTCGGCTTGCTAACCGTCCTACCGCCTGGGGCGAAATCGCATTGCGCGCGTTGGGGTTCGGGGCGCCTACTTCGCCCGGGATGCGAGCAAGGGCGTGGACATGGCCGCTTATCTGAACCGCGTCTCGACCACCGTACCTCCCAACGACGTGCACGAAGCCTTCGTCGGCTTCGCCGGCCTGCTGCTGGAAGGCAGCCGCGGCCTGCCGGTGTTCGAGCGCCTGGCCAAGCGCAGCCAGATCGAGCATCGCTGGTCGGTGCTGTCCCTGCCTGCCGTCGAAGTCCCGCCCGGGATCGAGCCGGTCGACGCCGCCGCCTTCTACAGCCGCGGGACCTTCCCCACGACCGCCGAGAGGATGGCGGTCTACGACCGTTTCGCCCCAGCCCTCGCCGAGCGGGCCGTGCGGGGGCTGGACCTGGAGGAGGGCCTGGCCGACATCACCCACGTCATCATCACCACCTGCACCGGCCTGTCGGCGCCAGGGATCGACCTGCAGCTGGTGGAGCGGCTGGGGCTGAACCCCTCCGTTGAGCGGACGGTGATCGGCTTCATGGGATGCTACGCGGCGATCAACGCCATGAAGATGGCGCGCCACGTGGTGCGCTCGGAACCGGACGCCCGGGTGCTGATCGTCAGCCTGGAGCTGTGCACCCTGCACCTGCAGGAGACCGCCGACCTGGAGCAGGTGCTGAGCTTCCTGGTCTTCGCCGATGGCTGCGCAGCGGCCCTGGTCAGCGCCGACCCGGTCGGGTTGAGCCTCGACCGCTTCCACGCCGTGCTGCTGCCGGAAGCCGCCGACCAGATCACCTGGGGCGTCGGAGACCAGGGCTTCAACATGGTGCTGTCCGGCCAGGTGCCGGCCTCGGTGGGAGCGGCGATCCGCGCCGGCAAGGACGCCATCCTCGGCAATGTTCAGGCCCAGGACATCGACCATTGGGCCATCCACCCCGGCGGGCGCTCGGTGCTGGACGCGGCCGAGACGGCCCTGGGTCTGCCCGCGGACGCCCTCACGGTCTCGCGTGACGTGCTGCGCCGCTACGGCAACATGAGTTCGGCGACGATCCTGTTCGTGCTGGACGGGATCATGGAGCGCGCCGCGCCCGGCGAACGCGGTTGCGCCATGGCCTTCGGGCCAGGCCTGACGGCCGAGACCCTGATGTTCACCGCAGCATAGGCAGCCTGACCCGTGCGCGACTTCTCCAGCCGTTCGACCGAGGCCGAATGGATGGACGACGAGACCGTCGACTACGACACCTTCCGCGGCTGTCTTCGCGACCTGGCCAAGGTCAATGTCGTCACCCTCGCCCACCGCCCGACCCTGGCCTGGCTGGAGGCGCTGCGCCGCACCGGGCGGCTCGACGTCGGCCGGCCGGTGGAAATCGTCGATGCGGGAAGCGGTTACGGCGATCTTCTTCGGGCCATCGAACGCTGGGCGAAGCGGCACGGCGTGGCCGTGCGGCTGACCGGCGTAGACCTCAATCCCTGGTCGGCCAAGGCGGCGGCCGAGGCTGGAGGCGACATCGTCTGGGCGACCGGCGACGTGCTGGCCTACGAGGGCGCCTGCGACCTCGTGGTTTCGTCCCTGTTCACTCACCACCTGACCGAGGACCAGAATGTGGGCTTCCTCCAGTGGACGGAGCGAACTGCGAATATCGGCTGGTTCGTCAATGATCTCCACCGGCATCTTTTCCCATTCTACGGTTTCCGCCTGCTGGCCTGGGTGATGCGCTGGCATCCCTTCGTGGGCCATGACGGACCGATCTCCATCGCCCGCGCCTTCACAGCCGCCGACTGGCGCGGGCTGCTGGCGCGGGCGGATGTGAGCGGTGCTCAGGTGCTCTGGCGGTTTCCGTTTCGCCTGTGCGTCGGGCGGGTGAAGCCGTGAGCACGCTGGTCATCGGCGGCGGGCTGGCCGGCGCCGGCGCTTCGATCGGCTTGGCGCAGGCGGGGCGCGCGGTGACCCTGGTCGAGAAGGAGGCCGGCCCACACGACAAGGTGTGCGGCGAGTTCCTCAGCTATGAGGCGGTGGCGTCGCTGCGTCGGCTTGGGGTCGATCCCCTGGCGCTGGGCGCGGCGACGGTGGACCGGGTGGCGGTGTCGGTGGGGGCGAGGCGCGTGGAGACCGCCCTGCCCTTCACCGCCCTCAGCCTGTCGCGGCGGGTGCTGGATGAGGCCTTGCTAGCGCGCGCCATCGAGACGGGTGTCGAGGTTCGACGGGGCGTCCGGGTCGTCGCCCTGGAGCCGGGGTGGACGGCGCGCACCGAGGCGGGCGAGAGCCTCGTGGCCGAGACCGTGGTTCTCGCCACCGGCAAGCACGACCTGCGCGGCTGGAAGCGGTCGCCGGGAAGTCAGAACGACCTGATCGGTTTCAAGACCCACCTGCGTCTGGCCGCGCCGCCGGCGCGCACCGTCGAGCTGCGCCTGTTCGCGGGCGGCTACGCCGGGCTGGAGCCGGTCGAGGGCGGGCGGGCCAACCTGTGCCTGGTGGTGCGCCGCGCCGCCTTCGACCGTTGGGACAGGCTGTGGGACGCGTTGACGGCGACCTGGCCCGCGCTGGCGGGCGCGATCCCGGAGACGGCGCGGCCCCTGGCCATCGCCGCCATTCCCTATGGCCATGTGCGCCGCCGCTCGGACGGGCTGTGGCGGCTGGGCGACCAGGCGGCGGTGATCCCCTCCTTCGCCGGCGAGGGGATGGCCATCGCCCTGCACTCGGCCGAACTGGCGGCGCGGATGATGCTGGAGGGGCGTAGCGTGGATGAGTTCCAACGGCGGCTCGCCGGCCATGTCGGGCCTCAGGTGGCGCGGGCGACCGTCGTGTCAAAGCTGCTGGTTCGCCCCGAAGCGCAAGGCTTGATCGGCGCGTCGCTGAGCGTGGCGCCAGAGCTGGCGCGGCTGGTGGCGCGGGGCACAAGGCTGCCGGCAAGCGCCCAGCAAGCTCTTCCCCCTCTGGGGGAAGCACCCGGCGCTAGCCGGGGGATGGGGGCTGCAGGGCGCGAGGCTTGACGACGGCCCACACCGCGCCCAGCCGCCCCCTCCACCACCTTCGGTGGTCCCCCTCCCCCGCGCCGGAGAGCGCGGGGGAGGAGCTAGATCAGAGCCCGTCCACGATCGCGTCGAGTGCGGTGATGGTGTCCTTGGCCAGTTGGCGCGAGGCGTGGCTGGACCAGCCGAGGATGGGATCGGGGGCCTCCAGGCTGTCCTTGAACGGCATCTCCAGGGTCAGGCCGACGGCGCCGTAGCGGGCGGCGATGGCGCGGGTCGCCATCCCCGGCGCCTCGGGGCCGCCGTAGGTGACCGGATAGCCGACCTTGGTCTGGAAGACCGGGCTTGCGGCCAGCAAGGCGGCCTTGAAAGCCTCGACCCCGGCGTTCTGCTTGGCGCTCGAGGCCGGGTCGGCGTCGGAGCCGTCGACGAAGACGTGCGGCAAGGTCTCGTCCCCGTGCACGTCGAGGCTGAGCGCCACGCCGGTGCGGTCCATGTCGGCCAGGATCGCCGCCACCTCCGGCGCCGTCTTGGGGTCCGGGCTCACCCATTGGCGGTTGAGGTCGAGGCCCGCCACATTGCCGCGCAGGTGGCCGTGGGCGGCGCCGTCGATGTTCACGCACGGCACGATGTGGATCGTGGCCTTGGACAGCAGGCGCTCGGCGACGGGATCGGGCGTGCGGGTCGCCAGGCGCTCGATCGCCCCTTCCGCCCACCAGCTGGCCATGGTCTCGCCCGCGTGCTGGCGGCAAAGGATCCAGATCTGCTTGGGGCCGGTCCCGAAGGTGGCGCACCAGATCGGCCGGCCCTGCACCGACCAGCCGAGCTTGCGCACCGGATGGCCGAGGCGGGCCGCCTCGTCGAGCAGGGCCTTCAGCCGCGGCTGGTTGTAGGGGGCGAAGTAGGCGAACCAGGCGAGGTCCGTCTGGGGCGTGTAGGGAATCTCCAGCACCTCGCCGTCGAAGCTGGTGTCGGTGCGCACCCAGTCGTCGCCCGTCTCGCGGACGCAGGCGCGGTAGCCTGGCCAGCCGTCGGGATAGGCGGACTGGCCGGCGTTGACCAGGCGCACCTTCAGCGGCCGGCCCTGGGCGCCGTGGATCGCGAAATGGAACCACTGGAACCAGGGGCCCGCGTGGTCCGGCCGGATGCGGATGTTCACGACGTCGCCGTCGACCCCGACGAGCTCGCCGTTGCCGCCGTCGAAACCGGAACTGATCGTGAGGCTCATCTGGCGTCCCTTCAGGTGCGGTCCCCGCGCCGAAAACCTGCTGGCGGCGGCGCGCGTGAACTTCTAGCGTGGGCCTAACAAGACGGCGAGGAAACGCAAATGGCCAAGAGTGAAACCGCCGCCGCGAGCGGGGGGACCTCCGTCGTCACCGTGGCCCTGTGCTGCTTCGTCGCCGTGTTCGAAGGCTTCGACCTGCAGGCGGCGGGCGTGGCGGCGCCCAAGCTCGGCCCCCTGTTCCAGCTGACCCCCGACCAGCTCGGCCTGTTCTTCTCGGCCTCGACCTTCGGCCTGCTGATCGGCGCGGCCATCGGCGGGCGCCTTTCCGACCGGCTGGGCCGCAAGGCGGTGCTGATCGCCTCGATCATCGCCTTCGGGGCCATGTCGATCTGCACCGGCCTGTCGCCCAACACCGACATGCTGCTGCTGTTCCGCTTCCTGACCGGCGTCGGCCTGGGCGGCGCCCTGCCCAACCTTGTGGCCCTGGTGGCCGAGAACACCGCGCCGGCGCACAAGAACACCACCGTCGGCCTGCTCTATGCGGGCCTGCCCACCGGCGGCGCCCTGGTCAGCCTGCTCAGCCTGGTCGGCGCGGCGGAGAACTGGCAACTGGTCTTCCACGTCGGGGGGATCGCGCCCCTGCTGGCCGTGCCGCTGATGATCCTGTTCCTGCCGGACTCCCGCCAGCTGAAGGCGGAACGCACCCAAAGCGCGCCGGCCCGCCAGGGCTTCCTCTACGCCCTGTTCCAGGAGAGCCGCGCGGCCAAGACGGCGCTGCTGTGGGTCGCCTTCTTCCTGTCGCTGCTGACCATGTACATCCTGCTCAACTGGCTCCCCACCCTGCTGGTCGACAAGGGCCTGACCCGGGAGGAGGCCTCCCTGGTGCAGATGTCGTTCAACATCTTCGGGGCCTGCGCCTCGGTCCTCACCGGCGTCCTGATGGACCGCATGTCGATCCGCACCGTCGTGGCGATCTCCTTCGCCACCGCCGCCCTGGGGCTGGTGCTGCTGACCATCGCCCCGGCGGTGATCGGGGTTTCGCTGATCGTCGGCGGCGTCGTCGGGGCCACCATGTCGATGACCCAGGCCCTGCTCTACGCCCTGGCCCCCGCCAACTATCCGACCGGAGTGCGCGGCACCGGCGTCGGCAGCGCGGTCGCGGTCGGGCGCATGGGCTCGGCCCTGGGGCCGGTGCTGGTCGGGGTGCTGCGCAGCGCCGGGGTCACCTCGACCCAGGTGATCTCGATGCTGGTTCCGGTGGTGGTCGTGGCCGGGGTCGCCGCCCTGGTCCTGGCCGTGGCCATGGGCTCGGCCGAACGCCGGCGGCTGGAGGCGGCGACCGCCTGAAGAGACTAAGGCCGCGCCAAGCGTTAGGATGCGAACAGGCGCCGCAGAGGACGACCGCCCATGGAACCGGACGCGCCCCAGGCCCCTGAGAAGAACTTCCGGTTCTACGATAACCGGCAGAAGTACCTGATGTTCGTCAACACCTGCTCGGAGAAGTGGGTGGTGGCCAAGCGGGCGGCCGAGGAGATGGCCAGCCTGACGCCGCATCCGCCGGCCCTGCGCCTGTTCGACGCCGGCATGGGGGACGGCACCGTGCTGACCCGCCTGATGCGATCCATGCACGCCCGCCACGGGCGCATCCCGTTCTATATCGTCGGCAAGGAGATCAGCCTCGAGGACGTCCGCCTGACCCTCGAGAAGATGCCGGACCGCTTCTTCGAGCACCCCAACACCGTGCTGGTGGTCACCAACATGCACTATGCCGAGGCCCCCTGGCTGAAGCCGGCCAGCGGCGCGCAGGTGGTGTGGAAGGAGTGCGTCCTGCGCGGCGCCACGGCGGCCGAATTCGACACCGAGATCGAGCGGCTGCAGCCCTTCCTGTCCGAGCACTGGCGCGCGACGGTCTCGAAGAAGACCGGCAATCCGATCTACGAAAAGCCGGTGGTGCTGGTGATCTATCGCGAGGACTGCAAGTTCGTCCTCGACTAGGTGATTCCCCGCCCCGGCCAGGCCCGGGCCGACTATGACCTTGTACTGGCCTCCCAGCCCTATCGGGCCCGGGCCCCGACCGAATTTAAGGCGCGGCGGGTGGTGGCGCCCCTGGCCAGGGCGCTGGCCCCCGGCGGCCGGCTGCTCGGCATCCACTCCCATGGCGGCGACCCGGCCCTGGAGATCGTCCAGCGGGTCTGGCCGGGCGAGCAGCCCTTCGGCTCCGACCGTCACGCCCTCCTGGCCGCCACCCGCGAGGCCCTGGGCGAGGCGGCGGCGGACTTCACCTTCGTCGCCGGGACCGACGAGCAGGCCCTGTTCCGCTACGACATGCACACCCTGCCCGGCGAGATCGACGGCACGGCCTCGGAGAGCATCGGCACCTCGACCCTGTGGGCGGCGTGGAACGCGGCGACCTATGTCGCCCAGATCGAGGACGAGCGCCTGGCCCAGGCCATGACCACCGACCGCTACCTGACCGCCACCCGCGAGGTGCTGCGCCGGCACGGCGCCCTGTGGTTCTACGACGAGAGCTATGTGATCCGGCGGCGCGGGTAGGCGGGCGCCGTTGCAATACGGCGCTGCGTGCTTCGAGACGCCGGCCCTTCGGGCCGCCTCCTCAGCATGACGAGCGTGGGGGCTTGCCCGGATCAGCTTGAATTCAGACCGGCGGTCGGCGCCCTCGCCCCTGCCAGGGTCGGCGCAAGCATGGGCGCCGATCCGGGCGCGACCGGAGCCGCAGCGATCGGGGCCGCAGCGACGGGGGCCGCAGCGACGGGGGCCATAAAGGCCGAGGCGGCCCAATCCGGCGAGAGTCCGAGGTCGGCGCAGATCCGCGCCACCAGCTCTTCCATCGGCAGATCGAGCAGTTCTTCGTCGTCCGTCTCGGTGAGCTTTTCCCACGCGGCCGAGGACAGGTGCTCGACCGCGTCGGCCTCGGCGCCCTCGGCCTCGGCGACCTGTTCAAGCGCCCGCTCGACCTTGGTGTGGATACGGTCGCGCCGCCGCGACGCCTCCGAGGCCCGCGCCGCGCCCGCCGCCCGCTCCGACGCCGCCCGCTCGGCGACGAGCCGGGCCTGCAGGGCGATGGTGAGGCGCACGGCGCGGGCGGCCCGCGAAAAGCTGAGCGCCGGATCGGAGGCCGGTTGCTCTCCCTCCGCGAGGCCGCGCGCCTGACGCCCGGCCGCCTCCGCGATCTCCATGCCGATCTCGGCCAGCCGCGCCAGTTGAGCGAGCTGGAGGTCGGTCAGGGGGTTGGGGTCGGGAGCGGCGCGGGACATGGTTCGCAAAGCTCGCGGCCGTTCGCGGGCCCTGTCAAACCGGCGCGGATCCTCCGCCGTAACGTAGGACCGTCACTTCCCCGGCGGGCCCTGCAGGATCACGCCGGTGGTTCCGTCGGGGCCGACGGGGTTGCGGTTATTCTCCTGGCAGACGTACTCCATGATCTGGAGTTCGGGCCCGGCGCGCTTGTAGCGGCGGGTGACCACCCAGGGGCGGGTGAAGGCCTCCGGATCGGTGACGGTGATCTGGTCCTCGAGCACGCCGGGCTCGACCATCCGCATCCGCTCGGCGACGTGCATCTTGTCGCTGTGGCCGAGGCCGCTGCTGTCGAACACGGTGTCGCCGCGCACGCCAATGGTGTCGATCACCAGGGTGTCGCCCTCCCAATGGCCGATGGAGTGGCCCTGGTAGGTGGGATCGGGGTCGGGCGCGTGGCCGCGGCCGTCGGTAAAGATGCGGCGGATCTGGCCCGCCCATTCGGCGATGATGGTCACCTGGCCGGGCTTGGAGATCACCTCCATCGGATAG
>DAICXL010000055.1:0-17173 GCA_027312185.1 Caulobacterales bacterium | reverse complement strand
AACACCAAGCTGTTCTACGTGCCGACCAACCACACCTGCATGAACTACGAGCCCTATGCGGTCGACTACGTGGCCGGCCAGCCCTTCATCGGCGCGACCCTGTCGATGTTCCCGGCTCCCAACAGCCATGGCGGCATGGGCAACTTCATCAGCTTCGACGCCGGCACGGGCAAGATCGTCCAGACCAAGCCGGAGAAGTTCTCGGTGTGGAGCGGCGTGCTGAACACCGCCGGCGGCGTGTCGTGCTACGGCACCCTCGAAGGCTGGTTCAAGTGCGTCGACGCCAAGGACATCAACAAGGAGTTGTACCGCTTCAAGACCCCCTCGGGCATCATCGGCAACGTCTTCACCTATGAGCACAAGGGCAAGCAGTACATCGGCGTCTATTCCGGCATCGGCGGTTGGGCCGGCATCGGCATGGCGGCCGGCCTCGAGAAGGACAACGACGGCCTCGGCGCCGTCGGCGGTTACCGCAGCCTGAGCGAGTACACCGAACTGGGTGGGTCGTTGACGGTCTTCGCCCTGCCCTCCTAAAGTCGGAATTAGCCTCTAAACCTAATGGGCGCGCCACAGCTGAGGCTGGGGCGCGCCCACCTTCACTTCGAGTAAGGTAAAGCTATGAACCTCAGGCTTGCTTTCAGTGTCGTCGCTTTCTCGGCCGCGGCCGCCGTGGCGGTCGCCCAGGCGCCGGCGAGCGCGCCTGGCGCCGCACCCACGGCCGCCGCATCCGCTGCTTCCGCCGCAGCATCGGCTGCGTCCGCCGCCGCTTCCGCCGCATCGGCGGCCGCTTCCGCCGCGTCTACCGCTGCTCCCGCCGCCGGCGGCAAGCCCTATACCGTCGTCGACGGCACCAAGGTCGACGCCTTCACGATGGACGGCTTCCGCACCTGGCGCGCCGCCGCCTGCGACCGCTGCCATGGCCCCAACCAGGAAGGCCTCGTCGGCCCCTCGCTCATCGATTCCCTGAAGGTCCTGAGCAAGGACGACTTCAAGAAGGTCGTCCACGACGGGCGCCTCGATAGGGGCATGCCGGCCTTCTCCGAGAGCCAGACGGTCGTCGACAAACTCGACAACCTCTACGCCTATCTCAAGGGCCGTTCCGACGGGGCCATCACCAGCGCCCGCGTCCAGCAGATCCCATGATCGCGCGCCTGCGCCGCCCGGCCTGTGTGGGCGCGGCCCTGGCCGTCGCCCTGACGGCGGCCGGCTCCGCCCTGGCGGCGGAAGCGGCCTCGACGACCGCCCTCAAGGTCTGCCAGGACCCGAACAACCTGCCGTTCTCGAACGTCGCGGGCCAGGGGTACGAGAACAAGATCGCCGAGGTGCTGGCGCGCGACTTGAACCGTCCGGTGGAATATTTCTCGTTCCCGCAGCGCCTGGCCTTCGTGCGCAACACCTTGCGCTACAAGCTGCCGGGCGAGGATTATCGCTGCGATGTCATGATCGGCGTGCCGGCCGGCTTCGACCAGGTGTCGGCGACGCGTCCCTATTATCGCTCGACCTACGCCCTGGTGTTCGCCAAGGGCCGCGGCCTGGACCAGGTTCGTTCGGTCGAGGATTTCCTCAAGCTCGACCCGGCGCGCCTGAACGCCCTGAAGATCGGCGTCTTCGACCTGTCGCCGGCCTCCAAGTGGCTGGCGAGGCATAACCTCGTCGCCCAGGGCGTGCCCTACCAGCAGATGAATCCCGACCCGGACCATGCGCCGGGCGACGCGGTCCAGAACGACCTCGCTACGGGCAAGCTCGACGTCGCCATCCTGTGGGGGCCCCTGGCCGGCCACATGGCCAAGACCATCAAGGAGCGCCAGATGGTGGTGGTGCCGATGCCGTCCGAACCCGGTATCCCGCTGGAGTACGAGATGGCGATGGGCGTCCGCTACGGCGAGCCGGAATGGAAGGCCACGATCCAGGGCCTGATCGACAAGCACAAGCCCGAGATCGACGCCATCCTGCGGGACTATGCGATCCCCGTGCTCGCGCTCAAGCCCCCGTCGCCGGGCGGGCGTTAGCCATGCTGCGCCGGGTCCCCGTCGCTGCGCTGCTCGCCCTGTCCGTCGGCGCCGCCGCCTCGGCCGCCGAGGTCGCCTCCGGCGAGATTTCGCAGGCCGAGCGGATGGTGTTCCTCGACGAGCACCTCAGCCGGACGCGCCCGCCGACCGTGCTTCGCTACAGCCTCGAGGAGAGGGCGCCCGAAGCGCCCAAGCCCGAAGCCCCCGCGCCGGGCGCGCCTGCTCCGCGGCGAGTTCCGCAGCTTCCGGCCCCGACGCCGGGCGAACGGCTCAAGCTGGAACTGAAGGTGCGGAGCGACGGCGGCTGTTGCGCCGTGGCCGCCGAGGATGTCGGCGGCCAGGCCTTCGGCTACCTGCCGCAACTCGACGACGCCCGGTCCAACCCGGTCATCCTCTACTTCCTGGAGCGCGACATCCGCCAGATGTCCGCGGCCACCGGCGGCCAGGCGAACTACTTCCGCAAGCTGATCCGGGTGGCGCTCGCCGACCACGCCACGGTGCGCGAGACGACGGTGCGCTATGGCGGCCGGGCCGTCGCGGCGCACGAGGTTCGCGTCGCGCCCTATGTCGACGACCCGCGGCGCAGCCTCTACGAGATCCTCTCGCAAAAGGCCTACAGCTTCCTCCTGGCCCCTGACGTGCCGGGCGGGGTCTACCAGATCAGGGCCGCCACGCCCGCGCCCGCGACGGGGGCCGCGCCCGTCGCTGAAACCGTGCTCACCCTGGCCGAGGCGACCCTCGCGGCCGCGCCCGCCCCCTCAGTGCAAGAGCGAACTCAATGAAGCCCCTCGCAGCCTACGCCGTCGCCCTGTTGCTGACCGGCGCCTTCGCCAGCGCCGCCCCGACGGCGGCCCTGGCGTTTGATTATCCGACCGTCGACCGGGTCAACTACGTCGAGCAGTGCATGCGCGAAAACCCCGGCCCGCACTACGAGATGGTGGCCAAGTGCTCGTGCGCCCTCGACCACATCGCCAAGGCGGTCCGCTACGACGACTTCGTCTCGATGGAGACCTCGACCAACGCCAACTCCATAGCCGGCGAGCGCGGCAACGCCATCCGCGACGCCGAAAACCTGCAGAAGGACATCCGGACCTTCCGAGACTTGCAGGCGGTGGCCAAGAAGAGTTGTTTCATCGGACTGATGCCGCCGGTCCAATAGGACCAATGCGGAAATAGAAAAAAGCCTGGGGAGACGATGACACCATCCGTCCGTGGGGCCGCGACGCCCGTCCGCTCCGCTCGCTTGGCCGCATTGCTGTGCGCCGTTTCCATGCTGGCCATCGCCGCCGAAGCGCCGCCGGCCCTGGCCGCCCAAAGCGCCCCCGCGGCGGCCCCCGCCGCTGCACCCGCCGGCCCGGTTCGCCAGATGAAGCAGGTGAGGGGCGACATCTGGCGGGCCGGCAACGGCAACTGGTGGGCGCTGGTCTACGTGACCCCTGACGGGATCCTGCTGATGGACCCCATCAACACCGCCTTCGCCACCTGGCTGAAGACTGAGCTCGCCACCCGCTTCCCCGGCAAGCCGGTCAAGTACATCGTCTACAGCCACAGCCATTGGGACCACATCGGCGGCGCCGGGGTGTTCGCGGATTCCAAGCCCCTGATCATCGGCCAGGAGCGGATGCTCGGGAACATGGACGGGCGCTACCCGCACTTCCCGGGCGACATGACCGATCGCAACGACAACGGCATGCTCGAGGCCGAAGAGGTCATGGTCCCGACCCTGCAGCATCCGGGCATCTGCGGCGGCGGCCCCGCCACCTTCGCCGGCTACGACCGGGACAAGACCGGCCACGTCAACTTCAGGCCGCAGTGGTGGGCGCTGCACGATATCCACAAGCCGGACATCACCTATTCCGACCGCATGACCCTGAAGTTCGGCGGCCGCACCATCGATTTCGTCTTCCCGGGGCTCAACCACGCCGACGACGGCACGGTGCTGTTCTTCCCGGAAGAGAAGGTCGCCTTCTCCACCGACTTCCCGTCCGACGCCCTGGTCACGACCTCGATGAAGTCGATCCCCAGCGCCTGCGGCGCCTTCGACCAGCACCCCTTGTCGGAATGGCTGAAGTCGTACCGGACGATCGAGGACCTGGACTTCGACATCCTGGCCCAGGGCCACGGCCATGGCGACTTCACCAGGGCCGATCTGGTGGCGGCGCGGGTGTTCTATGAGGATCTGAGGAACGCCGTCGTCGCGGGCATGGCCGAGGGCAAGACCCTTGAGCAGTTGAAGGCGACGGTGAAGCTCGAGCAGTACAAGGACTGGCGCTATTACGACCTGCTGATGGCGGACAACGTCGAGGCCGCCTACCTCAACCTGAAGCGCTATCGGCAATAGGACGGGTCATGTTGGACATGCGCAAGATCATCCTCGGCGCCGCCTTCAGCCTGCCGCTCATGCTGGCCGCGAACGTCGCCGCCGCGGCCGACGCCGCCCCCACGCCGGAGCAGATCAGGGCCTGCGTGGCTACGCTGGGGCCGGAGTGGAAGGTCGACTGGAAGGTGCTGCAGGTTGGCCCGCCCCGGGCGCCGCGCAACGCCTTCGAGGCCATGAATACGTCCGAGATGGGCCAGTCGCGTCCCGGCCCCGGCTATCCGGTCCATGTCGTCTATGTGCTGAACGGCCAATGGACCATCGACACCGAATATTTCGTGATCAAAAACGCTGCAGGCCGTTGGCAGATTCCGGCTGTCTGTACGTTCCCCCAATAGGCAGCTTGATCGGTTCCGATCCGGCTGAATAACCCTGACCAAACTTCGACTATGGAGCGTTGAATGACTCGTGCGGGCGTGATGGGATTTGTAGCGGTAGCGGCCACTCTGCTGGGATCGGCCAGCGCCATGGCGGCGGCGGCGCCTCCCGCGGCCCCGGCCGGCGACGCGGCGGCGGGCGCGACCCTGTTCAAGCAGCGCTGCGCGGTCTGCCACAGCATCGTCGACGACGGTAAGGTCACCCCCGGCCCGCTGATGCTGGGCGTGGTGGGGCGCAAGCCGGCGTCCGCCAAGTTCAACTACTCCCCGGCGCTGAAGTCCGCCGGTGGGACCTGGACGACGGCGCGGCTGTACCAGTTCCTGGAAGCGCCGGGCAAGGTCGTGCCGGGCACCTTCATGGTTATCGCCGTGCCCAAGGCCGACGAGCGGGCCAATGTGGTCGCCTATCTGGCCACTCTGAAGAAGTAGGGCCTATCCCGGCCCCGGCGACGCGCCGGGCCGGGCCGCCCAACCGGCGTCCGGCTCGGTCACCGCGGCGTCATAGGCTTCCTGCCAGCCCTCGACGCCGTCGGCGAACCAGTAGACCCGGGTGTAGCCGGCGCGAACCAGCCGCTTGCCCAGGTTCCAGCTGCCCCAGCAGTCGCGATGGCAGAAGGTCACGATCGGGCGGTCCCGCCGACCGTTGGTCAGTTCGGCCACGCGGGCGGCCAGCTGCGCCTCCACCGCCGGCGCCAGCACGCCCTGGCCCGCGCCCGGCATCCACACCGAGCCGGGCACGGAACGATGGATCGGCCGCCAGCGCTCGGCGGGCATGGTCGGGGGCTTGACCTCCGCCGCCGCTACATCCAGCAGCAACGGCTTTTCGGCCGCGATCAGTCGCGAAAGGGCCGCGGCGTCGACCGGGGTCGCCCCGTCCAGCGCCGCCGGGGTGCGGCCGCGCAGCGGTCCGGTCCAATAGCCTTCAGGCTGAGGCGGCGGCGGATCGGCCTCGGCCGCCCATCCCGAATTCGCGGTCAGGGCGATGACGACGGCACAGGCGGCGGAGAGGGACCGGCGCATCTTCAGGGCTTGGCCTGCGGGGCGAAGCTCTGCTGCCAGCGGCCGTTCTGGCTGTCGAGGGCCGAGACCTGGATGGCCTGGGTCCCGGCCTGGGGCTTGTAGCGGAACTGGATCACCGGGTCGGACGAGATCGATATGTCCCCCTCCAGCCGGAAGACGCGCTGGCCGCCGGCGGTGACCTCGACCTCCCGCACATAACGGGGCGGGGTGTAGCCGCCGGTGAAGACGTCCATCTGCATGCCGCTGAAGTTGGGATGGCGGATCATCAGGGTCGCCTCGACCGGCGCGCCGGCGGGGGCCTCGGCGAAGCGCAGACGCATCTCGCCCATGCCCTTGCTCGCCTCCGCCGCGCTGGCGCCGATGGGGGCCGAACATCCGCCGGCGGCCTTGATGTAGCGGGCGGTCTCGTAGAGCGCGCCGTCCTTGGTCTCCACTACGGCGTGGATGTTGGTGTAGCTGTCGACCCGCACCCGCAGCCCGATGCTGGCCGGGTCGGCGGCGGGCCCGAAGGTGAAGTGGGCGGCGTAGGGGCTCGGGTTGTCGTCGATGAACAGATAGACGGCGGCGACCTTGTCCGTCTCGGGCATGGTCAGGGTGATGGGCACGAAGGCCGCATCCAGCGCCCGGTCAGGGGCCTCCAGCTTGATCAGGGTGTCGGTCGGCCGCACGGGCCTGGTCCCGAAGGCGTCGGTGCGGATGTCGTTCCACCGCGCCGCGCGCTCTTCCTCGGCGGTTGCTGCTGACGAGACCGTCGGCAGGATGGCGTTGGCCAGGGCCAGGCCGATAAGAACGGCGAACAGCTTCATGGCGCTCACTCCCATTCGAGTTCCTTATAGGCCTGGATCACATTGCGACCGTTGTAGTCGTCGAACAACCGCCAGTTTGCGCGCTCGGCCGCGCCCGCCGTATCGACGGCCTGCTGCATCGACTTGCCGGCGGCGATGGCTCGGCGCGTCTCGTCGCGCAGGCCGGTGAGATACCGCACTAGGTCGGCGAAGGCGGGGGCGGCCTCGACCACCGGGGGGCCGTGGCCAGGAACGGCCCGCGCCGCGCCGGTCCCGGTCAGTTGCTCGATCTGCGCCAGCCAGCCCTTGAGGCTGCCGTCCAGGGCCGGGATGCGGCCGACGAACAGGATGTCGGCCGGAAACAACAGGCCGCTGTCGGCGTCGCGCAGGGACAGGTCGCAGCTGGAATGGCCCCTGGGATGGGCGGTGAAGCGGACCTTGCGCCCGCCGAGATCGGCCTCGGCGGTCTCGGCGACCTCCAGGGTGGGATAGACCACCGGCCCGACGTCGGCCTGCGGCATCACCTCGGCCAGACGGGTGCGGTAGTAGTCGCCCCGCGCCGCCAGCTCGCCGCGCAGGGCGTGGTGGCCGACGAACACCGGCTTGTCGCCGGTGAAGGCGCCGGCCCCGAAGCAGTGGTCGGGGTGGGCGTGGCTGATCACCACGTGGCTGATCGGCTTGTCGGTGCGCTTGCGAATCTCGGCGCGCAGCCAGCGGCCGTCAGCCAGGCTGCCGCCGGAATCGGTGACCAGGACACTGCGTCCGCCGACGATGAAGCCGATGTTGGCTATGGCGTCTCGATTGGCCGCAGAGGCCACGGCGTCCAGGCCCTGCCGGACGAACACGCCCGGCGCGATCTCCTGCAGGGCGGGCCCAGGCGCGGCCATGCCCGCGCAGGATAGGGCGAGACCGCTCAGCAGGAAGGAGCGCCGGGAGGGCAGGGGGGCCATGCGCCACCATAGCGCCGGTCCTGTGGCTTCCCTAGGGCCGGGACCCAAGCCGCCTACTGCCCGGCCGGCGCCGCGCCCGCGCCCATCACGGCGCCGTTGGCCTGCAGCACATAGGCGACGAGGGCGAGGGAGGTCTGAGGGGTCAGCGAGCCCGCCGCCGTGGGGGGCATGGTGTCCTTGATGACCGTGAACAGGGCCTGGGGCGTCTTGTCGTTCCACTTGGCCATGAACGCCGCGCCCTTCAGGGCCGGGCCGACCGCGCCTTCCAGAGCGTCGCCGTGACACGAGCCGCAGGCGCCGCCGTAGGCCGCCTTGCCGGCGTCGGCCTGGGCCGGGGTGAGCCGCGCGCCTGCGGCCAGTATGCCCTGGGCGCTCGCCCCGCCGCCGCTCAGCACGACCGCGCCCGTGACGGCGAAGGCGGCAAGCCGCCGCAACTCGAAACGATGATTGGGCATTGGGGTCCCCTCTCTACATTGGCGACGGGATTCGACGCCCCGACCGCTCGACGGCCAATCTGCGAAAATTATTTCGATTTTGGTAGGTTTTTCGCGCCCCGCCCCACTAGGATCGCTTCCACAACCGTGCTGACCAGCGCAAGCTGGCGGCTGACAACATACCTCGGGGGAGGAGACAAAGATGGGAAACGACGCAGGTCGTGATGGCGCGGTCGTGCGCCCGGCCGGGGTTTCCCGGCGCGCGCTGGTCGGCGCCGGCGCGGCGGTCAGCGCTGTCGCCGGCGTGATGAGCGCATCGGCCGCGGCGGCCCAGCGGCCCAGCGGCGCCCGCGATCCCAACGAGGGCCGGCCCTTCAAGGGCTTCGTGGTCAATCCCGGCTTCGGCGGCGAGACGATGGACCTGCGGCTGGCCGCGCTCGGCCCGCGCGGCGTATTGGTGCGCTCCCAGGCCTCGATCACCACCTACACGATGACCCGCATCGGGCTTAAGACCCCGCCGCGCGGCGCCCCGATCGTGCCCGCCAACCCGCCTCGCCTGGTGGTGCCGGGCCAGGGCTGCGTCGGCATCGTCGAGGCGATCGGGCCGATGGTGAAGCGCTTCAAGGTCGGCGACCGCGCCGTCATGTGCGGCAATCCCCAGTGCGGCCAGTGCTATCAGTGCCTGAGCGGCCGGGCCGAATGGTGCCAGGTTCTGTCCGATGTCCTGCCGCCCATCGCCACCCTGCCCGATGGGACCCCGGTGTTCACCGGCGGCGTCGGCGGCCTGTCCGAACTGGTGGTGGCCAACGAGGAATGGGGGATGCCGATCTGGACCGATCTGCCCGACCTGGAGGTGGCCATGGCCAACTCCACCTGCGCCTACGGCATGGGCGCGGCCTTCAATCAGGCGCCGATCACCCCGGGCGCTGACGTGGTCGTCATCGGCTGCGGCCCCGTGGGCCTCGGCGCCGTGCAGGGCGCGCGGCTGCGCGAGGCGGGCCAGATCATCGCCATCGAGCCTATCGCCGAGCGGCGCGAGATGGCGAGGAAGTTCGGCGCCACCACGGTGCTCGACCCCTTCGTGGTCGGTGACGACCTGGTCGAGACCGTCCGCGACATGTGCAAGGGCCCGACTGACCGGATCTTCTCGGGCGGCCGCGCCTGGCACAACGTCGGCAATGTGCCCAAGGGGGCCGACTTCACCATCGAAGCCGTGGGCGGCGAGAGCCATCCGCCCAAGGGGCGCTCTGGCCCGGACCCGACCGGTGTGCTGCCGGTGTACCAGGCCTGGGAGCTCACCCGCGCGGGCGGCCATGTCAGCCTGATGGGCGGCAATCAGATCGGCGACGTCTCCATCAACTGTAATAACTTCGCTAACCGAGGCCGCACCATCCATTCCGTCCAGACCGGGTTGCAGGTGATGCGCGACATTCCCCGCATCCTCAAATTGGTCGAGCGCGGCCACCTCGACGTGAAGTCGATGGTGACGACCACCTTTCCGTTCGAACGGGCCATCGAGTCCCTGCAGGCGGTCTCGGATCGCACGACGATCGGCTCCGTCCTGGTTCCCGCTTAGTCCGCCGCCGCCCTCGAAGAGGAAGACCATGACCCGCAAACAGCTGCAGGGCGCCGTCAGCGCCGCGATCATCGCCTGCATGGCGCCGGGCATGGCGCTGGCGCCCACCGCCGGCTTCGCGCAGGTGCCCGAGCCCATCTACAAGGAGCTCGTCCGCATCGGGAAGATCGTCGACGTCTCCTGCACGGCCAAGCTCTACCGGCCGCTGATGCCGCAAAACGACTACAACACCTGGTGGCCGCCCGGCGCGGCGGCGCCCGACCCGTCGAAGGCCAAGCTCTACCCGGGCGTAACCATCACCCGCGACATGCAGTTCGGGCCGCACGACAAGGACCTGGTCGACATCTTCATGAAGGACGGCGCGCCGAGGAACCGGCCGGTGTTCATCTATGTCGCCGGCGGCGGCGGCAACAAGATCGAGCAGCAGATCCGCGAGGCCAACGCCTTCTACGACAACATCGGCCGCTGGGGGACCAACAACGGCTTCGTCGTGGTGACGGTGCAGCGTCACCCGGTGCGAAACTGGGACGACGGCGGGCGCAACATCGCCATGGCCGTGGACTGGGTGAAGGCCAACATCAGCCGCTGGGGCGGCGACGGGAACAACATCGTCATGGCCGCCCACTCGGCCGGCACCTTCCCGACCGGACAATATGTCGGCCATCCGGAGCGCTGGCTGAACGGGGTGCAGATCAAGGGGATGATCTACATCTCCGGCAATCCGATCCCGACCATCCTGCCGCCCCAGCCGCGGCCGGCCAATGCGCCGGCCCTGCCGGCCCCCGGCTCGACCTGCGGCAGCAACGCCAACATGGCTTCCAACGAGGGCATGATCGCCGGCCCCAGCGGTTATACGCCCGCGCCTCCGCCCGCGGGCGGGCCGGGCGGTCCGCCGCCGCTCACCGACGCCCAGCGCGCCGAGCGGGACAACCTGCCGGGCTTCAAGAAGACGCCGGTGAAGCTGATGCTGGTGCGCGCCGAGCTCGACCCCGGTGTGGAAGGCGACATGCTGCCGGCCGACACGGCGATCCATGACGCGCTCTGCGCCACCGAGGGCAGGGGCGCCCGGGACGGCCAGGGGCGCTGCCCGGTGATGTTCTACGCCAAGCGCCACAGCCACGTGTCGGAGGTGTTCTCGTTCGACACGCCGGACACCACGTTCTCGGGCCCGATCCTGGCCTTCGCCAAGAGCGTGACGAAATAGAAGGGCCGGACAGGCCGGGGGGCACAATGATGATGCGAGCGCTCGTTGTCGGCTGCGCGGTTGCGCAGTTGATCCTCGTGCCGGCCGCGGCTGACGCCGCCGCGGCCGGGCCGCCGGCCGCGCCGGTGCGCAACTTCGTGCAGGTCAAGGACGGGATCTGGCGGGTGTCGAACGGCGGGGCCTGGGCCCTGGTCTATGTCACCGACGAGGGCATCCTGCTGGCCGACACCATCAACCCGGAGTTCGGAACCTGGCTGAAGGGAGAGCTGGCCAAGCGCTTCCCGGGCAAGCCGATCAAGTACGTGATCTACAGCCACAGCCACTTCGACCACGTCGAAGGCGCCAGGGTCTTCCCGGAGGCCCTGGTCGTCGCCCATGAGGCCGTGCTGAGCAACATGGACGGCCGCATCCCGCACATGCCGGGCGGCTTCTACGACAGCGACGCCGACGGCAAGTTCGACGCCACAGAGGTGCGCGACCGGCTGACCTATCCGACCCTGGGCGGCTATTGCGGCAGCAACTTCTTCAATCGCCTCGACCTGAACAAGGACGGGGAGGTGACCCCCCAGGAGTACCATTCTGACATCCGCCCGCCGGACCTCGTCTATTCCGAGCGGATGACCCTGACCTTGGGCGGCAGGCGGATCGATCTCATCCACCCCGGGAAGAACCACGCCAACGACGGCACGGTGATCTACCTGCCCGCCGAGAAGGTGGTGTTTTCCACCGACTTTCCCGCCGACGCCCTGGTGCGCGGCTCGATGCGCTCCTTGCCCAGCGCCTGCGGGAATTTCGACCGCCACCCCCTGTCGGAGTGGATCAAGTCGTACCGCAGCATAGAGGCGCTCGACTTCGACACTCTGGTCCAAGGGCACGGCACGGTGACCTTCGGCAAGCAGGACGTGGTCGAGGGCCGCAAGTACTTCGAGGATTTGCAGGCGGTGGTGAAGGACGGCATGTCCAAGGGCATGGGCCTGCAGCAGCTCAAGGCCACGATCAAGCTGGAGCAGTACAAGGACTGGGCCTTCTACAAGCAGCTGCTCGAGGACAATATCGAGTCGGCCTACTACAACCTCCAGATCTACCGCTAAGGAAAACCATGCTCGTATCGGCCATCAAGACGCTCGCCCTGACCGCGGCGCTCGCCGCCGCCACAGCGGCGACGGCCGCGCCCGCGCCGCCTCCGGCCCCCTACGGCGCCGTGATCACCCTCGATCAGGCCAAGCGCGCCGCCAATGCCGCCGAGGCCGAGGCGCGGCGCCGGGGCGTCGCCATCTCCATCGCCATCGCCGGGCCGACGGGCGAGATCGTCTTCTTCGAGCACATGGATGGGGCGGTCTACGCCACCGACGACCTGTCGAAGCTGAAGGCCCGCGACTCGGCGCGCTTCCGCATGCCCACCAGCAACTTCGTCACCCTGCAGAAGGCCGGCCAGGAGTTCCCTGGCGTGTTCGTGGGCGGCGGCGGCATGCCTCTGGTGGTCGACGGCAAGACCGTGGGCGCCATCGGCATCAGCGGCGCCGCCGACGACCCGATCGCCCAGGCCGGGGTCGATGCGCTGAAGTAGTTGCTGCGTGCTTCGAGACGCGCAAGCTTCGCTCGCGCTCCTCAGCATGGCGAAGGTTGGTGCAGCCTACCGAGGCTCGTCATCCTGAGGAGCCCGAGGAACTCGGGCGTCTCGAAGGACGCAGCACCGCAATGCCGCGACAGCGCTAAGGATGGGCCTTCATGTTGAGGTAGGCCGCCTCGATGTCGTCCGGGAGCAGGCGGTAGAAGGCCCAGTCCTTGTACTTGTCGAGCGTGATGGTCCGCTTCATCTCGTCGAGCGTCTTGCCCTCGCGCATGCCGGCGGCCACCGCCGCCTGCAGGTCCTCGAAGAACTCGCGCCCTTCGACCAGGTCCTGGCGGGTGAAGTTCTGCGCCCCGTGGCCCTGGGCCAGGATGTCGAAGTCGAGGGCCTCCAGCGTCCGGTACGACTTGATCCATTCCGAGATCGGATGCTGGTCGAACGCGCCGCAGGCGCTCGGCAGGGAGCGCATCGATTTGCCGACCAGGGCGTCGGCGGGAAAGTCGGTGGAAAACAGCACCTTCTCGGCCGGGAAGAACACCGCCGTGCCGTCGTCGGCGTGGTTCAGGCCCGGGAACACCAGGTCGATCCGCCGGCCGCCGAAGCTCAGGCTCATCCGCTCCGAATAGACCATGTCCGGCTTGGGGGCGTCGGCGAACCATTCGGCGGCGGTGATGTAGCCCTTCCTGTCGGTGTCGCGTTCGGCGAAATAGGTCACGCTCATGCCGCAGATGCCCGGATGGGCCAGGGTCGGTATATCGATCTCTTCCTTCTGGAAGCGGCCGTCGTTGTTGCGGTCGGTCATGTCGCCCGGCATGTGCGGGAAACGGCCGTCCATGTTCTTCAGCACCCGCTCCTGGGCCACGATGTGCGGCTTGGAGTCGGCGAAGACGCCGGCGCCGGTCACGTGGTCGAAGTGGCTGTGGGTGTAGACGATGTACTTCACCGCCTTGCCGGGGAAGCGCTTGGCGAACTCGCCTTTCATCCAGGTCGAGAACTCGACGCTGATCGGGTCGACCAGCAGGATGCCGTCGGGCGTGACATAGACGAGCGACCACCAGTTGCCGTTCGAGACGCGCCAGATGTCGCCGCGCACCTGCTGGAAGGCGCGGGCCGGCGCGCGGGGCGCGGCGGGGGCGGCGCCCGCGGCCGGCGGATTGGCGGCCTGGGCGCCCGAAGCGGTAAGGCAGAAGAGCGCGGCGGCGCAGGCCAGGGCCCGCCTGGAACGGTGGTCGGAAGGACGAAGGGTCACGGGGGTCAGCTCCGGTTGCGGCGTGTGAGGTCATCGGACCGGGCTGAGCCCGCCCAGGAACCCGTTGTCGTGGGGAAGCTCGGCGGGGACGACCTGCACCAGGCCCCAGTGCTCCTGGAGCTTGCCGTCCTTCATGCGGATCCAGTCCGGCATGGCCACCTGGCGCCCGCCGATGTCGCCGACGCCGAGCGTGACGATGTAGTCGCCCTCGGCCACGGTCTTCAGGATGGTGATCTTGAAGGGGTTGTTGGGCAGGTCGCGCGCCTTGGCGAAGGCGCGGAAGCCGGCGTTGCCGGTGGCCACGCCCTGGGCGTGCTGGATGTAGTCGTCCTGCTGCACCACCGAGGAGTGGTCGACGTCGCCCTTGCCCAGCACGTCGTAGAACCAGCCGAGCGCGCCCTGGAGGTTGCGGGCCTCCTCGCGGCCGATCTTGCTGCGGTCCGTGGGCTGCGGCTTGCTGATGAAGCCGTTGGTGTGCAGCAGCTGAGCCGGCGGTTTCTGGGTGAAGCCCCAGTGCTCGGCCAGCTTGCCGTCCTTCAGCCGGTAGAAATCCATGTAGCCAAGCTCGCCCTCGCCCGGGAAGTCGGAGCGGAGGAAGACGGCGACCATGTCGCCTTGGGCGATGGTGTGCAGCACGTCCAGCTTGAGCGGATTGCGGCCGAGGTCGCGCGCCTGGGCCCAGGCGCGGAAGCCGGCGAGGCCCGAGCCCATGGCCGCGCCGTGCTCGACGTAGTCGGGCGCCATCAGGGCGGCGGCCCGCCCGACCCGGCCCTGGCCGAGCACCTCGTCGTACCAGGCCAGGACGACCTGGCGGTTGCGGTCCTCCAGCCGGGCCGAGGCGGCGTGAACCAGGACCGGCGGGGCGCTGGCGGCAAAGGCGAGAAGGGTCAGGACGGCGCGTCTTTGCATGGTGAACTCGAATCTATTGCGCGCACGGCGCCGCAGGGGCGGGGAAAGCCGCCGCGGCGACTGTTCCGCTGAAGAGAACGCGCTCAATGGGAAAGACGTCGGCCGCGGCCGAGAGGGCGAACAGGCGCTGAGTCCAATGAAGCCTGTTCGTCATGTGCTCTCTGCGTCTTTGGCAAGAGAAGTCGTTATTGGGGCTATGCCATTCGGTCGAGAGGGGCGCAGAAAAGAAAAGCCCCGCAGACCATAAGGTCTGCGGGGCTCAGCTTACGCGAACTCAGTTATTCCGCAACGTTTAGTGGCGGTAGGCGATCTGCAGGCCGATCTGACGCGGCATACCCATGTTCTGAGTGAAGAACGGGTTGTAGCCGGCGTACTGCGCGCAGCCCGTGCCGCTGGTCGCGCTGGTGCCGCAGCCGGTACGGCCGCCGGTCAGGGCGCCCGACCGTTGGTCGAACAGGTTGTTGACGAACAGGTTCACGTCGAAGTCACCCATTTCGACGCCCGCACGGATGTTGGTGCGGTCGATGACCGGAACCCGCTGGGTGTCCGGGCTGTAGCCCGGGACGCCAAAGAAGTTCTGGTCGTAGGCGGCGGACCAGCGCCAGTCGCCGCGGATGTAGGCGCGGAGATTGGAGCCCAGCGCGTGGTCGTAGCGACCACCGAGGTTCACGGTCCACGGCGGGAGCGCGAACTTCTGACCAGCGCCCGCCAGCAGCGACGGCGGGTTGTTGGCCGTGAAGGTCGCGGTCCGGTACTTCGCGTTGGTGTGGCCGATGGCGGCGTAGAGGTTCAGGCCGCGGATCAGGTTGGCCTGGACTTCCAGTTCGCCGCCTTGGACGCGAGCCGCGGCGCTGTTGTTGATGAACTGGCAACCGGCGACGGAGGTCTGGAACTGCACGTCGTTCCAGTCGATCCGGTACACCGAGCCGTTCACCTGCAGGCGGTTGTTGAGCATCCGCAGCTTGGCGCCGGCTTCATAGTTCCAAACGTTGTCGGAACCGAAGGTCCGCGGCACGTCGGCGAGGGAGAGGCCAACCAGGTTCAGGTTGGCTTCGCAAACGCCCGGCGACGGGTTGGAGTTGACGCCGCCGGCCCGGAAGCCCTTCGCCGCCGTGACATAGACCATGTCGTTGTCGGTGATCTGGTACTGGGCGCCGAACTTCGGCGTGATCGGGTCTTCCTGGGTCTGACCGATCACCACGCCGCCGTTCTGGACGGTCGGCAGCGGCACGCGGCCGGTCACCGGAGCGCCGGTGCGCTCATCGCCGAGGATGTTGGCGGTTCCGTACACCTGCTGGCGATAGTCGAACTGGATCCGCGAGAAGCGGATGCCGCCCGTCAGACGCAGCTTGTCGGTGACCCAGTAGTTGGCTTCACCGAAGGCGGCGATTTCGACGTCCTTCAGGTAGTTCTGGATGTCGTCCCAACCGATCGGCTCGTTACCCCGGCCGAGCATTTGGCC
This sequence comes from Caulobacterales bacterium, assembly GCA_027312185.1. Lineage (GTDB taxonomy): Bacteria > Pseudomonadota > Alphaproteobacteria > Caulobacterales > Caulobacteraceae > NCED01. The sequence goes on along the minus strand of DAICXL010000055.1, from coordinate 1,251 downwards.
ATAACCCATGGCGCTCGCCGGCAGGATGGGCTGACGGTAGGTCTGGACGATCGACAGGCCGTAGAAGCGGCCCTGGATGGCGTCTTGGCCGTGCAGGGTGGTCTGGTCGGTCGAGATGCGCGAGTTCGAGTAGAACACGCCGGCGACCCAGCTGAACGGACGGGCGTCGCCAGGCGAGGAGAAGCGGATCTCCTGGGTCATCTGCTGGCGCTGGTTCCGGCCATAGGCGAAGGCGCTGTAGGCCGAGCTCGGGATGCCGGCGTCCGGGAACTGGTTCGAGATCGCCAGGCCGCGGTTCCAGGAGTTGGCCGGGCAGGGCGCGCCGGAGAAGTTACAGTTGGTGGCGGTCGGTACGCCCTGCTGGGTGAAGAGGCCGGTACGGCCGGTCAGTTCGAGGTTGCCGAAGCCCTCGCCACGGCTTTCGTCGTGGATGTAGGCGGTGATCGACTTCACCGAGAACGACGGCGCGTTGTACTCGAGGGTCAGGCTGGGCAGCCACAGGTGGGTCTTGGACGGCTGCAGGTCGTTGGTGGCCAGGAAGTCGTCCGAGCCGAGGTTCGGCCACGGCCCGTAGGTCGCGCCAGGACGCTGGTAGGCCACCGCCGGGTTCGGAGCGCCGTTGATGGAGCAGGCGATCGGCTGCGGGCTCGGGCCATAGTTCGGGCCGGTGCGGCCGGCGTAGCAGGCCGGCGACTCGGTGATGCCGTTCGTGATCGGCAGGGTGGTGTTGCTGGTGTTGGACTTCGTCTGGTCCAGCGACTGCAGGTAGCTGAAGGTGACGCGGGTGTTCTCGGTCGGCGCCCACATCAGCGAGGCGTTGAACACGCGGGTGTCGCCGCTGTTGGCGTCCTTGTGGCGAACGGCGTTGGTGTAGGGGTCGATGAAGTCGATCCAGCCGCCCGAGGAGCGGTTGAAGTAGCTGGCGCGGAAGCCGAGCTTGTCCTGGATGATCGGGCCGCCGACGGCCACGCCGCCTTCATAGGTCTCGCCGCCGTTCTTGATGGTCGAGACTTCGGCGCGGGCGTAGGCCGAATAGCGGGTCAGGCTGGGGTTCGGGGTGATGTAGCGGATGGTGCCGCCTTCCGAACCGCCGCCGAACAGGGTGCCCTGCGGGCCGCGCAGCACTTCGACGCGCTCGATGTCGAACAAGGCATAATTGTTGGCGTTCTGGCGGGCGATATAGACATCGTCCACATAAGTTGTGACCGGCGCGTCGAATGTCGGGGCTGATTGCGTGTTGCCAAGGCCGCG
>DAICXL010000054.1:9302-17376 GCA_027312185.1 Caulobacterales bacterium | reverse complement strand
ATCCAAGGGTCAACGGCGAAGCCGTGATGACAGCCTTCGGGCGAACGTTGATGACGAGCGGCAACGTCTGCGGGTTGTTCGACGCATCCGGGTCTTGAACAATGACGGTCTCGTTGTAGGCCCAAGAGCTTCCCCGAGAACGGTTTCCGGCTGCCGGAGGGCAAGCAGGACGTGGCCTGGGACGGCGCCGACAGCCTGCTGGTCGCCCGCGAGTGGAACCCGGGCGAGGTCACCGAGAGCGGCTACGCCTATATCGTCAAGCGCCTGAAGCGGGGCCAGCCGCTCGCCGCCGCGACCGAGGTGTTCCGCGGCGAGAAGACCGACGTCGGGGCCAGCGCCGGGGTGCTGCATGACGGCGACGGCCACACCCTGGTGGTCTTTGTGCGCAACCGCACCTTCTACGAATCCGAGACTTGGGTTGAGACCCCTGCCGGAGCCAAGCGGCTGGGCCTGCCCGAGAAGCACACCGTCCAAGGCCTGTCGAAGAACCAGATTCTGTTCACCATCGAGGAGGACTGGGCGGGCTTCAAGGCCGGGGCCCTGGTCTCGGTGGACGCGGCAGAAGCCCTGCGCGACCCCGCCAACCTGACGCCGCGCCTCATTGTGCAGCCGGGGCCGCGCCAGTCGATCGAGGGGGTGGCGACCTCCAAGACCTACGTCCTCGTCGACCTCTACGAGAACGTCCAGGGCGGGGTGCGCCGCTACGCCTTCGCCGGCGGCGCGTGGACGGGCGAGGACATCGCGCTTCCCAAGGCCTCGTCCGTCGACATCGTGGCGGCCGAACTGGAGAGCGATGTCATCTTCGCCTCGGTGACCAGCTTCCTGACCCCCACCACCCTGTGGCTGGGCGATGCGGGCACGCGGGCCGCGGCCGAGGTGAAGGCCCTGCCGGCCAAGTTCGACGCCTCGACACACGTCACCGAGCAGTTCGAGGCGACCTCGAAGGACGGGACCAAGATCCCCTATTTCGTGGTCCATCCGAAGGCGATGACGCTCGACGGGAACAATCCGACGCTTCTGTACGCCTACGGCGGCTTCCAGGTCTCGATGACCCCCGGCTACTCGGCCACCACCGGCAAGCTGTGGCTGGAGAACGGCGGGGTCTATGTGCTGGCCAACATCCGCGGCGGCGGCGAATTCGGCCCCGCCTGGCACCAGGCCGGCCTGAAGCAGAACCGCCAGCGGATCTACGACGACTTCGCCGCGGTGGCTGAGGACCTGATCGCCCGCAAGATCACCAGCCCGCGGCGCCTGGGCATCCAGGGCGGCTCCAACGGCGGCCTCTTGATGGGGGTCGAGCTGGTGCAGCACCCGGAGTTGTGGAACGCGGTGGTGGTGCAGGTGCCGCTGCTCGACATGCTGCGCTACCACAAGCTGCTGGCCGGGGCCTCGTGGGTGGCCGAGTACGGCGACCCGGACAAGCCCGAAGAGCGGGCCTTCCTGGAGGCGATCTCGCCCTACCAGACCCTCAAGGCCGGGCCGAAATACCCCGAGCCCTTCTTCGTCACCTCCACCAAGGACGACCGGGTCCACCCCGGCCACGCCCGCAAGATGGCGGCGAAGATGGAGAGCCTGGGGCTGCCCTTCCTCTATTACGAGAACATCGACGGCGGCCATTCGGCGGCCGCCAACCTGCAGGAGGCCGCCCGCCGCGCCAGCCTGGAATACATGTACCTGACGCGAAAGCTGATGGACTGATCTGACCCGTCATCCTCGGGCGTAGCCGAAGGCGAAGACCCGAGGACCCAGCAGCCTAGCGGTTGAAGCTGGGTCCTGCGACGGCGCCGTCATGCTTGCTGGGTCCTCGGGTCTGCGGCGCTTTGCGCCTTCGCCCGAGGATGACGGGCTTGAACGAAGCACGGGCTTTATGAGCCGCTCGACTGTCACGTAAGTTATAAGGGTCCGATGGCATCGCCCTCGTTTCCGATTCTGGTCGTCGCTCCCGAGCGGGTGGACGACGCGATACTGGCCTCCGGGCTGATCCGGACCCTGGCGGACGAGGTTTCCCACTCAAGCTTCACCGTGGCGGCCGGCGCCGAAGCGGCCCCCCTGTTCCGCGACATCCCGGGCCTGGACCGGATCATCCCGTTCGAGGCCGGGCGCGGCGCCCTGCACTGGTTCGGCCTGTGGCGGCAGGTGCGCCGGCGGCGGTGGGGGCTGGTGCTGGACATGCGCGGCTCGCGCCTGGCCCGCTTCCTCCACGCCCGCCGCCGGGGCGTGAGAAAGCCGCTGAACCCGGCGCTGGAGCCGGTGCACAAGGTGGTCGAGGCCGCCCGCGTGCTGCGCATCGACGACGTTCCGCCCGCGCCCTTCCTCTTCGTCAGCGACGAGACGCAAGCCAAGGCCGACGCCCTGCTGAAGGGCGAAGGGCCGATCCTCGCCGTGTCCCCCGCCGCCGACTGGGTCGGCAAGACCTGGCCGGCGGAGCGGTTCGCTATCGCGGTGGCCGAACTGCTGGCCCCCGGCGGCCCGCTTCCCGGCGGCCGGCTGCTGCTGCTGGGCAAGAACGAGGACCGCTGGGCGACCGAGACGGTGCGGCGGGTCACGGCCCGGGGCCGGATGATCGACCTGGTCGGCAAGGTCGACCTGCTCACCGCCTACGCCTGCCTGAAGCGCGCGCGGCTGTTCATCGGCAACGAGACGCCGTTCATGCACTTGGCCGCCGCGGCCGGCGCCCCGACCCTGGGCCTGTTCGGCCCCTCCGACGAACGGCTCTACGCGCCGTGGGGGGAACGAGCCGTCGCTCTGCGCGGCCCGCGCAGCTTCGAGCAGTTCAAGGCCCTTGACCCGACGTTCAGCTTGGCCGTGAACCACATGCAGGATCTGACGACCGCCAAGGTCGTCGCCGCCGCCCGAACCCTCCTCGACGCAACCGCTGACATCGACAAGGACGACCATGGCTGAGACCTACGACCTGATCGTTCGCGGCGGCGAGGTGGTGAACCACGCCGGCCGGGGCCTCGCCGACGTCGGGGTGCGGGATGGCCGCATCGCCAGGGTCGGCGATCTTTCGCAGGCGTCGGCGGGCGAGGTTTTCGACGCGCGCGGCCTGACCGTCCTGCCCGGTGTGATCGACACCCAGGTCCACTTCCGCGAACCGGGCATGGAGTGGAAGGAGGATCTGGAGACGGGCTCCCGCGGGGCCGTGCTCGGCGGCGTCACCGCCGTGTTCGAGATGCCCAACACCATCCCCACCACCACCGACCCGGCCGCCATGGCCGACAAGCTGACGCGGGCGGCGGGGCGGATGCATTCCGACCACGCCTTCTACGTCGGCGGAACCCACGAGAACGCCAGGGACCTGGGCGAGCTGGAGCGGCTGCCAGGCTGCTGCGGAGTGAAGGTGTTCATGGGCGCCTCCACCGGCACCCTGCTCGTCCCGGACGACCCGGGCGTGACCGAGATCCTGCGCCACACCAACCGGCGGGCCACCTTCCATTCCGAGGACGAGTACCGCCTGGCCGAGCGCCGCTCCCTGGCCCGCGAGGGCGACTGGACCAGTCACCCGGAGGTGCGCGACGCGGTCTCGGCCCTGCGCTCCACCGAGCGGCTGGTCACGATCGCCCGCGAACTCGGCAAGCGCATCCATGTCCTGCACGTCACCACCGCCGAGGAGATCGCCTATCTCGCCGGCCACAAGGACGTGGCCACGGTCGAGGTCACGCCCCAGCATCTGACCCTGGTGGCCCCCGAAGCCTACGAGCGGCTGAAGGGCATGGCCCAGATGAACCCGCCGATCCGCGAGGCGGCGCACGTCGCCGGGCTTTGGCGCGGGGTGGCGCAGGGGGTGGCCGACGTGCTCGGCTCCGACCACGCCCCCCACACCCTGGAGGAGAAGGCCCGGCCCTATCCGGCCTCGCCCTCCGGCATGCCCGGGGTGCAGACCCTGCTGGCGGTGATGCTGAACCATGTGGCCCAGGGCCGGCTGTCCCTGGAACGGCTGGTCGACCTGACCAGCCACGGCGCCCAGCGGGTGTTCGGGATCGCGAACAAGGGCCGCATGGCCGAGGGTTGGGACGGCGACCTGACCATTGTCGACCTCAAGGAAAAGCGCACCCTGCGCCACGCCGACATGGCCACCCGCTCGGGGTGGACCCCCTACGACGGCATGGAGGTCACGGGCTGGCCCAAGGCCACGATCATCCGCGGCCGGGTGGTGATGCGCGACAACGAGGTCGTGGCGGAGGGACAGGGCAAGCCCGTCCGGTTCCAGGAGACGCTCTGACTTTCCTTCTCCCCGGAGGGGAGAAGGGATACAGACAAGAAAAAGGCCCGCGGAGGTCTCCCCCCGCGGGCCGATCTAAGTGCTGGTCGCGAAAGCTAGTTCTTCGCGATGTTGGTCGGCAGGGTGCAGGCCGCGCCGGAGCGCTGGGCCTGGCCGCAGGTCAGCAGTTCCTTGACCGCGCCGGTGCTGTGATCGACCGAGATCACGAAGCCCGGCAGGCCGTCGGAGCAGGCCGTCTCAATGAAGTCCGAACCGTTGGTGGTGGAGGCGAGGTACTTGGCGCCCGACACCTTGCACTGGTTCTTGCCCTGGGCGACCAGCTTGTCGGTGTACTTGGCGTACACCGCCGTCGGCTGGGTCAGCTGGCAGGCGACGCCGAGCGAACCGCCCTGGATGCAGTCGAACACCTGGGCCTTGCCGTCGCCGATCGGGAACAGGGCGATGGCGCCGTCCGGACGGTTGTTGCAGGCCAGTTCGACGATCTCGCTGTTCGTCTTGGTCTCCTTGCCCAGGTAGCGGTACTTCGACACTTCACAGGGATAGGCGGCGGCCTGGGCCAGCTTGGTGTAGGTGCCGGCTTCGGCGGTTTCGTTGACGACCGTCAGGGTGCAGCCGCCGCCGATGGGCTGGGCCTTGCTGCAGTCGATGGTGTCGAGGGTCTTGTCGGCCTTGGCCTGGATCATGAAGCCGCTGTCGGCGCCGCAGGCCACTTCATAGAAGGTCGAGCCCGAACCCGAGCCGACCAGGCGACCGTCGGAGACGGTGCAGGGCTTGCCGGCCTTGGTGGCCATTTCGCCCAGGCCGCTCATGATCGAGGCCTTGGTGGTCAGGGTGCACTCGCTCGCCCCGCCGCCCAGGAACTGGATGCAGGGGCTGGCTTCCGGCGCCTTGCCGGGGCTGGTCTGGATCACGAAGCCCTCGCCGGCGCCGCAGGCCACTTCGTAGAACTGATCGCCGGTCGCCGTGGCGCCCATCACCCGCGCGCCCGTGGCGGTGCAGGGGTGGCCCATAGCGGTGAGCATCTTCGCATAGCCGGCCTTGGCGTCGGCGTTGGCGTCGAGACGGCAGGTCAGGCTGCCCGGGGTGCGGGCGGCGGTCTCTTCCTGCGCCAGGCAGTCGTAGGCTGAGGCCGAGCTGTTGTCGGCGACGGCCTGGACAACGTAACCCGGGCCTTCGGCGCAGGCGACTTCGAACAGCTTCGACTTCACCTTGGTCTTGGGGTCGGCCGACTCCTGGATGAAATAGGCGTCCTGGACGTTGCAGGTCAGCTTGGCGGCGGCGACGGCGGCAGGCGCTTCGGCCTTGCCCTGGTCGCGTTGCTTTTGGGTGATGGGGGGCAGCTTGGCCGCCGCCGCTTGAGCGGCGAGCGGCGCGGCGCCGACCACCAGGGCGGCCATGGCCGCGATCACGATCCCTATGCGCTTCATAGTCCGATGGTCTCCCAGGGGGCTTTCTGCGGCCGACATAAACGGCTCCAAGCGGAGCCGGTCAAGCGTCGCCGACCAGGTTAGGTGCGAGCTTTGACGTGGCGTCGATAAATGCCCAAGAAATACGGCGCCCGCGTGGCGACCCCGATCGTCGCGTCTGGCGCATTCATGGAGCGCTCCGATGAGCCTTTCCGGCAAGACTCTTTTCGTCACCGGCGCCAGCCGCGGGATTGGCCTCGCCATCGCCCTGCGCGCCGCCCGCGACGGGGCCAATATCGCCATCGCCGCCAAGACCGACCAGCCGCACCCCAAGCTGCCCGGCACCATCCATACCGCGGCCGAAGCCATCGAGGCGGCGGGCGGAAAGGCCCTGCCGCTTGTCGTCGACGTCCGCGACGAGGCCTCGGTCGAGGCGGCGGTGGCCGCCACGGTGGCGCGGTTCGGCGGCATCGACGTCTGCGTGAACAACGCCTCGGCCATCTCGCTGACCGGCACGCTCGCCACCGAGATGAAGCGCTACGACCTGATGCACCAGGTCAATACGCGGGGAACCTTCCTGGTCTCCAAGGCCTGCCTGCCGCACCTGTTGAAGGCGGAGAACCCCCATGTCCTGATGATGTCGCCCCCCCTCGACATGTCGCCCAAGTGGTTCGCCTCGCACGTGGCCTACACCATGGCCAAGTTCGGCATGTCGATGTGCGTGCTGGGCATGGCCGAGGAATTCCGCGGCAAGGTCGCCTTCAACGCCCTGTGGCCGCGAACCGCCATCTCCACCTCGGCGGTGGAGTTCGCCCTGGGGGGCGCCGACGCGCTGAGGATGTGCCGCAAGCCGGAGATCCTGGCCGACGCGGCGCACCTGATCTTCGAGCAGCCGGCGAAGAGCTTCACCGGCAACTTCCTGATCGACGACAGCTTCCTGTACGAACACGGGGTGCGCGACTTCGAGGCCTACCGGGTCGACCCGACCTCGCCCCTGGCCCCCGACTTCTTCGTGCCGGACAGCGCGGTCCCGCCGCCTGGCGTGACGCTCTAGCTATTTCGGCGGCAGGGTGCGGACGAAGGCGAGGGCGGCCGCTATGAGCTCGCGGCGCAGGGCGTCGTCGCCGTAGGCGTCCGGACCCGCGCGCAGCCAGCCCGGCATGGCGCGGTCGGTCATCCTCAGCGGCTCGACACCGCCGCGCTGCAGGGCCCAGCCGTCCTGTCCCTTGCCCAGGCGGACCAGCATGCCTTTCTGGCTGGCGGCGCACAGCAGGTTGCCGTCGAGCAGCCAGGCGAGGCCGCCGAACATGGCCTTGGTGGCGAGGCCGGGCTGACCGTCGAGGTCCTCCCAGAGCATCTCCTCCAGGCCGGGGTCGCGGGCCACTAGGCGCGCTCGGGCGTCGCGCCGGGATGGAACGCCCCGCCGCCGGTCTGGCCGCGATGGCGCAGGAAGGCGTCGGCCAGCACGCAGGCCATCATCGCCTCGGCCACGGGCGCGGCGCGCAGGCCGACGCAGGGGTCGTGGCGGCCCTTGGTGCGGATGTCGACCGCGTGGCCGGCCTCGTCGACCGAATGGCGCGGGGTCAGGATCGACGAGGTGGGCTTGAGCGCCAGGCGCGCCACCACCGGCTGGCCGGTAGAGATGCCGCCCAGGACGCCGCCGGCGTTGTTGGACGAGAACACCGGTCCGTCGTTGCCCGGCGCCATCTCGTCGGCGTTCTCCTCGCCGGTCAGGGCGGCGGCGGCGAAACCGGCTCCGATCTCGACGCCCTTGACCGCATTGATCGACATCAGGGCTCCGGCCAGTTCGGAATCCAGCTTGCCGTAGATCGGCGCGCCCCAGCCGGCGGGCACGCCCTCGGCGACCACCTCGACCACCGCCCCGACCGACGAGCCGGCCTTGCGCACCCCGTCGAGATAGGCCTCCCACACCGGGACCATCTCCGGATCGGGGCACCAGAAGGGGTTGGTCTCGGTCAGGTCCCAGTCCCAGCGTGCGGGGTCGATGCGGTGCGGGCCGATCTGGACCAGGGCGGCGCGGATCGTGACCCCCGCCAGGATCTTGCGCGCCACGGCCCCGGCCGCCACCCGGGCGGCGGTCTCCCGCGCCGAGGAGCGTCCGCCGCCGCGATAGTCGCGCACGCCGTACTTGGCGAAATAGGCGTAGTCGGCATGACCCGGGCGGAACTGGACGGCGATGTCGCCATAGTCCTTCGAGCGCTGGTCCATGTTCTCGATCATCATCGAGATCGGCGTGCCGGTGGTGACCTGCCCCCCCGTACGATCGTCCTCGAACACGCCGGACAGGATGCGCACCGCGTCCGGCTCGCGCCGCTGGGTCACGAAGCGCGATCCGCCCGGCTTGCGGCGGTCGAGCCAGACCTGGACGTCCTCTTCCGTCAGATGAAGGCCGGGAGGGCAGCCGTCCACCACGCAGCCGAGC
>DAICXL010000054.1:0-9176 GCA_027312185.1 Caulobacterales bacterium | reverse complement strand
TGGAGGGCCCGAAAGCCTTCGTCCTTCGACAAGCTCAGGATGAGGCTTTCGACTGCACCGTCCTGTAAGTCCGCCTCATCCTGAGCTTGTCGAAGGACGAGGCGGCTGCACTAAGCCGCCCGCGTCAGCCGGCGGAGCAGTTCGACCGGCCCGCCGGCTTTGCGGTCGGCGACCAGCTTCACATAGAGGTCGCCCTGGGCGTGGCCCCTGGAGGGGGGCAGGCCCAGGCCCGGGGCGCGGGCGAGGCCGGCCGCGATGGCCTCTTCGCTGAGGCGGAAGCTGAACGGCCCCGACGGGGTCTCCACCGAGATGCGGGCGCCGGGCTTCAGCTGCGACGGATGTTTGTGGGCGGTGATCCAGATGTCGTCGCCGCGCACCGCCAGCTCGTCGCCCGCGTCGATGCGCACCTGCAGCAGCCAGCCCCAGACCCAGACCAGGTCGCCGTCGCGCAGGGCCGGCGGCAGGCGGGTCTCGAACGGGCGCCCCGTCGGCAGGCGGCCGACCTTGGCCCCGCCCAGGATGGCCTCGGCGGGAGTCAGCTCGATATGCGAGGGCCAGTCTTCGTACTTGCGGTCGGGCGCCTCGGGTTCGCGCAGCCGCAGCCGGCGGTAGGCCTCCAGGATGTCGCGGTAGCTGGCGGGCGAGACGTGCTCGTCGGTTCCGCGCGCCGTTTTCAGGGCGCGCTGGAAGGCGCCTTGCAGGTCGGCCACCGGCGCAGCGGGGTCCAGCCCCAGGCGGGCGCACGCGTCTTCAACACTAAGCTCGGTACCCGGATCGAACATCTGATCAGCAATGCCGATTTATTGGTCAATGCGCGGTTAACCTGACGGCCCCCGTTCGCTTGATGTATATCGCGGCGCGATGAACCCGCCCGTTGAAGCCTCCGACCCCGCCGACGAACGCCTCTTCCAGGGCGAGGACCCCTTCGGCCTCTTCGGCCAGTGGCTTGAGGAGGCCAGGGCCAAGGAGCCCAACGATCCCAACGCCATGACCCTGGCCACCGCCGACGCCTCCGGCGCGCCGGACGCGCGGATGGTCCTGCTCAAGGGCGTCGATGAGGACGGCTTCGTCTTCTACACCAACACCGAGAGCGCCAAAGGCGGCCAGCTGGCGGCCAATCCCCAGGCCGCCCTGCTGTTCCACTGGAAATCCCTGCGCCGGCAGGTGCGGGCGAGGGGGCCGGTGGCCCGCGTCTCCGACGCCGAGGCCGACGCCTATTTCGCCACCCGCCCCCGCGACAGCCAGATCGGCGCCTGGGCCTCGGACCAGAGCCGGCCCATGGAGGGCCGCTTCGTGCTGGAGAAGCGCGCCGCCGAGCTCGCCTTGAAGTTCGGCCTGGGGCCCGTGCCGCGCCCGCCGCACTGGACGGGCTTTCGGGTCGCCCCCCTGCGGCTGGAGTTCTGGCGCGACCGGCCGTTCCGCCTGCACGACCGGCTGGTGTTCGAGCGGCCGGCGCCGACCGCGGCCTGGACCCGGACCCGACTCTTCCCGTGAGCACCCACCTGTTCGACGAATTGTCCGGGTGGCTGGCCCGGGGCGCGGGCGGCCCGGCGCCGGCCGAGCGGGTGATCGAGACCTCGATCGCCAAGATCTTCCTGTTCGACGGCAAGGCCCTCAAGCTGAAGAAGCCCGTTGACTTCGGCTTCCTCGACTTCACCACCCCCGACCAGCGGCGCTGGGCCATGGAGCGGGAGCTGGCCTTCAACACCGAGACCGCCCCGGACCTCTATCGCCAGGTCGTCCCCGTCACCCGCGACACGGGCGGACACCTCGCCCTCGCCGGCGACGGCGATCCCATAGACTGGGTGCTGGAGATGCGCCGCTTCGATGACGGGGCGCTGCTGGCCGGACGGCCGGAGGCTTCGGACGGCGCCTTCATCGAAAGCCTGGGCCGCGAGATCGCCCGCTTCCACGGCAAGGCCGCCCGGGTGGACGACAGCGCCGGTCGCGACTGCATCGACTATGTGCTGAACTCCAACGCCTTCCTGCTGCGGCAGAAGGCCGGGGTGCTTGGCGCGGCTCCTGTCGCCGAACTGGAGGCCGCCAGCCGCGCCGAGTTTCAGCGGCTCGAATCCCTGCTTTCGGCGCGGGGGGCGCAAGGCTTCGTGCGGCGCTGCCATGGCGACCTGCACCTGTCCAACATCATGGTCGAGCACGGCCGCCCGGTGCTGTTCGACTGTGTCGAGTTCAACGACACCCTGAGCCGCATCGACGTGCTCTACGACCTCGCCTTCCTGCTGATGGACCTCAGCTTCGCCGGGGCCGGCGCGGCGGCCAACCGGGCCCTGAACGGCTGGCTGGACCAGGCGGCGCGGGACCTGCCGGCTCAGGGCTTCTGGCCCGGCCTCGCCTGCCTGCCCCTGTTCCAGTCGGTGCGGGCGGCGGTGCGGGCGCATGTGACGGTCAACCAGGGCCAGGTCGAGCTGTCGCGCCACTACCTCGACGCGGCCATCGCCCACCTGACCCCGCCGGCGCCCAGGCTGATGGCCGTCGGCGGCTATTCCGGCTCGGGAAAGACCACCGTCGCCCGCGACCTGGCTCCGGCGCTGGGCGCCGCGCCCGGCGCGGTGGTGCTGCGCTCGGACGAATTCAGGAAGCGCCTGTGGGGCAGGGCGCCGCTGGAGAAGCTGCCGCCCGAGGCCTACGCCGCCGGCCAGTCTGAACGGGTCTATGGCGCGCTGCTGGACGCGGCTCGTGAATGCCTCACCGCCGGCCGGGCCGTTATCCTCGACGCCGCCTTCCTGCGCCCCGAGGAGCGCGACGCCGCCGAGGCCCTGGCCCGCGAGGCCGGCGTCGCCTTCGAAGGCCTCTGGCTGGAAGCCGCCCCCGACGTGCTCCGCGCCCGCGTCGCCGCCCGCACCGGCGACGCCTCCGACGCCGACGTGGCCGTGCTGGAGCGCCAGCTCGCCTACGATGTCGGCGAGGTCAGGTGGGACAAAAGACCGGCCTCCTAAATCCGCTCATCCCCGCGGAAGCGGGGACCCAGTTCTTTGCAGGAAGTGCGATGGCCAAAACCTGGGTCCCCGCTTCCGCGGGGATGAGCGGTTGAAAGCCAAGTTGGCCAGATTAAGCTTCCCCAAAACGGGAGGATCGATGTGCACGGGCTGATGCAGGACTGGCCGCTGACGGTGGACCGGATCCTCGACCATGCCCGGGACTGGCACGGGGGCCGCCAGGTCGTCACCCGCTCGCTGGAAGGGCCGATCGTCCGCCAGACCTATGATGAGACCGCCAGCCGTGCCCGCCGGCTTTCCAACGCCCTCCTGGCCCATGGAATCGGGCCCGGCGACCGCGTCGCCACCCTCGGCTTCAACACCGCCCGGCACATGGAGGCCTGGTACGGGACCATGGGGATCGGCGCCGTCTGCCATACCCTCAACCCGCGCCTGCATCCCGACCAGCTCGCCTACATCATCGGCCACGCCGGCGACCGGCTGATCCTGGCCGACCCGGTGGCGGCGCCCCTGCTCGCCGCCGTCCTGCCACGCACCCAGGTCGAGCAGGTGGTGTGGATGGCCGACGCGGCGCCGGATGCGCCCGGGATCGCTTTCGAGGACTTCATCGCCGGCCAGTCCGACGCCTGCGCCTGGGGCGGCTTCGACGAGCGGACGGCGGCGGGGCTCTGCTACACCTCGGGCACCACGGGCGAGCCCAAGGGCGTGCTCTACTCCCACCGCTCCAACGTGCTGCACACCATGATGGTGCTGCAGGCCGACGTGATGGACCTGTCGGCCCGCGACGTGGTGCTGGCGGTGGTGCCGATGTTCCACGCCAACGGCTGGGGCCTGCCGTTCTCGTGCCCGGCCGTCGGCGCCAAGCTGGTGCTGCCCGGGGTGAAGATGGACCCGGCCTCCCTGTGCGAGCTCATCAACGGCGAGGGCGTCACCTTCTCGGCCGCCGTGCCGACGATCTGGGGCGCCCTGCTGCAGCATCTCGACGCCACGGGGACGAAGCTGCCGACCCTCAAGCGGGTGGTGATCGGCGGGGCCTTGTGTCCGCCGGCCCTGATCGACGGCTTTCGCGACCGGCATGGGATCGAGGTGCGCCACGGCTGGGGCATGACCGAGACCTCGCCGCTCGGGGTGGTGAACACGCCGGACGCCGACGGCGGGGCGCCCGCCCAGCGCTACAAGCAGGGGCGCCCGCCGTTCGGGATCGAGCTGCGGGTGACCGACGAGGACGACCGGCCGCTGCCCCACGACGGCAGGACGCCCGGCAAGCTGAAGGCCCGGGGGGCGGCGGTGTCCGAAGCCTATTATGGCCTTGAAGAGCCGATCCTCGACGCCGACGGCTTCTTCGACACCGGCGACATCGCCGCCATCGACCCGGCCGGCTTCGTCCAGATCACCGACCGGGCCAAGGACCTGATCAAGTCGGGCGGCGAATGGATCAGCTCCGTCGAGATCGAGGGATTGGTCGCCGCCCATCCCAAGGTCGAACTCGCCGCCGTCATCGGCCTGCCGCACCCCCGCTGGGACGAGCGCCCCCTGCTGGCGGTCAAGCTGCGGCCGGGCGAGGCGGCCTCGCCCGAGGACATGCTGGCCGTGCTCGAGGGCCGCATCGCCCGCTGGTGGACCCCCGACGAGGTGGTCTTCGTCGACGATATTCCCCTCGGCCCCACCGGCAAGGTCGACAAGAAGCTGGTCCGCGCCCGGTTCGAGGGCCACAAGCTATCTTCGATCACGGAGACGACCCGATGACCGAGACCCGCCCCCCCAAACCGCACCGTTCCCCCGCCGAGGTGATCCAGATGGCGCGGCGCCACCTGGCCCGCACCGCCCTGCTGCTGGCCGTCGTCGCCATCCTGGTGCTGGGCTTCACCGCCTTCGGCCTGCGCGAGGCGATGTTCGGCCTCGACTATGCGGTCAAGACCCTGGCGCTCCGCTGGGCGCCGGGCCTGGCCTGGGGCGCCGTGATCCTCGGCGTGATCGCCTTCCTCGCCGCCGTCCTGGTTCCGCCGCGCCGCGACCGGATCGCCTCCCTGCTCGCCGTGGCGATCGGGGCCGGTGTGATGGTGGTGACGGCCCAGATCCGCACCCAGGCGGCCACCCACCCGCCGATCCACGACGTCGCCACCGACTGGGCCGAACCCCTGATGTTCGGCCCCAAGATCACCGCCGCCCGCGCCGCCGCGGCGGCCGACAACCGCGTCGAGGCCGCCCCCCGCGTCGAGCCTCAGCCGCAGGACCCCAACCTGACCGGCACGCCCATCGCCGAGGTCAACGCCCGCACCTGCCCTGGCGCCGTGCCGGTGGTTCTGACCGGCAATCCCCTGGCCGCCTACGACAAGGCCCAGGTCGCGGTCACCCGCGAAGGCTACGAGATCGTCACCGACAATCCCGCCGGCGGCCGGCTGGAGGCGACGGCGACGACGAAGTACCTCAAGCAGGTCAGCGATGTGATCGTGCGGGTGCAACCCGAGGGCGCGGGCTCCCGCATCGACATCCGCTCGATCAGCCGCATGGGCGTCGCCGATCTCGGCGAGAACTGCCGCCGGGTGACCCGGCTGCGCGCGGCGATGGCGCGGGAATAGCGTTCCCGGCTGTCGACGCAACTGCGCTGGTCTTCCCCTCCCCCTCGAGGGGAGGGCGACTCGCCGAAGGCGAGCGGGGCGGGGGGACCTATCCGCCGCGCAACCGGTAGACGCTCCCCAGCTCCGGCGCCCCGTCGCATTCCACCGCCCCCTCGCGCACCAGCTTGATCAGGTGCGCCCACAGGGAGTGCGCCGCCGCCGGGTGCAGGCGCGGCGAAACCGTGGCGTAGAGCTCCGGGACCATCTCCCCGATCCGGGCGTGGCCCCGCGCCAGCTGGCGCAGCACCTGCCGTTCGCGATCCAGGCGGTGCTCGCGGTAGGCGGCGAGGAAGGGCCGGGCCTCGCGGATCGGCGGGCCGTGGGTCGGCCACAGGGTGGAGAAGTCCCGCGCGCGCACCGCCTCTAGACTGGCCAGATAGTCGGCCATGTCCCCGTCCGGCGGGCTGATCACCGTGGTGGACCAGCCCATGACATGGTCGCCGGGGAACAGGGCGTTCTCCTCGGCCAGGGCGTAGGCGACGTGGTTGGAGGCGTGGCCGGGAGTGAACAGGGCCTCCAGGGTCCAGCCGTCCCCCTCAATGCGCTCGCCGTCCGCGACGGGCCGATCGGGCCGAAAGCCGGCCTGGTCGCCTTCCTCGAAGCCGGTGTCGACGACCCCGGGCGCGGGCAGGCCGCGGATCGTCGCCCCCGTCGCCGCCGCCAGGGGCCGGGCCAGGGGCGAGTGGTCCTGGTGGGTGTGGGTGATCAGGATCTGGGTGATCCGTTCGCCCGTCGTGGCGGCGAGCAGGGCCTCGAGGTGCGCCGCATCGTCCGGGCCGGGGTCGATCACCGCCACCTCGCCGTGACCCACGATGTAGGTCCCGGTGCCGAGATAGGTGAAGGGGCCGGGGTTCTCAGCCATCACCCGCCGGATCAGCGGCGAGACCGGGTCGCAGCGGCCGTAGGCGACGTCGGTTTCGCGCACGAAAGGGATCACGGCGCGCGCCTTGCGATGGAGCGCTCACGATCCCCTCGCGAGGCCCCCGATGCTGCTGGAAGCGGTGCTTTTCGTCTCAAAACGGCTCCAGCCGATCTGTGCGGCCCTGATCTGTCTCGCTTTCGCGCAGCTGATCCTCGCCGCCGGGGCGCCAGATTCCGTTCCGCCGGGCGCGGCAAGGGTCGCCATCTCGCGCTGATTTTCCCGTCATTCTCGGGCTTGACCCGAGAACCCAGCAGCTCCGGGCAGTCGGCTCGCAGCGGCGAGGTCGCGCGGCTGGGTCCTCGGGTCTTCGCTGCGCTGCGCCCGAGGATGACGATCAAGGGGGCTAGGCCAGCACCGACGACAGGTCGTAGCCCGCGTCATGGGCGATCCGGATCAGGTCCTCGCGGGAGCGGTCGCCCTTCTCCAGCTGCCCCAGCGACCAGGTGATGATCGAGCGGGTGCCCGAGCGGCAGAAGGCCAGGACCGGGCCGTGGGCGTGCTTGGCCGCGTGATGGACCGCCTCCACCGCCGTCAGCACCGGCGATCCGCTGACCGGAACATGCAGGTAGTGCAGGCCCGCCGCCTTGGCGGCCTCTTCCATCGCGTCGGAGGTCGGCTGGTCGGGCGCCTCGTGATCGGGGCGGTTGTTGATGACCAGCTTGAAGCCGCGCGCAGCCGCCTCGGCCATGTCGCCCGGCTGCAGCTGCGGGGCGACCGCGAAGTCCTCGGTCACCTGACGGATGTCGGCCATGGCGGCGCCTTTCTTTGGTCCAAGGGCCTGAGCATTAGGAGCCGCCCGATCCGGCCGCAAGCGCTCTCGTTGACAAGGCGTACGGGGCGGTGGAAGCGTCGGTGCACACGTTCGCGGCCCAAAGGCCTCCATGCTCGCATTCATCCTCCGCCGCCTGATGGTCGCCGTGCCCACCCTGTTCCTGGTGGTGACCGTCGCCTTCTTCATGATGCGCGCGGCGCCGGGCAATCCGTTCGAGACGGGACGGCGCCTGTCGCCGGAAATCGAGCGGACGGTGAACGCCCGCTACGGCCTCGATAAGCCCCTGCCGGTCCAGTACGTGAAATACCTGGCCGACGCCCTCCGGGGCGACCTGGGCCCCTCGCTGAAGTACCGCGACAAGACCGTCGCCGATTTCATCAAGGAGGGCTTTCCCAAGAGCCTGACCCTGGGGGTCAGCGCCCTCAGCATCGCCCTGGTCGTCGGCGTCAGCCTGGGGATCGCCGCCGCCCTGCGGCAGAACCGGCCGGCGGACTATGTGGCCACCACCATCGCCATCCTCGGCGTCTGCATCCCCACCTTCGTGACCGCGCCCCTGCTGGTGCTGCTGTTCGCCGCCAAGCTGGGCTGGCTGCCCACCGGCGGATGGGGCGGGATCCGCAACCTGATCCTGCCGATCACCGTCCTGGCCCTGCCCCAGATCGCCATCATCTCGCGCCTGACCCGCGCCGGCATGATCGAGGTGCTGCGCTCCAACTTCGTCCGCACCGCCCGGGCCAAGGGCTTGCCTGAGCGCCAGATCGTGTGGCGCCACGCCCTGCGCGGGGCGATCCTGCCCCTGGTCAGCTACCTTGGTCCCGCTGCGGCGGCCCTGATCACCGGCTCCCTGGTGGTCGAACAGATCTTCTCCCTGCCGGGGCTCGGCCGTTCCTTCGTCATCGGCGCCCTGCAGCGCGACTACACGGTCGTGATGGGGGTGGTGATCCTCTACGCCAGCCTGATCCTGGCCCTGAACCTCATCGCCGACATCCTCTATGCGATGCTCGACCCGCGGGTGAAGCTGGCATGACCGCGTTCGGCCCCGAACTCGCCCCCGGATCTCGCCCCGGCGCCGAGGCGATGCAGACCGCCAGCATCAAGGGACGCAGCCTGTGGGACGACGCCCGCCGCCGGCTGGTGCGCAACCGCGCCGCCGCGGCCAGCCTGGTCATCCTGGCGCTGCTCGTCCTGACCGCCATCGTCGGCCCCTATCTGCTGCCCTACACCTATGACGCGGTGAACAAGAACGACGTCTGGGCCGGCCCGCTCACCGGGGCGCATCCGATCGGCACCGACGCCCTGGGGCGCGACCTGCTGGCGCGGCTGTTCGTCGGCCTGCGGGTGTCCCTGGCCGTGGGCGTGGTGGCCACCGCCGTTTCACTGGTCGTCGGCGTCGCCTATGGCGCCACGGCCGGCTATCTCGGCGGCAAGGTCGACGAGCTGATGATGCGCATCGTCGACGTGCTCTACTCCCTGCCCTTCATCTTCTTCGTCATCCTGCTGATGGTCACCTTCGGCCGGAACTTCATCCTGATGTTCGTGGCCATCGGGGCGGTGGAGTGGCTGACCCTGGCCCGCATCGTGCGCGGCCAGACCATGTCGCTGAAGCAGAAGGAGTTCATCGAGGCGGCCCGGGCCGCCGGGGTCTCGCCCGCCGCCATCGTGCGCCGTCACGTCATCCCCAACCTGCTGGGCCCCGTCGTGGTCTATGTCACCCTGACCATCCCGGCGGTGATCCTGGCCGAGAGCTTCCTCAGCTTCCTCGGCCTCGGCGTCCAGGAGCCCCTGACCTCCCTGGGCACCCTGATCAGCCTCGGGGCCAAGGACATGGAGCTGGCGCCCTGGATGCTGATCTTCCCCTCGATCGTGATGGTGGTCACCCTGATGTGCTTCAACTTCATCGGCGACGGCCT
>DAICXL010000053.1:17288-17564 GCA_027312185.1 Caulobacterales bacterium | reverse complement strand
TCAGGTTGACGAAGGGGATGTAGTGCTCGCCCGGGTCCAGCTGCTGATAGAGAAGGTAAAGCATCCCTAGCGGCCCTCTTCTTTTGCGGCTTCGCCCAGCGCCCTGACGACCAGCGAGGCTTTCGAACCGTTCGAGCCCTTGACCATGACCACGTCGCCGGCGCGAACCGCTTCGCGCACCTGGGGCGCAAGATCGGCGGCCGTCTCGGCATAGGCCCCGCGGCGGGCGGCGGGCAGCGCCTCCCACAGGGACCGCATCAAGGGGCCGGCGGCGAA
>DAICXL010000053.1:0-17222 GCA_027312185.1 Caulobacterales bacterium | reverse complement strand
GCATGTCGGTCAGGACCACCACCCGGCGCGCGCCGGGCCCCACCGGCTTGGCCCCGAGGCTGCGGAAGCCGGCGGCCATGGACAGCGGATTGGCGTTGTAGCTCTCATCGACCAGGACGATCGGGCCCCCCGGGGTCTCGACGGTGCGGGCCGCGCCGCGCCCTTCCAGGGGGGCGAAGGCGTGCAGGGCGGCGAGCGCCGTCTCCCGCGGCACGTCCAGGGCCTCCAGCGCCAGCAGGGTCGCCAGGCTGTTGGGTCCCCAGTGGGCGCCGGTCTGAGCAATGGGGAAGCGGATCTCGACGCCGTGGAGGCGCGCGCTGACCATCGCGCCCTCACCGGACAGGGAAAAGCCCTCCAGGCGGGCGTCGGCGGTGGGCGCGGCGCCGAAGGTGACGATGTTGAGGCCCCGCTCCAGGGCCGCCTTGGCCAGCAGTTCGAACCACGCGTCGTCGGCGTTGAGCACCGCGAGGCCGCCCGGCTCCAGCCCCTCGAAGATCTCGGCCTTGGCCCTGGCGACGCCCACCTCGCCGTCGGGGAAGTTCTCGACGTGGACGGCGCCGACCACGGTGACCACCGCCACATGGGGGGCGACCTGGCGCGACAGGGGCCCGATCTCGCCGGCGTGGTTCATGCCGATCTCGAACACGGCCCGGGCTGTGTCGGCGGGCATACGGGCGAGGGTAAGCGGGACGCCGATATGGTTGTTGTAGGACTTGACCGCGTTGTGGCTGGGCCCGGCCAGCCGCAGCCCGGCGGCGATGGCCTGGGTGACGCTGGTCTTGCCGACCGAGCCGGTGACGGCGGCGCGCCGGGCGCCGGCCGCGCGCTCGCGGGCGGCCGAGCCCAGGGCCTCCAGGGCGACGAAGGTGTCGGCGACGTGGACCGACGGATAGGTGGTCGGGCGCGAGACCAGGGCGCCGGCCGCGCCCTTGCTGAAGGCCATATCGAGGAACTCGTGCCCGTCGCGCTCGCCGGCCAGGGCGATGAACAGGTCGCCGGGCTCCAGCGTGCGGGTGTCGATGGACACGCCGGTGGCGGTGAAGGGCGCGTCGCACAGACCGCCCGTGCCGGTGGAGATTTCCAGAGAGGTCCAGAGCGGATCACGCATGGACCTGCTCCAGGGCTTTACGGGTCTCGGTCACGTCGTCGAAGGGGTGGACGACCCCGGCGATGGTCTGGCCCTGCTCGTGGCCCTTGCCGGCGATCACCAGCACGTCGCCGTCGCGCAGCTGCTCGACCCCGGCGCGGATAGCGGCTCTACGGTCGGCCACCTCCAGCGCGCCGGGTGCGCCATCCAGCACGGCCTTGCGGATGGCGGCGGGGTCCTCATTGCGCGGGTTGTCATCGGTGACGATGGCGAGGTCGGCCAGGGCCGCGGCGTGGCCGCCCATCAGGGGGCGCTTGGCGTTGTCCCGGTCGCCGCCGGCCCCGAAGACCACGATCAGCCGCCCGCGGGCGTGGGGGCGCAGGGCCTCCAGCACGGTCTTCAGGCCGTCGGGAGTGTGGGCGTAGTCGACATAGGCCTCGCCGCCGCGCGGCCCGGCGCCGACGCGCTGCAGCCGGCCGGGAGCGCCTTCGAGATGCTCCAGCGCTTTCAGCACGGCCGCCACGTCCTCGCCGGCGGCGATGCACAGGCCTGCCGCGACCAGGGCGTTCGAGGCCTGGAACACCCCGGCCAGGGGCAGGGCGATGGGGTGCTCCGCTTCCGGCGTGCGGACCACGAGGTCCTGGCCACGGGGCGTGGGCGTGGCCGAGACCAGCTTCAGGGTCTGGCCCTGCTCGCCGACCGAGAGAATGGAGTGGCCATGGACCACGGCGGCGGCGGCGAAGGCCGGGAAGTCGGCGGCGTCGGCGTTGAGGACCGCGCCGGCCCCGCGGGGCAGCAGGGTCTCGAACAGCCGCAGCTTGGCCGCCCGATAGGCCTCCATGTCCGGGTGATAGTCGAGGTGGTCGCGGGTCAGGTTGGTGAAGGCGGCCACGTCAAAGCGCAGGCCGTCGACCCGGCCCTGGTCGAGGCCGTGCGACGAGGCTTCGACGGCAAGGTGGGTGACGCCGCGTCCGGCCAACTCGGCGGCCCAGCGGGCGACTTCGGCGGCGTCGGGGGTGGTCAGGCCAGGCGGGGTCAGCGCCTCGCCGCCCGCCTGCACCCCAAGCGTGCCCATGCTGGCCGCGCTGTGGCCGAGGCGGGCGAAGATCTGGCGGCAGAAGACCGCGACCGAGGTCTTGCCGTTGGTGCCGGTGACGGCGACCACTACCGGCGGCTGCACCCCATGCAGGCGAGCGGCCGCCAGGGCGTAGGCCCGGCGCGGGTCAGGGCTGCGGACCACGGGCGCGCTGGTCTCGGGAGCGGTCTCGTCGGAGAGGATCGCGGCGGCGCCGGCGGCGATGGCGGCGGGAATGAAATCGCGGCCGTGGGCGCTGGAGCCCGGCAGGGCGGCGAACAGGGTCCCTGGCCCCACCTTGCGGCTGTCGGCGGTGACGGCGGTGATCAGCGGGTCGGGCTGGCCCGCGTGGCCGGTCAGGTCGGAAAGGCGCTTGTCTCTGTTCATAGCGCGCCCCGGGTGGACTCGTCATCAACGGGCGTGGCGGCGCTGCGCGAGGGGGCGAAGGGGGTGACCGGGGCGCGGGCGACGCCGAGGAAGGGGGCGATGCGGTCGATCACCCGCCCCGCGGTCGGGGCGGCGTTCCAGCCGGCCGTGCGGAAGCCGAAGGTCTCCTTGGTGCCTTTCGGCTCGTCATAGAGGATCAGCACCATGTAGCGCGGCGCCTCCAGCCGGCCGTCGGTGGGGAAGACGGCGGCGAAGGACGACACCAGGCGCTCGCGCTCATAGCGGCCGTTGATGGCCTTCTCGGCCGAGCCGGTCTTGCCCCCGACCCGCAGGCCCGGGGCGTCGGCCTTGCCGCCAGAGCCGCGCAGCACGTTCATCCGCATCAGGTCGAGCATGACCCGGGAGGTCTCGGCGCTGACCACCCGGTGGCCCTGAGGCTTGTAGCCGGGGGCGCGCTTCTCGATGGTCAGGGGTACGTAGGTCCCGCCGTTCATGATGGCGCCGGTGGCGGCGGCGACGGCCAGCGGGCTGACCGAGATGGCGGCGCCGAAGGAGGCCGAGGCCACGGTGTCGGGGTCCCACCTTCGCGGGGTGATCGGGCGGGCCGATTCGGCCAGTTCGACCTTGGCCGGCTCAAGCAGGCCGAAGGCGCGGAAATAGCGGGCCAGCTTCTCCTGGCCCGCCGACAGGGCCAGCTTGGCGGTGCCGATATTGGAGGAGTGGATGAAGATGTCCTCCAGGGACATCACCTTGTTCTCGGCGTGATAGTCGTGGATCGCCCGGCTGCCGATCTTAAGGGGCACCGAGGCGTCGAAGGTGGTGCGGACATTGGCCACGCCCGCGTCCAGGCCCATGGCGAAGGTGAAGATCTTGAAGGTCGAGCCCATCTCGTAGACCGACGCCGCGGCCCGGTTGACCAGGGTGTTGGGGTCCGCCTCGCCCGGCCGGTTGGGGTCGAAGTCCGGCAGGGACACCATTCCGAGAATCTCGCCGGTGTGGACGTCGGTGACGAGGCCGACGGCCGCCGTCGCCTGGTGGGCCGCCATGCCCTTGCGCAGCTCATCGCCCAGCGCCGCCTGCACACGCAGGTCGAGGGACAGGGCGGAGGCGTGGCCGGCGCCCGCGCCGGCGCGGATCGGCGCATCGAGGGCCCGCTCCGAGCCCGCCAGGCCGTGGCCGCCGGAATCCGAGAAGCCGATCAGGTGGGCGGCGGATCGGCCGAGGGGATAGACGCGCCGGCCCTCCTCCTCGAACATCACGCCGGGCAGGCCGAGGTCGTGGACCCGGGCGCGCTCCTGCGGCGTCAGGCCGCCGATCAGATATTCGCGGCGGTTGGACTTCAGGGCCTTGCCCAGGCGCTCGGCCGAGAGCTTGGGGAGGGCGGCGCGGATGCCGCGGCGGGTCTCCTCCGTGTCCCAGACCTCGCGCGGATCGAGATAGAGGCCGAAGTGAGGGAGATCGAGCGCCAGCAGCCGGCCCTGGCGGTCGATCACGTCGGCCCTGGCCTCAGCCGGGACCGGGGCGCTCAGGCCCGAGCCGCCGGCCTTGGAGAACAGGGCGGCGCGGGCCGCTTCGAAGGCCAGGGTCGAGAAGGCCAGGGCGAAGATCGCCAGGATGAAGAAGATGCGCAGGCGGGTGTCGTCGGCGGGTCGCGCCTCGGCCTTCGAGCGCTCGAAGGCGTGCTCGACCCGCCAGACGCCCTCGCCCAGCCAGCGGAGAGCCTGGGCGAAGTTGGGATGGACGCGGGGGCCTGGGGCGTCGAGGCTCATCGGGCGCCTCCCGATGCGTCGGCGACGGATCGTTCAGCGCCGGCCTGGCGGGCGACCTCGGTCAGGCCGTCCGGCACCGTCTCGCGCCTGGCCGGCACCGGGGCCAGCGCCAGGTACTGGGTCGACAGGCGTTCGAGGCGCTGGGGCTGCTCCAGGTGGGCCAGCTCGGCCTTGAGCAGGCGCAGGCGCTTCTGCTCGGTGGCGATGTCCTGGTTGATGCCGGCGATGGCCGAGGCCTCGCGGCCGGCCGAAGCCTTGGTCATGTAGACGCTCAGGACCAGCACGGCGAGGCAGCCGCAGGCCACGACCTCGATGACCCGGAAGCCGCGCAGGCGGCGGTTGAAGAGGGTCCTGAGGACGTTCATGCGGCCCGCCTCCAGGCCGGCGACGCGGTGCGGACCCCGGCGCGCAGCTTGGCCGACCGGGCGCGGGGATTGCGGGCGACCTCGGCCTGGCTGGGGCTGCGGGCGCCGTTGAACAGCAGGTCGAAGCTGGGGGGCGGGCCGGCCTGGGCCGGGGGCAGATGGCGCGAACCGCCGGGGGTCTTGCCGGCCCGCTCGGCGAAATAACCCTTGGCGATGCGGTCTTCGAGGGAATGGAAGGTGACGACCACGAGGCGCCCCCCGGGGGCCAGCACCCGCTCGGCGGCGTCCAGGCCGGCCTGAAGCTCGGCCAGTTCCTCGTTCACGGCGATGCGCAGGGCCTGGAAGGTGCGGGTGGCCGGGTGGACCGGCGCGCCCTTGCGCCCGCCCAGGGCCTTTTCGACCACATGGGCCAGATCAAGCGTGCGCTCGAAGGGGCGTTCGGCGCGGCGGTTGACGATGTATTTGGCGATCTTCCGCGACCCGCGTTCGTCGCCGAGGGTCCAGATCAGGTGGGCGAGTTCGGTCTCGTCCGTGCTGTTGACGAGGTCGGCGGCGGACGGGCCCTCGTCGCCCATCCGCATGTCGAGGGGGCCGTCGCGCATGAAGGAGAAGCCGCGCTCGGCCTCGTCGAGCTGCATCGACGAGACGCCGAGGTCGAAGCAGACGCCGTCGCAGCGGTCGAGACCGGCGTCGGCGAGACCTTCCTCAAGTTCGGAGAAGCGCCGCTGGACCAGGGTGAAGCGGCCGGGAAAGGCCTCGGCGAGGGGGCCGGCGAACCGGGCGGCGGAGGGGTCGCGGTCGAAGGCCACCACGTCGGCGCCCGCTTCCAGAAGGGCGCGGGTATAGCCGCCGGCGCCGAAGGTGGCGTCGACCAGCCGGCGACCGGGGGCCGGGGCCATGGCCTCGACCACCTCGTCCAGCAGCACGGAAAGGTGCGGGGCGTCGCTCATGCGGCGGCCGCCTTGGCCAGGCGCTGGGCGTTGCGCAGGGCGGCGAGCCCCTCGCGCGCAACCTGCCGCTGCTGATCACGGTGAGCCTGGAAGGCGTCCCGCGACCAGATCTGGAACCGGTCGCCCAGCCCCACCACCGCGACCCAATCGGTGATGCCGAACTGGTCGCACAGGGCTTCGGGCAAGGTGATGCGGCCGGCGGTGTCGAAGGCCAGGCGGCTCATGCCGCCCAGAACGGTCGCCTCGAGCGCCGAGCGGACCGGGTCGCCGAAGGCCAGCTCGTCGATCAGGGCCTTGTACTGCTGGAACAGGGCCTGGCCGCCCCCCTCAAGGCAGTCGAACTCGATCGAGGGGAAGCAGAACACGCCGTCGAAGGGGCCGGAGACGAGGGCGCGGAATTCCTGCGGCACCACGATGCGCCGTTTGACGTCCAGCTGCTTCTCGAACGTCGAGAGAAACACGCCCCTTCAAGCTCCCCTGGCGCCCGGGAACGCCATAGGCGCTCCGCAACGCGCGGCCAGCGCGTGGGCGTCATTGGGTTAACATGGGATCAACTGGGAGACAATGACACCGAACCCCGTTTTCAGGCCCGATATCTGCGGCTGATGGGGACGGATTCAGAATAGCGGAACATACATGGAACAGGTTATTGGGCCGTGAACGGAAAGGAATCGGAGCGGGAACTCGGTCCTCTCGTCATCCTCGGGCGCAGCGAAGCGGAGACCCGAGGACCCAGCCGCTCAGCGGCGAAGCTGGGTCAGCGGCGCGGCATAGGTCGCGCCTGCTGGGTCCTCGGCTCGGCCTCGCCTGCGGCTCGTTGGCCGAGGATGATGGATTTTAATGGGCCAGACGGCCTGTAAGCCGGGTTCTGTCCGCCCGGGGTGTACCCCGGACGTGGCGACCATTCCTCTGGACCGCGCCTTGCGGCGTGGTTCTCGCGACCTACCCGGACAACTCAGGCCGGCGACGGCCCTACCCTTAGCGCGAAGCCTCAGGCGCGCTGTCCCTATTTGGTCTTGCTCCAGGCGGGGCTTGCCATGCCGTCCCTGTCACCAGGTCCGCGGTGCGCTCTTACCGCACCCTTTCACCCTTACCTTCGGACCGAAGTCCGGAGGCGGTTTACTTTCTGTGGCGCTATCCCTGGGATCGCTCCCGGCGGGTGTTGCCCGCCGCCTTGTCGCCGTGGAGCCCGGACTTTCCTCGACCCTGATCGCTCAGGGCCGCGGCCGCCCGGCCGTCTGGCCCGGCGGGAACTTGGTCGCACGCCGCCGCCCGGTCAAGGAAAACGCCGGATGAAGAATATCCTTAACGAATAGGAAACCATGCCGACGGCCTTCTGCGGTGGAACGCGAGGTCGCGGGGGAATCATGCAACGGGCCGTTTTCGCCCTCTTCGCGTCAAGCGCCCTGGTCGCCAGCGCCGCGCAGGCCCAAGCGCAGGCCCAGGCTCAGGCCTATGCCGCTCCCGGCTATCCGCCGGCGCCCGCCTACGCCCCGGCTCAGGCCTATGCGCAGCCTTGCTGCGCCCAGCCCGCCTACCCGCCGCAATACGCCCAGCCGCAGTACGCGCCGCCGCCGCGCGCCGACGGCCTGCGCGGCTACGCCGAGCCGCAGTACCCCAACCGCCCGCGAGGCCAGGCCCTGCGCGGCTATGTCGGCGTCGAATACGGCAAGGCCCGGCTGAACCCCGGCACCCCCAGCCCGCGGGTCGAGACCTG
The DNA here is from genome assembly GCA_027312185.1 of Caulobacterales bacterium. GTDB lineage: Bacteria > Pseudomonadota > Alphaproteobacteria > Caulobacterales > Caulobacteraceae > NCED01. The sequence continues at coordinate 9,872 of DAICXL010000053.1, read as the reverse complement.
GACCGGCGAAGCCGCCGTCGCCGGCCAGACCCGCGGCTTCGGCGTCCAGGGCGACCTGAAGGTCGCCAGCTTCAATGGCCCCAACGACGACGGCACCGTCATCTCGCCGACCCTGCACGTCTACAAGCGCAACCCCTACGGCCTCGTGGGCGGCTGGGCCGGCTGGTCGCATTCGGGCGGCGCGGATCTGCTGGGCGTCGGGGCCGAGGGCCAGGCCTATCTCAACAGCGCCACCATCTACGGCTCGGCCGGCTACGGCCGCGTCAGCGACACCGTCGACCAGAACCTGTGGGCCGCCCGGCTGGAAGGCCGCTACTACGTCACCGAGAACTTCCTGATCGGGGCCCAGGTCGGCCTGGTGCGGGCCAGCGCCCGCAACGGCACGACCACGGCCCGGTCGACCGTGCGCACCGCGGGCCTGGGCTTCGAATACCAGTATGGCGAGCTGCCATTCTCGATCCAGGGCACCTACGCCCACGCCGACGCGTCCAACTCCTCGGCCGAATCGGACACCCTGCGGCTGGGCCTGCGCTGGAACTTCGACGGCGGAACCCTGTTCGAGCGCGACCGCACCGGCGCGACGCTCAACAACGTGACCGACCTGTTCCTCTCGAACTAGCGACCCTAACCCACCGTCGCCATCCGCAGCAGCGCCACGAGCCGCGCCCGCGTCTCGCCGTCGGCGATCCCGTCCACCGTCTCCGGGCGCCAGTGGCGTTGGAAGGCCTTGAGGATGGTCGTGGTCTCGGGCCCAAAGCGGCCCGAGGGCGCGCTGTCGTAGCCAAGGCGGGTCAGGCCGGCCTGGAGCGCGAAGACGCCGGTCCCCTCTTCTCCCTCGCCTAGCGGCGGGCCCGGCGAGGGCGGCGGCTCGGCCCACAGCCCATGGCCGGCCTCGGCCAGGGTCTTCCAGGGGAACAATTCGCCCGGGTCGGTCTTGCGGTCGGGGGCGATGTCGGAATGGCCGATGATGCGGCTGTCAGGGATGTCCCAGCGCTCGCGGATGTCGGTCAGCAGGGCGATCACCGTGGCGATCTGCGCCGCCGGGAAGGGCCGGTAGCCGAATTCGTGCCCCGGATTGACGATCTCTATGCCGATGGAGCGGTGGTTCAGTCCTGTCTCGCCGCGCCAGAACGACACCCCGGCGTGCCAGGCGCGGCGCTCCTCGGGGACGAGCCCAAATAGCCGCCCATCCTCTTCGACCACATAGTGCGAGGAGACCCTGGCCTCGGGGTCGCGCAGGCGCGCGATCGCCTCCTCGCCGGTGCGCATGCCGGTGTAGTGCAGCACCAGCATGTCGGGGACGACGTTGCGCGCGTCGAAGTTCGGCGACGGCGCCGCGATGATTTCGGGAAGCACAGGGATATTAGCGCCGACGCTCGTCCCAACCGTAGGCGACCCAGGAGTGGCCGACCTTACGGGCCTCGATGAGCACGCCCTGCGCCTGAGGCTGGCGGCGCGCCCGCATGGCGGCGGCGCAGACGGCGATCAGCGCGCTGGTGAGGACCAGGATCACCGCCAGGGTGGCGGCGAACACCACCGTCAGCACCGCGGCGATGGTGACGGCGACCGCCGTGGCCACGGCCCCGGCGATCCAGTTGAGCCCGGCCAGAGCAGCGCCACGGCGCTGACGCGGCAGGACCGCCTCGGGTTCGCCCCCGAAGCTTGCCCATTCCTTGGACGTCAGTTCACCCATGGCCGATCCTCCGACCCCCACAACGTACAGATCAGAATGTTGTGCCGCCGGGGCGAGAGTCAATGCACAGGCGCGAGAGGATCAGGCGGCGCCCAGATATGCGCGGCGCTCAAGCATCACCGCTTCGAAGGCCGCGTTGATCGCGCTGGCCCGGCGCGCTTCGGCGGCGACGCCCTCGGCGGAGAGGCCCAGGCCGACCGCCTTGTCCGGGTGGTGGGCGATCATGCCGCGCTTCCAGGCGGCGCGCACGATCTCGTCCGTGGCGTCCGGGGCGACATCGAGCACGCGGTAGGGGATCATCGGCGGCCACGCCCATATGCTCTCCGCGCAAGCGCCGGAAGCGCAGGGGCGACAGGCCCACGAGGTCCGAGACACGCTGCAGATAGGACAGCTCGTCGGCCGTCACCGCCCCGTCGGAGCGAGCGACGTGGAACAGGCCGTCGAGAATCTTCTCCAACACCTCCGGGCACTGGCCGTAGCGCTTGCCGATGCGGCGGGCGTAGCTCTCGAAGCCCAGGGTCGTGCCCTCGGCGAGGCTGTAGAGGCGGCGCACATCGGCGGCGGCGCGGGGCTCGGGCGGAAACGCTTCGACGAAGCTGTCGTACTCGATCTGATCGGTGCGGCCGTCGGCGCGCGCCAGCTTGGCGCCGAGGGCGGTGAGGGCGGCGGAGAAATCGGGGTCCTTGTCCACGCAGCCGCAATCGGACGCAGGCACGGGGGCCCGGCGGGGTGCGATGCGGGAAAGGATCGAGAGGAGGCTCATGGGATGACCTACTTTAGTACCGATCGGTCTGGATGCAACGAAAATCGGAACCGGCGCGGCGACGGTTGGAACCTTAGCCGTGGTCGAGATTTCCTTCCGGTTGGGGACGGGGTAGAAAGCGGACGGGGCGTCTGCGACCGCGCATGTCCGACCTGAACGCCCGAAGGAAGATTTTCGATGGTGATTGCGTCTCTTTTCGCCCTCGTGATGGCGGCTGCGGCTGACGAGCCGGTGACGACCTCGCCCACGGCCCGGCCGGCGCCTGCCGCGGCCACTTCGCCCGCCTCGTCGCCCACGCCGGCCGGTGAACCGCGCGACGCCGACATTCCCGCCAGCGCGCCGACGGACGACTATGGCTTCGTCGCCTGGTGCCATGGGGCGCTGAGCGGCCACATGGAGCTGCACGACCGGGTGAAGCCCGAGCTCGACAAGGTCTCCCCTGGCGGCGACGACACCGAGCTGGCCAAGGCCGGCGCCGATTACCTGAACCTCTACGCCGCGGCCTTGAAGGAGGCCGAAAAGGCCAGCCCGTCCAACATCCACGACCGCGGGGTCGAGGCCAACGCCATGGGCTATCGCATCTGGTCGGCGGCCCGCGCGGCCGAGCCCCGGACCCAGATGTGGTCCTATCTGATGTGGGAGCTGCCGCCGCGCTGCGAGATCGCCGCCAAGCGCCTGGAGCAGAACTCCAGCCTGCTGGGCCAGGCCCTGAAGTCGGATGCGCCGCCCGCCGCCCCGGGCCCCGTCGGGCGGCTGGAGACGCCGGCCCCCGAAACGGCGACGGCCGGCGCGCCCGAGGCCGTCGCCCCGGCCCTGGGGCTGCGGGGCGCCAAATAGCCGAGAAAACCGCGCACGGCGACGCTGGCCCGGTGGACAGTGCAGGCCGATCTCCCTAGGTTCGCGCGCCTTTTCTTGTGAGCCTTGAGGACCGCATGTCGCTCGAATCCGAAGCCCTGCAGCGCATCAAGCCGTCGCCCACCATAGCGATCAGCGCGAAAGCCCGCGCCCTGGCCCGCGAAGGCCGCGACATCGTGGGCCTGGCCGCAGGCGAGCCGGACTTCGACACCCCGGAGAACATCAAGGACGCCGCGATCCAAGCCATCCGCGACGGCAAGACCAAATACACCGACCCCGACGGCATGCCCGAGCTGAAGGAGGCGATCTGCGCCAAGTTCGCGCGGGAAAACGGCCTGGCCTACAAGCCGTCGCAGATCCACGTCGCCAGCGGCGGCAAGCCGGTGATCTACAATGCCCTGCTCGCCACCCTGTCGCCCGGCGACGAGGTGCTGATCCCCGAGCCCTACTGGGTGTCGTACCCCGACATGACCCTGCTGGCGGGGGGAACGCCCACCTTCGTCACCACGACCCAGGCCCAGAACTTCAAGGTCGCCCCCGAAGCCCTGGAAGCGGCGATCACGCCCCGGACCAAGTGGCTGATCCTGAACTCGCCGTCGAACCCTTCGGGCGCCGCCTACACCCGCGCCGAGCTGGCGGCCCTGGGCGAGGTGCTGAAGCGCCACCCGCAGGTCTGGGTGCTCACCGACGACATCTACGAGCACCTGATCTACGGCGACTTCGAATTCACCACCATCGCCCAGGTGGTCCCCGAGCTCTACGACCGCACCCTGACCATGAACGGGGTGTCGAAGGCCTACGCCATGACCGGCTGGCGCATCGGCTACGCCGGCGGCCCCGAGGCCCTGATCAAGATCATGGGCAAGGCCGAGAGCCAGACCACCTCCAACCCCTGCTCGATCTCGCAGTGGGCGGCGGTCGAGGCCTTGAACGGCCCGCAGGACTTCATCGCCGAACGCCGCAAGGCCTTCGAAGGCAGGCGCGACCTGGTCGTCTCAATGCTGAACCAGACCACGGGCCTGAAGTGCGCGACGCCCGAGGGCGCCTTCTACGTCTATCCGTCCTGCGAAGGGCTGCTGGGCAAGAAGACCCCGGGCGGGAAGGTCATCGGCTCGGACGAGGACTTCGCCATCGAACTGCTGGAAGCCGAAGGCGTGGCGGTGGTGCACGGCGCGGCCTTCGGCCTGTCGCCCCACTTCCGCATCTCCTACGCCACCTCGACCGAAGCGCTGGAAGACGCCTGCACGCGCATCCAGCGGTTCTGCGCGAGCCTGGTCTGATCGCATGGGCGCCGGCTGGGCGATCCTGGCCGGCGCCGCCGTCAGCCTCGGCGTAGCGGGCGGCTTCGCGGCCCTTGTGCACGCGGCCGGCCCCCTCGACGCCCCCCGGGCGCGGGGCTCGCACACCGAGCCGACCGTCACCAGCGGGGGCCTCGCCATCATGGTCGGGGCGAGCCTGGGCCTGCTGCTGTTCGGCCTCCTGACCCGAAACGGGCCGGTGGTCGGCCTGTCCGCCACCGCCATGACCCTGGGCTTCGCCGGCGCGCTCGGCCTGTTCGGCGCGCTGGACGACCTCGTCGACCTGGGCGCCAAGGGCAAGCTGATCGCCCAGGCGGTGATCGGCCTGCTGTTCACCCTCGTTGTCCACCGGGTCGAGGCGCTGCCGCTCGGCTTCGGCCTCGACCTGCCGGTCGGCGCCGTGGCGGGGGCCCTGGGCACCGTGTTGTGGCTGGTGGTGGCCACCAACGCCGTCAACTTCATGGACGGGGCCAACGGCCTGGCCGCCGGCAGCCTGGCCATCGTGCTGGCGGCCCTGGGCGCCGCCGCCCTGATCCAGGGCGAGGCGGCGGTGTCCGCTGCGGCCTTCGCGGGGGCCGCGGCGCAGGCCGGGTTCCTGCCCTGGAACCTGCCGGGCCGAAAGCTGTTCCAGGGCGACGCCGGGGCGCTGTTCTCGGGCTTCCTGGCCGCCGGGCTCGCGGTGGTCGCGGCCGGGCCGGTGTCGGTCTATTTCGCGCCCCTGGCCCTGACGCCCTTCCTCGTCGACGTCCTGTTGACCCTGGCTGTCCGCGCCCGCCGGGGCCAGTCCTTGTTCCAGGCGCACCGGGACCACCTCTACCAGCTGTGGTTGCGCCGGACGGGCGCCAGCCATGCTGCGCTGGCGGTGCGGGTGTGGGGGGTGGTGGGCGCCTACGCCGTGGCCGCCCTGGCCTGCGAGGCCGCGCCCGAAGCCTGGCGGTTTCCGCTGTATCTGCTGGGCGTCGGGATCGCGGTGGTCGGCTGGCGCGTGGCGCGCAGGAAGCTGGAGCCGGCTTCCCCTCCCCCCTGAGGGGAGGGCGACGGGGCGCAGCCCCGCGGGGCGGGGGCCGCCGGCGGAGCGCGTTAGGTCAGATCAGAGGGTAGCAGCGGCGGACACGTCCCCCCCCGCTCGGCTGCGCCGAGTCGCCCTCCCCTCCGGGGGGAGGGAAAGACGTCAGGCTGACCGGCTGACCGTGAAGTCCGCGAGGTCTTCCATGGCCGAGCGCCAGTCGTTCGCGGGGAAGATCGACAGGGCCGACTTTGCGCTGTCGGCATAGTCGTTGGCGAGGTCGAGGGTGGCCTGCAGGGCCCCTGTGCCGACGATCAGCTCGCGGGCGCGCTTGAAGTCGGCCTCGGCCTGCTCGCGGCGGCCGATGACCCGCTCCCAGAAGCTGGCCTCGTGCGGACCCGAGCGTGCGATGGCGAACAGCAGCGGCAGGGTGGCTTTGCCTTCGCGGAAATCGTCGCCGGCGTTCTTGCCCAGCACGTCGGACGCGCCGCCATAGTCGAGGGCGTCGTCGGTGAGCTGGAAGGCGAGGCCGAGGTTCAGGCCATAGGCGCGCAGGGCGGCCGCCTGCGCCGGCGTCGCGCCGGTGACCAGGGCGCCGGCTTCGGCGGCGGCGGCGAACAGCTCGGCGGTCTTGCTCTCGATGATGCGCAGATAGGTCGCCTGGGTCAGGTTCAGGTCGTGGGCGGCGGTGAGTTGCAGCACCTCGCCCTCGGCGATGATCCGCGAGGCCCGGGCCAGGACCTCAAGGGCCGCCATGGAGCCGGCGTCGACCATCAGCTCGAAGGCGCTGGCGAACAGGAAGTCGCCGACCAGGACGCTGGAGGCGCCGCCCCAGATCAGGTGGGCGGCGACCTTGCCGCGGCGCAGCTCGGAGCCATCGACCACGTCGTCGTGGAGCAGGGTGGCGGTGTGGATGAATTCGACGGCCGCGGCGAGTTGCAGCGCCCCTTCGCCGCCCCCCCCCGTCAGGCGGGCCGCCGCGACGGTGATGAGCGGGCGCACGCGCTTGCCGCCGGCCCCGATCAGATGCTCGGCCAGGGCCGGGATCAGGGGCACGGGGCTGTCCATGCGGGCGCGGACCAGGGCGTCGACCAACGCCATGTCGTGCGCCGCCAGACGGGCCAGGCGATCCGCCGAGCCGGCAGGCCGCGACGCGCTCGCTTTCACTGCCTCCAAAAGCCTGCTCCCTGCCTCTTGCGCAAATGGGCTGATGCGGTGGACGGACCGCCGCTCCGGCCGCATTAAGCCCTGCCGCCCCTTTACGCGGCGCGCACAATGGTTGCAGCAACTTTCAGGGTCAAGGCGAGCGCCCGGGATCACAAATGCAGGACCAGACCGCCGAGCCGGCGCACCGAGGCGAGACCGAGGACCGTTTCCTGGGCGGGCGGCTCAGCCTGCGCCAGCCCAAGCCGGGCTATCGGGCCGGGGCCGACGCGGCGCTGCTGGCCGCGGCGGTCCAGGCGGGGGCCGACGAGCGGGTGATCGAGGCGGGCTGCGGGGCGGGCGCGGCCCTGCTGTCGGCGGCCCTGCGCAACCCCCGGGCGCGGTTCACGGGGGTGGAGCGCGATCCTGTCGCCCTGGCCCTGGCGCAGGCCAATATCGCCGCCAACGGGCTGGCGGCCCAGGTCGAAGCGCTGGGCGGCGACGTGGCGGCCGGGTTCCCCGTGCTGGGGCTGGGCCGGTTCGACGCGGCCATGGCCAACCCGCCGTTCTTCGACGACCCGACCGCGCTCAGGGCGCCCCATCCGTCGCGCGCCGGCGCCTGGATCGCCGACGACGGCCTCGATGCCTGGACCCGCTTCCTGCTGGCGTCGGTGAAGGACGGGGGCCGCATCGTGGTGATCCACCGCGCCGACCGCCTGGCGGACCTCCTGGCCCTTCTGGGGGGCAAGGCGGGATCCTTCCGCATCCGCCCGGTGCAGCCCTTCGCCGACGCCCCCGCCAAGCGGGTGCTGGTGCAGGCCAGGCGCGGCGGCAAGGCCCCCCTGGTCCTGCTGCCGGCCCTGGTGCTTCATGAGCGGGGCGCGGGGGCCAAGCACACGGCCGAGGCTGAAGCGATCCTGCAGGGCGAGAGTGGGTTGGGGTGGGGCTAGTACTTGCCCCCTCCGTCCGCCTTCGGCGGCCACCTCCCCCGCTGCGCGGGGAGAGGCGACGGTTCGGCTCCACCGCGAAGCGGGGGAGCTGTCAGGCGAAGCCTGACTGAGGGGGCCCTTCCTCTCAGTCCGAGTACATCGCCACCGTATCGAGGCAGAGCTCCAGCCCGGTGATGTCGTCCCTCGGGTCGGGGGTGACGATGACGAAGAAGCGCCTGGCCTCGGCCCACAGCATCAGGGTCTCGGGCAGGGCGAAATCCTCGATCTCGCAGCCTTCCCCATCCCGCCAGGCCCCGTCGGCGCCCAGGGTGGCGCCGAGCGCGATCTCGATCCGGTCGCGATGGTCGGCCTCGTCCTCGCTGGCGACATTGAGATAGGCGAAGACGGGTTTGCCCAAGGCGGCGGCGAAGCCGGCCTCGAAGGCCGCGCCCGGGTCGGCGTTCGGCCCGCGCCAGGGGGTGAGGTTGACCACCACCGCGTCGGCGGCGCGCAGGCGCTCCAGTACGGCGGCGTAGATCTCGCGCGCCATGGCCTCGGACGGCTCGGTCTCGACGAGGGGCTCGTGCCGGCCGGAGACGGCGACGAAGCCGGCGGCCTGGCACACGGCCTGCTTGCGGGCGAACAGCTCGGCGGCGTCCGGGTACCAGAGGTCCGGTCCGGCCAGGTAGACGGTCTCGATGCGGCGCATGGCCGATGCCAAGCGCCCGCCGCGCTCCGGGGTCAAGCCCCGAAGCGCGGAAGGCTGGTCCTTGGACTAGTTGCGGGCCGTGTCGACCAGCTTGTTCTTGCCGATCCAGGGCATCATGGCGCGCAGGCGCTGGCCCACTTCCTCGATCTGATGCTCGGAATCGCGGTTGCGCGTGGCCTTGAGGATCGGCGCGCCCAGCGAGCTGTCGCTCATGAAGTCGCGCACGAAGCGGCCCGACTGGATGTCCTCGAGCACCTTCTTCATCTCCGCCTTGGTCTCGGAGGTGATGATGCGCGGGCCGGTGACGTACTGGCCGTACTCGGCGGTGTTGGAGATCGAGTAGTCCATGTTGGCGATGCCGCCTTCGTAGATCAGGTCCACGATCAGCTTCACTTCGTGCAGGCACTCGAAATAGGCCATTTCCGGCGCGTAGCCGGCCTCGACCAGGGTCTCGAACCCGGCGCGGATCAGCTCGACGAGGCCGCCGCACAGCACGGCCTGCTCGCCGAACAGGTCGGTCTCGCACTCTTCGCGGAAGTTGGTCTCGATGATGCCCGAGCGGCCGCCGCCGATAGCCGAGGCGTAGGCGAGGCCGAGGTCCATGGCCTGGCCCGAGGCGTCCTGGTGGATGGCGATCAGGCAGGGCACGCCGCCGCCCTTGACGTATTCGCCGCGCACGGTGTGGCCGGGGCCCTTGGGCGCGATCATCAGCACGTCGATCGAGGCCTTGGGCTCGATCAGCTTGAAGTGGACGTTGAGGCCGTGGGCGAACAGCAGGGCCGCGCCGTCACGGATGTTGGGGGCGATCTCCTTGGCGTAGATCTCGCGCTGGTATTCGTCGGGCGCCAGGACCATCAGCAGGTCGGCCCAGGCGGCCGCCTCGGCCACGGTCATGACCTTCAGGCCCTCGGCCTCGGCCTTCTTGGCGGTGGCCGAACCGGGACGCAGCGCCACGGCGACTTCCTTCACGCCGCTGTCGCGCAGGTTCAGGGCATGGGCGTGGCCCTGGCTGCCGTAGCCGACGATCGCGACCTTCTTGTTCAGGATGCGGGCGAGGTCGGCGTCGCGGTCGTAGTAGACGCGCATGGGGAAGGTCTCCGGGGAAATGGCGATAGGGCCGAGGGGGCTCTTGAGGCCCCCGGCGGGTTTGGGGCGCTATCCAGCGGTTTTTTCCGCCAAGGTCAAGGCTGGGGCCGTGCTAGCAGTCGTCCGCAACGCGATGGGAGGCCGCATGACCCTGGAACCGCCCCTGTACGACGAGGTCGTCGCCTTCTGGCGCGAGGCCGGACCCAAGAAATGGTTCGCCCGCTCGGACGCCTTCGACGCCGAGATCCGCGGCGGCTTCGAAGCCGTCCACCTGGCGGCGGCGCGGGGGGAGCTGGCGGACTGGGCCGGGACGGCCGACGGGGCCCTGGCTCTGCTGCTGCTGACCGACCAGTTCCCGCGGAACATGTACCGCGGCTCGGCCCACGCCTT
>DAICXL010000052.1:0-18026 GCA_027312185.1 Caulobacterales bacterium | reverse complement strand
CCATACCGCCACGGTGGTGTCCGTGCCCGGGCCCTCAGGCCCCATTCCCGTGGTCGGGACCCCTTCGGCCTCGGCGGCCTTCGACGCCCACGGGGAGCCGGCCGGCTGGCGGCGGATCGTGCTGGAGCCGTCCAACGCGGCGTGGCGACTTACCGTCTCGGCCCGCACCCTGGGGGCTGACGGCGCCTTTACCGAACGCCAGGACCTGGCCGTCGAGATTCCCCGTCCCGGCGCCTAATCGAGGCAGGGATGCTTGCCGTATCTGAGGTGAGTCGACGGGTTCAGGTCTCCACCGGCTCGAAACCTACTTCGCTCACATCTTGTTTCACCTTGTTACTTGGAAATGGTGCGTTCCCGGCAGGAAAGTGACGCATTTCGGCCTCGGCGCCGGCCTATTGCGAGCCGATGAACGATTTACGAAAGTTTTGTGCTGGATTTAGCTACCGGGAGCCTCCACATACCGTTCCCGTTGCCAAGGTCGGGAAGACCGGAATCGACGTGGGGGATCTAGGCTGGTCGTGCGACCTGTTGCGGGCTGTTTGACGACAAATGAAAGCGATCATCCTTAGCGCGGGCCAAGGGCGCAGATTGCTCCCTCTGACCGAGAAGCGCCCTAAGTGCCTGATTCCACTCGCAGGCCGAAGCTTGCTCGAGTGGCAATTGCGCAACCTTGCGGCGGCGGGGCTCGAAGAGGCGGTGATCGTCACCGGCTTCGGGGCCGAACAGGTCGAATCCGCCCTGCGCACCATGCACGTGCAGGGCCTCCATGTGAGGACCCTCCACAACCCTTTTTACGCCTTGGCCGACAACCTCGGCTCGTGCTGGGCGGCGCGCTCGGAGATGGAGGGCGAGTTCCTCATCCTCAACGGCGACACCCTGTTCGAGGTCGAGATCGCCGAACGACTGATAGAGCACGCCCCGACCTCGCCGATCACCGTGACGGTGGACCGCAAGGGCATCTATGACGCCGACGACATGAAGGTGCAGACCGAGGGCGCCCAGCTGGTGGCCATCGGCAAGACCCTCGACCCCTCCCGCGTGGACGGCGAGTCGATCGGTTTCCTGCGCTTCACCCCCGAGGGCGGCCGGCTGTTCCGCGACGCGGTCGACCGGGCCATGCGCACGCCCGAAGGCATGAAGCAGTGGTACCTGTCGGTCATCGACCGCCTCGCCCGCAGCGCCGGCCAGGTCGGGGTCATGTCCATCGAAGGCCTGTCCTGGGGTGAGATGGACTTCCCCGCCGACGTGAAGCGCAACGAAAAGATGACCTTCGCCTGGCTCCGCAGCGCGGACCTGGGACGGACGGCCGAGGCGGGGTGACCCGCCTCTTATCCCTCCCTCTCGTGGGGAGGGTGGCGCCCTAAGGGCGTCGGGTGGGGGGAAGTGGTCAGCCCTAAGCCGCCGCCTTCGTCACCTCCTCCGCCAGCCGGCCGCTCAGTTCGGCCATGTGGTCGAACTCGGCCTCGAAGACGCCCATGCCCTGGGTCAGGGCGCGCAGTTCGAGGATCAGGTCGGCCCGTTCCGACTGGGGCAGGAACACCTCGATGCGGTCCCAGCCCTTCCAGTCCTCGAGCGTGTCGAAGCCGAGGATCTGGCCGCGCCGGGCCGCAACCGCCGAATTGATCTTCGAGGTCGAGGACGAGGGCGCATGGATCGTCACCTTGTCGATCGGCTCCAGCAGCACCGGCTGGCAACCGGGCAGGCCCTCGTGCATGGCCAGGCGCCCGGCCGCCCGGAAGGCGAACTCGGACGAGTCCACTGCGTGGTACGAGCCGTCGACCAGGGTCACGCCGACGTCGACGACCGGAAAGCCCAGCGGCCCGTGCTCCAGGGCGTCGCGCACGCCCTGCTCGACGGCGGGGATCCACTGGCGCGGCACCACCCCGCCGGTGATCCGCTCGTCGAAGCGGAAGCCCTCGCCGCGCCCCAGGGGCCTGATCTCGATCACCACATCGGCGAACTGGCCGTGGCCGCCGGTCTGTTTCTTGTGGCGGCCGCGCTGGCTCCCGGCCTTGCGGATCGTCTCGCGGTAGGGGGTCTTGGGCCGGGCGGTGGCGACGTCGAGGCCGAACCGGCGCTTCAGGCGCTCGACGGTGGTGCGCAGATGCGCCTCGCCCTGGCCGCGAAGCAGCACCTCGCGGGTCTCGGCCAGGTGCATCAGGTCCAGCCCCCGGTCCTCTTCGACCAGCTTGGCCAGGGCGCCGGAGAGGCGCACGTCGTCCTTCTGGTCGCGGGTGGCGATGGCGACCGCATAGACCGGCCGGCGCTGGGACGCCGTCAGCCGCGCCGAGCGGGCCTTGCCGTCGGTGGAGAGCAGGTCTCCGGCCCGCGCGCCTTCCAGCTTGCCGATGGCCACGACGTCGCCGGCCTCGGCCTGCGCCACCTTCCTGGCCACGGGGCCGTGCAGGATGAAAAGGCCGCTGGCGCGACCCTTCTCGCCGCCGGGCCGGGTCAGCTCGGCGCCGTCCACGAGCCTGCCGCCTAGCACCCGCGCGATGGAGAGCTTGCCGGCCTGGCCGGCGTGGCTGGTCTTGAACACATAGGCGCCCGGCGCGCTGGCCCCCAGGCGGGCGGCGGCGGCGGCAGGCTCGGGCGTATCGTGGCGCAGGGCCTTGAGCAGGCGGCGGACGCCGAAGCCGTTGAGTGCGGAGCCGAAGAAGACCGGCGCAATCAGGCCCTCGCCTGTCTCGCGGATCAGGTCTGCGAACACCACCTGCGGGTCCGGCGTCATGTCCGATATCAGGGCCTCCATCAGGTCGTCGTCGAAGTCGGCCAGCTGTTCCAGCATGTGGAAGCGCGCCTCGGCCTCGGCCTCAGCCATCTCGGCCGGGATAGGGATCTGTTCTGAGGGTTTGCCCTGGCGGTAGGCGTAGGCCCGCTCCAGGGCCAGGTCGACGAAGCCGGTCGCCGTCTCGCCCTGGGTGATCGGCAATTGGCGGGCGACCAGCGGCAGGCGGCTGACGGGCTGCAACGCGGCGATCAGGTCGGCGACGTTTCCCCGCGCCTGGTCGATCTTGTTGACGAAGATGGCGTGCGGCACGCCCAGGGCTTCCAGCTGCTTCAGGGTCGGCTGCAGCAGCACCGCCTTGTCGGGATCGGGGTCGGCGACGACCAGGGCCATGTCCATGGCGGGCAGGGCCGCATCGCCGTCGCAGGCGAAGTCGACCGAGCCCGGGCAGTCCATCACCGCGTAGCGGTCGCCCATGAAGTCGAAGCTGGCCAGGTTGATCTCGACCGACTGGCCCCGCGCCTTGGCCTCGGGACTGGGGTCGCCAATCGAGCCGTGCCGGCCCTGCGCACCCGCCGCCGAGGCCAGGGCCTCCAGCAGGGTTGTCTTACCCACGCCGGCCGGCCCGGTCAGGGCGATGGCCCGCACTCCTCCTCCTGCTGACTTACGCATTGCCGCGTCTCCAAGAGAGGGCGGCGGGTCGGCGTGACGCCGCCGCGCGCGGCGCGTCTCAAGGCCGCGTGGGCGGATGCAACGCCTCAAACGCCCGCGGCGCAAGCGCGGGCCGCTCACAGGATCGCGATCAGGAGGGGCTTAGCGGCGCGCCTTGCGGGCGTGGGCGGCCACGGCGAAGGCGGCGACCTGGTAGCCTGAGATCATCCCTAGCAGCAGCATGGTCGTCGCAAGGTCGCTTTTCGGATCGAGCAGCCGCACCCCGAGGTAACCGGCGAAGGCCCAGGCGAGGCCAGTCAGCATCCAGGCCATGCGCACGTCGAAGGGCATACCCGTCTCAGCGCGCGCTGGCCGTTCGATCAATCTGACTGGCGCCATTCTAGGTTCCCCCTGCGTCGCGATAGACGCGCGAAAGACGGTCCCGTTCCCGCTCCAGGGCGCGGCGCTCGTTCTTGAGGTCGCGCTCCAGGCTCTGGAGCCGCTGCGCCGCCTGCCTATCGAAGGCGGCCAAGGCCTTTTCCGCTGAGGCCAGGGGCTTGCGGTCAGGCTTCGGTTTGGGTGGCGGCGGTTTGTCCGCCTTCGCCTGCTGATCGGGCTTTGCGGCGCGCGGCTTGGGCTCCGGCGCCTTGGGAAGGCCCGGCGCGGTCGTGAACGGGCCCGTGGTCCCCGCCGCCCGCCGCAACACGACACCGGGCGCGGCGGTCGCCGCCTCCACGGCCTGAGCGTCGTCGGTGACCTTCGCGGCGCCCTGCGCGAACAGGTTCTCGCGCACATCCCACGCCGCCAGCGCCGCCTTCTGGTTCGGCGCCGCCACCACCGCGTCGTGGAAGCCGATCCGGGTGGCGTAGGTCTTGAGCTTGGGCATGGCGCTGAAACGCTTTCGGCCTGCCGCAGTTTCCTCACCCCCCAGGGGAGAAGGTCACCGTTCGCCGGCCTCGATCGCATCGATGTCGTCGTCGGACAGGCCGAAATGGTGGCCGATCTCGTGGACCAGAACGTGCTCGACCAGGGCGGCCAGGGTCACGTCGCCGCGCTCGGACCACTCGTCGAGGATCGGGCGGCGGTAGAGGAAGACCTGGGCGATGGAGGGCAGGGGGTCGCTCACCGATTGGTGCAGCCGGTCGACGCCCCGATAGAGGCCGGTCAGTTCGAAGGCGTCCTCGATGCCCAGGGCGTCCAGGGTCTCCTCGTCGGCGAAGTCCTCGACGTGGATCACCACGTCGCCGGCCACGCGCCGGAATTCCTCGGGCAGGTTGTCAAAGGCCTGCCGGGCCATGGTTTCGATGTCGGCCAGGGACGGGGGTCTCACGCGGCCTCCGCGATTTCGCGCACGACCGCCAGCACCGCCGCGCCGTAGCGGTCGATCTTGCCCTGGCCCACGCCGCTGCACAGGGCCAGGGTGGCCGTGTCGCGGGGCTGGAAGCGGGCGATCTCGGCCAGGGTCTTGTCGTGAAAGATGACGTAGGGGGGCAGGGCCTGGGCCTGGGCCTCGCGGCGGCGCCAGGCCTTCAGCGCCTCGAACAGGGGCTGTTCGGCGGCGGTCAGCCCGATCTCGGCGGAGCGGGCCTGGCGGGAGGCGGCTCTGCGCTCCGACTTCTCCACCGCCGTCTTGCGCATCTGCACCCGCCGCTCGCCGCGGTAGACGGCGCGGACGGCCTCGCCGTCGCCCAGGGTCACGAGGGGGCGGCCGTCGTTGGGGTCCTCCAGCAACAGGCCCTCGAAGGCGAGCTGGTCCAGCAGGTCGCGCCAGCCGTTCACCGCCAGCTCCTGGCCGACCCCGAAGGTCGAGAGGCCGGCCTCGAAAGCGGAGGGCTCCTTGGTCTTGCCGAGCAGGTGATCGACGATGCGGCCGCGGCCGAAGCGGCCGCCCAGCCGGTGCACGGCCGACAGGGCCTTCTGAGCAGCTTGCGTCACGTCCACCGCCTCGGGCGGGGATAGGCACAGGTCGCAGGCCCCGCAGGGCCCCACCTCGGTCTCGCCAAAGTAGCGCCGCACCGCCGCGGCGCGGCAGCCCATGCCGTCGAGCATGGCGTAGAGCTGACGCACCTTGCGGTTCTGCACCTGGGCGGTCTCTGGGCTGAAGTCGCGGCTGGCGATGCGGCGCAGGGCCCAGGCCAGGTCGCCCGAGCCGTAGAGGGTGATGCCGTCGGCCGGCAGGCCGTCGCGTCCGGCGCGGCCGATCTCCTGCCAATAGGCTTCAACCGAAGAGGGCGGGTCGACGTGGATGACGTAGCGGACGTCCGGCTTGTCGACGCCCATGCCGAAGGCGATGGTCGCCACCATCACCGCCGCGTCCTCATCGAGGAACTTGCGCAGCCGCTTCTCGCGCAGGCCCTTCTCCAGGCCGGCGTGGTAGGGCAGGGCGGCGACGCCGGCGGCGCGCAGCTTCTCAGCCAGGGTCTCGGTGCCGTCGCGCGAGCCGGCGTAGATCACGCCGGCGCGGCCGGGCCGCTCGGCCACCAGCTCCAGCACCCGGGCGTGGCCAGAGCCCTTCTTGCGTTCGGCGGCGAGCTGCAGTTCGGGCCGAGCAAAGCTGTCGACGAAGACCTCGGCGTCCTCGATGCGCAGCTGGGCGGCGATGTCGGCGCGGGTGCGGGCGTCGGCGGTGGCGGTCACCGCCAGGCGCGGGACCTTGGGGAACACCTCGGCCAGGCGCCCCATGGCGCGATATTCGGGGCGGAAGTCGTGGCCCCACTGGCTGACGCAGTGGGCCTCGTCGACGGCGATCAGGGCCAGCTTCACTTGGCTCAGACGGTCCAGCATCCACGGCTGCATGAGGCCTTCGGGCGAGACGTAGAGCAGATCGAGCTCGCCGGCCTCGATGCGCCGCCAGGTCTCGATGCGCTGGTCGGGATCGGTGCTGGAATCCAGCCGGGCCGCCGCCACCCCGGACTGCTGCAGGGCCGAGACCTGGTCGCTCATCAGGGCGATCAGAGGAGAGACCACCAGCCCCAAGCCGTCCATCATCATGGCCGGGATCTGGTAGCACAGGCTCTTGCCGCCGCCCGTGGGCAGGACGGCCAGGGCGCTCTGGCCCGCCAGGACCTCGGCGATCACCTTGGCCTGCAGGCCGCGGAAGTCCGCATGGCCGAAGGTGCGGCGCAGGATATCGCGGGCGGCGTTGAGGGAATCGGCGGACGACACGCCTCGCATATAGCGGGTCAGCGCCCGGTCTTCGACTGAGCGCGTCGGAAATCGGTACCACGCATAAAACGGTACCTTGCGTAACTCACTACCATGCGCTACACCATAGCCAGAGTTTGATCGAGGCGTCGCCGTGGAAGCTATCCAAGTCCAACTGAAAAAGGGGGTGCTCGAGCTCTGCGTGCTCGCGCTCCTCTCCCGTCAGGACAGCTACGCCTACGAGATCGCAAGTCGTCTGGCTGAGGGGATCGACATGGGGGAAGGCACTATCTACCCGCTGATGCGGCGGATGCAGACCGACGGGCTTGTCGACACCTATCTGGTCGAGAGCCCCTCGGGTCCGCCGCGCAAATACTACCGCCTGACCTCGGCCGGGAAGACCAGCTTCTCCGCTCAGAAGTCGGAGTGGGCGGCCTTCGCCGCCGCCGTCCAGGCCATCATCGAGGAACCCCAGCCCAAGGAGGGGGGCCAATGACCCGGCACGGCTTCATCGCCCGCCTGCGCGACGGCCTGCGGGGCCTGCCGCCCGGCGCGGCCGACGATATCGTCGCCGACTACGAGGCCCACTTCGCCGAGGCCACCGCCGCCGGGCGCAGCGAGTCCGAGGTGGCCCAGGCCCTGGGCGATCCAGGACGACTGGCTCGCGAGCTGCGGGTCGAGGTGGGGCTGAAGCGGTGGGAGGAGGAGCGCAATCCCTCGGCTGCCGCCGGCGCCATCTTCGCAGTCCTTGGCCTTGCGACCTTCGACATCCTGGTTCTGCTGCCGATCCTCCTCGGGGCGGGCGGGGCCCTGTTCGGCTTCGTCGTCGCCTGCATCGCGGTCTTCTTCGCCGGTGTCTGGGTCTTCGTCGGCGGCCTGACCGGCAACCTGCCGGACTTGGGGCCGACCCCTCTGCAGGGCGTCTTCGCCGGCGTCGGCCTGATGTCCGGGTCCGTCGCGGTCGGCGCCTTGCTGCTGCTGCTCGTCGTTGGGCTGATCAACGCCCTCGTCTGGTACGGGCGGCTGCACTACCGGCTGCTCAAACCCGCGGTTGAAAACTGATGCAGATGCAGGGGACTTCTCCGATGACACGCTCGCTGCTGTTGATCGCCGGCTTCGCCTTCGTGGCCTGCCTGGTCAGCTTTGCCGTCGTCCTCGCCCTCGGACCGGTGAATTTCGGGGATTGGGACTGGGACGGCGACCACGGTCGGCGCGGCCGGGAAACTATCCAGGCCACGGGACCGACCATCACCCGGGAGCTGCCCTGGAGCGGCGACGATGAGCTGTCCATCACTATTCCCGCCACGGTCACCTACGTGCAGGGGCCGGAGAACAAGGTGGTCGTCACCGGCCCGCAGACCGCCGTCGAAAACCTCTACATCGACGATGGCCGCTTCCGCTTCCACCGCCGCGTGCGGGGAATCCAGGGCCTGGAGATCACGGTCACCGCTTCCGGTGTTCGCGAATTCCACATGGCCGGCTCGCAGCGTCTGACCATCACCGGCTACGACCAGGACGACCTGGACGTCCACATGGCGGGCAGCGGTGACGTTGTAGGGTCTGGCCGCACCCGAAGGGTCGAGGTGCACATCGCCGGTTCGGGCGACATCGACCTGGGCGCGGTGGCGACCGACGACGCCGAAGTGCGCATCGCCGGCTCGGGCAACTCGGTCCTGTCGCCCAAGGACCGCGCCGAGATCCACATCGCGGGCTCGGGAGACGTGACCCTCACCACCCGCCCGAACCACCTGGAGCAGCACATCGCCGGCTCCGGCCGCATCGTCCAGGGTGAGGAACGATCAGCGCCGCCCCTCCTTCCAGCCGTTCCTACCGCCCCGGTCTTGCCGGAGCCTCCAGGGGCTTAGGCGGGAACCACGTCAGGGCGCCGCCTCGCGCCGGCTCCTCGGATGCTCATAGCGCCGCCCCATCCCCCTGGGCCTGGCGCTGGGCGCCTCCCCCGCGCAGCAGTACGCGCGGGGGACGTGCCGTTTTAGCGGCTCCAGGGGCCGGTGGTCGGGACCGCCGTCACGGCCCGGACCGGCGGCCGGATCCCGCCGCCGAACCCCGTCAGCTTCAGCAGGGCCTCGACCCGGTTGGCCGTCGCCGGGTGGGTCGAGAACAGGTTGTCCCGGCCGCTGCCGTTCAAGGGGTTGATGATGAACAGGTGCGCGGTGGCCGGGTTGCGCTCGGCCTCGTGGTTCACCGTGCCGCGGGCGTAGGCCTCGATCTTCTGCAGTGCGCGGGCCAGGGCCTGGGGGTCGCCGGCGATCTCGGCGCCGACCCGGTCGGCCTCGTACTCGCGGGCGCGGCTGATCGCCATCTGCACCAGGCCGGCGGCCATCGGCGCGACGATGGCCAGCACGATGGCGCCGGCTATGCCCGTCGGGCGGCCTTCCTCGTCCCGGCCGCCGAAGAACATGGCGAAGTTGGCCAGGGCCGAGATGGCGCCGGCGATGGTCGCCGTCACCGTCATGGTCAGGGTGTCGCGGTTCTTCACGTGCGCCAGTTCGTGGGCCATGACGCCGCGGATCTCCGAGCGGTCCAGCATGCCGATCAGGCCGAGGGTGGCGGCGACCGCCGCATGCTCAGGGTCGCGGCCCGTGGCGAAGGCGTTGGGCTGGTCGGACTCGATGAGGCAGACCTTCGGGCGGGGCAGGCCCGCGCCGTCGGCGAGTTCGTGCACGTCCGCCACATAGGCCCGCACCCGGGCGTCTGGGTGGCCGGCGTCGACCTCCTGCGCGCCATACATGCGCAGCACGATCTTGTCGGCGTTCCAGTAGGAGACGAGGTTCATCCCCGCGGCCAGCACCAGGGCGATTATCATGCCGGTGGGGCCGCCGACCATGTAGCCCGCGCCTACGAACAGGGCGGTCATCACGGCCAGGAGCGTGAAGGTCTTCAGGTGGTTCATCGTCTTGAGCGCCTCTACCTCTTGGGGGGGCGCTGTCGCTGGTGTCCGGACCCATTCCGTCAGCATCGAGCGCACCCGATGCGGTCCGACATCGCGATCCGTTTCAAGGGGAAACTGGAGATCGCCAGAGGGGCCCGGCCCGCAGGCCTCTAGATGAGGGCTCGGCCGCTAGAGTTCAAGCACGCGCACGCCGGGCGGGGAGGGGCCTTCGTCCGCCGGCTGCGACGTGCCGCCCTGCCGGGCGTCGGCCCTGGCGGCCATCTGCATGACATCGAAGGACTGCAGGTAGGCGCTGCCGTCCTGGACCATGAACTCGACCTCATGGCCGGCGGCCATGGCCTCGCGGGCGAGCCGCGCGCCGGCGTTCACGGCCAGGGCCATGGTGGCGAAATGGCCTATGCGGCGCTCGCCGCTGACCACCTTCCATTCGTCCCCGAAGCGCATGATCGCATATTTGAGCTTGGCCATTGCAGGGCCCCCCGCGTCGCCATGTCCCACGGGCCTCCCGCGGTCACAACCAAGAGACGAGTCATTTCCTAACGGCAGGTAAATTCGGCCGCCGCTTGCCGCCGGCGCCGCGCCGTAAGACAGTCCGCGCCCATGGTCACAGTCACCCAGTCCAATCAATTCGCCCTCGGCCAGCGGTTCAACGCCGCCCGCGCCGCCTATGAGGCCAACCGCGCGGCCGAGGCCGTGAGCCTGCTGCAGCCGGTGATCCAGGCCGAGCCGCGCTCGGCGCCGGCCCAGCACCTGCTCGGCCTGTGCCTGCTCGCCCTGGGCGATCTGAACGGGGCGGAGCAGGCGATGAAGGCTTCGCTCGGCGCCGATAAGAAGCGCCCCGCGGTCCATGTCAGCCTGGCCGAGGTGTTCAATCGCGCCGGCCGGGCGGGGGACGCGGAGAAGGCTTTCCGCAACGCCCTCGCCCTCGACCGTCTCTACATCCCCGCGGTGCGGGGGCTGGCCGATCTGCTGATCAACCAGTCGCGCGCCGCCGAAGCCCTGCAGCTCACCACCCCCGTCGTGGCCGGCGCCGAGGCCCCGCCGCCGGTGCTGGATCTGCACGCCGAGGCCCTGCGCCAGGCCGGCCGCCTGGAGGAGGCCCTTGCCTGCCTGGAGCGGTCGGTCGCGGCGGGCAGCCGACGCGCCCTGCTGGAGATGGTCGGCCTGCTGCGCGACCTCGGCCGCTACGAAGACGCCGCGGCCGTCGCCCGCCGCGCCCACGAGGCCATCGGCGACCACCCCGCCGTGCTGACCGTGCTGGGCCGGGCCCAGCAGGACCTCGGCCGGCTGGACGAGGCCGACGCCGCCTACCGCAAGGCGCTCACCTTCGATCCCTTCGACCCCATGGCGCACCAGGCCCTGGCCGACCTGCTGTGGACCCGGACCGCCGATCCGGAAAAGGCGTCGACGCCCCTGGACTCGGTGCTGCGCCAGCGCTCGACTCCGATGCTGATCGCGCTGAAGGCCAAGATGCTGACCCGCGCCGGCAAGCCGGAGCAAGCGTACGAGATCCTCGCCGACGCGGCTCGCCAGCTGCCCGACGACCCCCTGATCCAGGCCGCCGCGGCCACCGCCGCGGTCTATGCGAAACAGATCGAGGCGGGGCTGGCGCATGCCGAGCGGGCCGCCGCCTTGGCCCCCGAGGTGGCGCGCATCCGCGCCCTCCTGGCCGAGACGTCCCTGGCCGCGGGCCAGCCTGAGCGGGCCTCGCAGATCGCCGGCCAGCTCCTGGCGGCCCATCCCTTCGACCAGCAGTTCATCTCGCTGCAGGCCCTGTCGTGGCGGCTGCTCGGCGATGCGCGCTACCAGGGCCTCTACGACTACGACGCCATGGTCCGCGACTTCATCATCGAGGCGCCGGACGGGTGGTCCAGCCTGGAGGCCTATCTGGCCGACCTCGCCGCCACCTTGAAGGGTATGCACGCCATGCGCGGCGACCCCCTCGACCAGTCCTTGCGCAACGGCACCCAGACCGAGCAGAATCTGGCGCTGTCCGCCGACCCGGTGATCCAGGCCTTCTTCCGCGCCGTCCAGGCCCCGATCCGCGCCTACATGTCCGGCCTCGGCAAGGGCCGCGACCCGCTGCGGGCCCGCAATCAGCAGGACTACAGGGTCAAGGGGGCGTGGTCGGTGCGCCTTGCGCCCGACGGCTTCCACGCCGACCACATCCATCCCGACGGCTGGCTGTCTTCGGCCTTCTATGTCGAGCTGCCCAAGGCGGTGGATCAGAATGGCCAGGAGGGCTGGATCAAGTTCGGCCAACCCGGCGCGCCCACCAGGCCGGCGCTGGAGGCCGAGCACTTCGTCAAGCCGGCGCCCGGCAAGCTGGTGCTGTTCCCGTCTTACATGTGGCACGGCACCGTGCCCTTCTCCGGCGAAGAGACGCGCCTGACCCTGGCCTTCGACGTGGTCCCGGGCCGATAGGGCTGGTCGGATAGGAAAGGGCGTCGGCCGCCGTGGGCGGGGCGTCTGGCGACGCGACCTTGAGGGGCGGGCAACCACGGCGGCCGACCCGACGAGGGAACACCCTGCGCGCTTAAGTGGCCGCTAAGGGATACGGTTAAGGTCGAGGTTTCGGAGCGCCCATGAAGCTGGCAGGCAAGACGGCCCTGGTCTCGGGCGGCGGGCGCGGCATCGGCCGGGCTGTGGCCCTGAAACTTGCGGGTGAGGGCGCCCGTGTCGTGCTGAACGACCTCGACGCAGAGCCGGCCGAGGCGGTGGCGGCCGAAATCGTGGCCCTGGGCGGCGAGGCCCTCGCCGTTCCCGGCGACGTCACGGCCCCGGATTTCGGCGACCGATTCGTGGCCGCGGCGATGGAGCGCTTCGGCGGGCTCGACATCGTCGTCAACAACGCCGGCTACACCTGGGACGCGGTGATCCAGAACACCGGCGACGACCAGTTCCAGGCCATGCTCGACGTGCACGTGAGCGCGCCGTTCCGCATCCTGCGCGCCGCCGCCGCGCCGATCCGCCGCCTCGCCAAGGCCGAGGCCGCCGTCGGGGCGCCGGTGCACCGCAAGGTGGTCAACATCTCCTCGATCTCCGGGCTTTACGGCAACGCCGGCCAGGTCGGCTACGCCTCGGCCAAGGCGGCCCTGGTCGGCATGACCCGGACGCTCGCCAAGGAATGGGGCCGCTACGCCGTGAATGTGAACTGCGTCGCCTTCGGCTGGATCGAGACCCGCCTGACCCGGGCCATAGAGGCGCAAGGCTCCACCATCGACGTCGGTGGCAAGACGGTGCCGGTGGGCATCCAGCCGCACATGCAGCAGATGATGCGGATGGCCATCCCGCTCGGCCGCCCCGGCACGCCGGAGGAGGCCGCCGGCGCGGTCTACCTCCTGTGCATCCCCGAGAGCGACTACATCTCCGGCCAGGTGCTGGTGGCCGGCGGGGGACTGCTGATCTGAGGGGCGAGCGTCCCTAGTCCGCCTTCACCGGCACGGCGACGTCGCAGGGGTGGAAGTTGGGGCCTTTTTCCTTGACCGTCTCGGCGACCAGGGCCTGAAAGGCCGGGCCGCGGGTGTCCATCACCTGCAGGTTCGGGCGCTCGGCCGCCGGCATGTCGGCCATGACCCGCATACGGGTGATGCTGTCTGGTTTCGGCGGCGGCTCGCCGTCCTGGATCGCATCGATGACGTCCTGGCCCTGGATCACCCGCCCCCAGGCGGTGAAGTGCGATTCGATCGTCGGCCCGCCCCGCCCGCGCATGAAGAAGACCTGGTCGTTGCCGGTGTTCGGATCGTCCCCGTGGGCGGTCGAGGCGGTCCCCGGACAGAAGAGCCCGAAGCCGCGCCCGGTCGCCGGATCGATCTGCACCGGCGTCGCCCCGATGAAGCCTTGGTTCGCGGCTCCGGCGGGTGTGAAGGCCATGACCGGGGTCAGGGCGAAGGTGAACTCAGCCTTCAGGTTGGGCTGGGTCGGGGCGCGCCGCTTGCCGGTCTGGGCCATGAAGCCTTTGATGACCCGGTAGAACTGAGCCGTGTTGTAGTAGCCGCGGCGCGACAGGGCCTTCATCCGCGCCACGTGGCCCGGCGCGATGTCCGGCCGCAGTTCGACGACGTAGCGGCCCTTGGTCGTGTCCACGACCAGGGTGTTGGCCGGATCGAGGGGAGCCCACTCGGCCACGGGGGCCGGGGCAGGGGCCTGGACCGCCACGGCGGCGGCGAAGAGGGCGGTGAGCATGGGCGGTCCTCGTGGGCAGGCCGCAGAGAGCCGAAAATCCTCTGCGAGGACAAGGCGCCGTCTAGTGAATCCTTTTGGCCGGACTCACGTTACGATCGGACAGACCTTGGAGCCGCCCATGTCCGTCCCGTTCATCGCCCACGCCACGGGCGACACTCGCGCCCATGCCCATCCGATGCCCGACGCCTCCACGCCCCTGGAAGCGGCCCTGCTCTTCGTCGAGCGGTGGCTGCCCGATTCCGTGGACGGAGAGGTTTCGGTAACCGTGGTCGAGTGCGAAACTGGCAGGCAGGCCTGCTTCCGGATCGACCTCGACGAGGGCTCCGCGGGCCCTTGCTGAGGCGATACGCGCCTCGCGTGCGAAGCGTCCACTCTTGCTCAGAAGGCTCGGGGCGTCTACCAACCGACCTTTCGACCGCACCGGTAGACTTGGACCGGAGGGGTTTCGCGCGCGTGCGTCTCCCCGATTGTGATGCGTGAGGAGATCGCTGTTGTCCAACGCCACCATCCCCGGCCTCGACCAGGCCCCGACCAAGCACGCCAAGCTCCTCGCCTGGGTGCGTGAAATGGCGGAGCTGACGCAGCCTGACCGCGTCTACTGGTGCGACGGTTCCGAGGAGGAGTACGACCGGCTCTGCAAGGAACTGGTCGAGAAGGGGACCCTGAAACCGCTCAATCCCGCCAAGCGACCCAACTCCTACTACGCCGCGTCCGACCCTCGTGACGTCGCCCGCGTCGAGAGCCGGACCTTCATCTGCTCCGAGAGCAAGGATGACGCCGGCCCGACCAACAACTGGGCCCCGCCGGCCGAGATGCGCCAGACCCTGGGCGGTCTGTTCAAGGGGGCCATGCGCGGCCGCACCATGTATGTCGTCCCCTTCTGCATGGGGCCGATCGGTTCGAAGATCTCCGCCCTCGGCGTCGAGATCACCGACAGCGGCTACGTCGCCATCTCGATGCGCACCATGACCCGCATGGGCAAGGCCGCCCTGGACGCCCTCGGCGAGGACGGCTTCTTCGTGCCGGCGGTCCACACCCTGGGCGCGCCGCTCGAGGCCGGCCAGGCGGACGTGGCCTGGCCCTGCAACGAGAACAAGTACATCGTCCACTATCCCGAGACCCGCGAGATCTGGTCGTTCGGCTCGGGCTACGGCGGCAACGCCCTCCTCGGCAAGAAGTGCTACGCCCTGCGCATCGCCTCGGTGATGGCCAGGGACGAGGGCTGGCTGGCCGAGCACATGCTCATCCTGAAGCTGACCTCGCCGGAAGGCGTGTCGCACTTCATCGCCGCCGCCTTCCCTTCGGCCTGCGGCAAGACCAACATGGCCATGCTGCAGCCGACCCTGCCCGGCTGGAAGGCCGAGACCATCGGCGACGACATCTGCTGGATGCGTTACGGCGAGGACGGCCGGCTGTACGCCATCAACCCCGAGTACGGCCTGTTCGGCGTGGCCCCGGGCACCGGCGTGGTGACCAACAAGAACGCCATCGACTCCCTCTTCGCCAACAGCGTCTTCACCAACGTCGCCCTGACCGACGATGGCGACGTGTGGTGGGAAGGCCTGACCGACACCCCGCCGGCCCATCTGACCGACTGGAAGGGCCGTTCCTGGACCCCGGACAGCCCGGAGCCGGCCGCGCACCCCAACGCCCGCTTCACCGTGCCGGCCGGCCAGGTGCCGATCATCGCGCCGGAGTGGGAAGACCCTGAGGGCGTGCCGATCTCCGCCATCCTGTTCGGCGGCCGCCGGGCCACCGCGGTGCCGCTGGTGACCGAAGCCTTCGACTGGCAGCACGGCGTCTTCCTGGCCTCCAACGTGGCCTCCGAGGGCACGGCCGCGGCCGAGAACAAGGTGGGCGAACTGCGCCGCGACCCGTTCGCGATGCTGCCCTTCTGCGGCTACAACATGGCCGACTACTTCGGCCACTGGTTGAAGATGGGCAAGAAGGACGGCGCCAAGCTGCCGAAGATCTTCTTCGTCAACTGGTTCCGCAAGGACATGCACGGCAAGTTCCTTTGGCCGGGCTATGGCGAGAACAGCCGCGTGCTGAAGTGGATCGTCGAGCGCCTCGAAGGCAAGGCCGCCGCCCAGGAGACCCCGATCGGCTACCTGCCGACCCGCGAGAGCCTGGATGTCGAGGGCCTGGGCCTGACCGAGCACCAGCTGTTCCTGCTGCTTTCGGTCGACCGGTCGGTGTGGAAGGAAGAGGCGTCGCTGATCCCCGCCGCCTACGAGAAGTTCGGCGACCGCCTGCCGCCCGAGCTGTGGGAAGAGCACGAGGCCCTGATCCGGCGCCTTGAAGCCGCCCCGGCCCCGGTCCACGGCGAAACCGCCAAGGTGGTCGAATTCCCCTCGGGCCACCGCGGGGGTCTAGGCCTTTCGATCAAGGTGACAATTGGCGGCGGGAGGCGAAAGTCTCCCGCCGTTTCCGATTCTGTGCTCCGGTGGCGCCATGGCTCCTCTTCCGCCGATCGTGTCCACGACAGCTCCGATCCTCACCGCCCGCGCCCTCGTGGTCGGTGAACGGATCGACACGTCGGGACTGGAGCGTAGCGACGCCATCTCCGCGACGCCCCTGGCCTTCAGCGTCTCGGACGGCTTCGTGGTGGTCTTCCGCTATGGCGTGGTCGTGATGATCGGCCTGAACTCCATCGCCGAGGACGAGGTGCTGCGGGGCATCCTGCCGCGGGTTCAGGGCCTGCTGACCGAGCGGGAGGAAGAGATCATCCAGCTGGCGGCGCGGGACGACCAGGACGCCGGCGTGGGCGCCGACGGGGTGGTGCGGATCGGGGCGCTGGCGCCCGAAAAGCTGTTGGTCGTCGCCGACGCCCTGGCCAAGAGCGCCGCCCTGGCCCAGGACGAACGGCAGGTGGCCAAGGTGTTCGACACGGTCGAGCCCTGGGCCCGGCGCCTGGCCGACACCGGCCACAGCCCGGGCGGACGGCGAACCATGATCCGGCTGATCGGGTCGGGCCTGCTGGTCAAGCAGCGCGTCGCCGAACGGGTGGCGGTGCGCGAAAAGCCCGACATCCTCTGGGACCGGCCGGACCTCGAGCGCCTCTACGCCCGGCTGGAAGACGAATACGAGCTGATCGAGCGCGCCGAGACCCTGGCCCACAAGCTCGAACTGATCGGCGAGACCGTCACCGTCCTGACCGATCTCATCGACACCCAGCGCTCCTTGCGGCTGGAGGCGATCATCGTCCTGCTGATCCTCGCCGAGATCGCCCTCACCCTGTTCCAGATGGCCCAGGGTTAGAATCCTGATCGGCGGGAGGCGCGATCCTCCCGCCGCTGTCTGCCTGCCGCGGCCTAGGCGAACACCACCCAGTCGGCGGTGAAGCTGGCGAAGGCGACGCCGGTCAGGCCGATGCCGTGGCCGCCCCCCAGGCCGATGAAGGCCTGGCCGCCGACATTCTCCACCGTATAGGCCGCGCCTGGGACGAGCTGGATGCGGTCGCCTTCCGCGGCGCTGAAGTCGCCGACCCAATCGACCCCGCCGCCGGCCAGGATCACGAAGCGGTCCGCGCTTTCGCCGCCGAACAGTATGTCGTTGCCCAGGTCGCCGGAGAGGCGGTCGACGCCAAAATCGCCGTACAGGGTGTCGCTGCCCTGACCGCCGAAGACGCTGTCATTGCCGTCGCCGCCATAGACCACGTCGTCCCCGATGTTGCCGTTGACGTGGATGTCGTCGCCGTCGTCTCCGTAGACGAGGTCGTTCCCCTGGCCGCCGCGGACGATGTCGGTGTTCAGCCCGCCCCGCACGGTGTCCTCGCCCATATTGCCGTTGACGTCGTCATTGCCGACGCCGCCGTTGATGACGTCGTTGTCCTCGAAGCCGCGGACGGTGTCGTTCCCTCCGCTCGCGTCGATGGTGTCGTTTCCGGCATGGCCATCGATCATGTCGAAGCCGTCGCCGCCGGAGATGGAGTCGGCGCCGCCGAACCCGAGCAAGGTGTCTGCGAAGGCCGACCCGGTGATTATGTCAGCGCCGCCGTAGAGGAAATTCTGGGCGGCCGCGGTGTTTCCGCTCCCGACCCAATCGGCGAAGGTCGTCGCCGACAAGGAGAACTCCGTGATGTCGAAGATGACGCCCGCCGAATTGGATTGGCGCATGGCGGTGATCGTGCCTGCGGAGACTTCGCCCCCGGACGTGACGAAACCGCTCCCCATGTATTCTTCGGATACGCCGTTGCTGTGGACGACCTTCATGTGAGTGCTGGTCGCTATGGCGAAGGCGCCCGGCGTTTCGAATTGAGCGACGCTGAACAGTTGCATGGCGCTCGAAGCCGAGCCGACGAACCTGGTCATCTGGGGAACACTCCTCTCGATTAGGCGCGCTCGGACTTCTGAGGTTCGGCGCTGGAAGGCTGCTGAGCCGCGTTAGACCCTCTCACCCCTCCAG
>DAICXL010000051.1:18149-18628 GCA_027312185.1 Caulobacterales bacterium | reverse complement strand
GGGCGCCGCGACGACGCCCCTGGACCACTATGTGACTGAGGGTGCGCGCGCCCTGCGAGACCCTTCCCCGGGCTTCGACGCCGCCTGGTACGCCGAATGCCACCCGCCGGCGGCGGCCGACCCCCTGGCCCATTTCCTCCTCGTCGGCCGGGGGGCGGGGCTCAGCCCGTCGCCCTATCGGCGCGAGCCCACCGGGCATCCCGTCTCCGCCGCCCGCATCGAGACGGTCAAGGCGCTGCAGCCGCTGGCGGGTGAGGTCGTCGCCCTCTTCGTCGCCCACGCGCCGGAGGGCCGGCTGAAGCCCAATGTCGCGCCCTATCTGGCGGCCCTGGACGCGGCCGGGGTGCGGGTGGTGCTGGTGGTCGCGACCGACCGGCCGTTCTCGGTCGAGGCCGCGGTTGAGGGGCGCCTCGCCGGCCTCCTGGTCCGGGACAACCAGGGCTATGACTTCGCCGCCTGGGCCCACGCCATGCGTTGCG
>DAICXL010000051.1:0-18139 GCA_027312185.1 Caulobacterales bacterium | reverse complement strand
TTGCGAGCCGGACCTTTTCACCGCCGACACCCTGCTGCTGCTCAACGACAGCCTGATCGGCCCGGCGAGCCTGGAGGATCTATGCCTTCTGCTCGACCGGGTCCGCGCCAGCCCCGCCGATGTGGTCGCCGCCACCGAGAGCCTGGAACAGGCCTGGCACCTGCAGAGCTTCTTCCTCGCCTTCAAGCGCCGGGCGGTCTGCTCGGTCGCCCTGCAGGCCTTCTTCAGCCAGGTCCGCGCTCTGGCGGACAAGGACGAGGTGATCGCCGCCTATGAGGTGCCGCTGGCGTCCCGGTTGCAGGCGGCGGGCCTGCGCTGCGAGGCCCTGTTCCCCGGCGGCGACGGGACCAACCGCACCGTGTTCGACTGGCGGGGCCTGTTGGCCGCCGGCTTCCCGTTCGTGAAGACCCTGACCCTGCGCGGCGCCTTTCCGGGGGTCGACATCGCCGACTGGCGCGAGGTGCTGGGCGCCAAGGGCTTCGACCTCGACCTCGTCGCCCGCACCCTGGCCGCCGCGCCCGCCGCCGAGCCGGTGCGCGGCGCCTGGCCCCTGGTCCGCGAGCCCTGGCGGCCCGGGCCGGCGCGCGAGCCGTGGAAGATCGCCTTCATCGGTCCTTGGACCTTCGACAACGGCTTGGGCGAAGCCAGCCGCGGCTATCTGTCGGCCCTGTGGCGGACGGGGGTGCGGCTGAACCTGCACCCGATCGAACGGCCGCTGTCGACCCACGCCCGCATCGCGCCCACCGTGACGGTGCGCGAGTTCGACGGCCCCGCGGACGTCGCCGTCATCCATCTCAATCCCGACAGCTGGACCCTGCTCACCCCCGAGCAGCAGGCGGTGATCGCCCGGGCGCGCAGCCGCGCCGGTCTGTGGGCCTGGGAGATGGACCAGGTCCCCGACAATTGGCGGCCCAACTTCGAGCGCGTGGAGGCGATCTGGGCCCCCAGCCGCTACTGCGCCGAGGTGTTCCACGGCCAGACCGCGGCGCGCATCGCCGTCACCCCGCACGTGGTGCCGGTGGGGCCGGCGCCCGACCCGGCCGGCCGGGCGGCCCTGCTGCAGACCCTGGGGCTCGAGCCCGGCGCGCGCCTCATCCTCTACGCCTTCGACGGCTCCAGCTATCTGGAGCGCAAGAACCCCGCCGCCCTGGTGCGCGCCTTCGCCGCCTCCGGCCTGGCCGGGGAGGGTTGGCGGCTGGTGCTGAAAGTCAAACGCCTGACCGAGCGGGCGACGGAGGGCGCGGCCCTGGCCGCCCTCGTGGGCAAAACGGGCGGGGTGGTGATGATCGACCGCAACCTGGCACGGGGGGACATGTCGGCCCTGTTCGCCGCGGCGGACATATACGCCTCGCCGCACCGGTCGGAGGGCTTCGGCCTGACCATCGCCGAGGCCATGGCGCAGGGCAAACTGGTGGTGGCCAGCGACTATGCCGGCAGCCGCGACTTCCTCGACGACAGCTGCGGCTATCCCGTGCCGGTGCGGTCCGTCCGGCTGGACCGGGATCTCGGCCACTATGGCCGCGGCGCGGCCTGGGCCGAGGTGGACGAAACCGCCTTCGCCGCCGCCTTGAAGGGCGCCGCTGCGCGCGTCGCCGCCGGCGACCGCAGTCTGGGCTTGGCTGCGCGTGACCGCATCGCCGAGCGCTTGTCAGCCGAGGCGGTGGCCCTGGCCCTGCGCGAGGCCATGGCCGACCTGATCGGCGCCCAAGCGGCGCGCGCCGCGTGAGCCGCATCCTGGAGCCGCCCTTCGTTCTGGCGCCCTTGCGGCCGGGCGGCTGGACCCTGCAGGGGGGGCTGCCGGGCGCCGGTGAATGGGTGGTGTTCGCGCAAGCAGACGCCGAGCTCGCGCCGGGCTTCACCCGCCTGCTGTCGGCGGCGATCCACGACCGGCCGGACGTGGACCTGTTCTATGGCGACGACGTCGACCTGTCGGCGCCGCCTGGCCGGCGCCTGCGGCTGAAGCCCGCCTTCAACCTGCCGCTGCTGCTGGCCCAGGACTATGTCGGCGCGCCCCTGGTCGTGCGGGCCTCCAGCCTGGCGCGGCTGGGCGGCGTCGACCCCGCCATGGGCGAGGCCGGGCTGTTCGACCTGGTGCTGCGGGCGCAGGGCGCCGGCCTGGCGACCGAGCGGGTCCCCCAGGTCCTGGCCGCCTATCCGGACGGGCGGCCCGCCGTGCCGGTCGCTGATCGACGGCGGGCGGTGGAGGCCTGGATCGGCGCCCGGCCCTATCAGGTCGTCGCCGGCCTGACCCCGGCCAGCCTGCAGCTGCGGCGCCGGTTCGACGTCTTCCCAGCAGTGACCCTGGTCGTTCCCACGCGACAGTCCGGCCCGGCGGGGGCGCCCTATGTCGCTGAACTCCTGGACAGCCTGGCCGCCACCGACTGGCCGATGGACCGGATGCATGTCCTGGTCGGCGATGACAGCGACGCGGCCTCGACCTTCGCGGAGAAGCGCTGGCCGTTCGAGGTGCGCCGGCTGGCGACGCCGCGCGCGCCCGGCGAGGCGTTCAACTATGCGGCCAAGATGAACCGGCTGTGGCGCGCGGCCGGGACCGAGCAACTGGTCCTGATGAACGACGACGTGACGGTGCGCGGCCCCGGCTGGCTGCAGGCCCTGCTCACCTTCTCGATGGACGAGGACGTGGGCGGCGTCGGGGCGCGGCTGGTCTTCCCTGACGGCCGGCTCCAGCACGCGGGCGTCGCCCCGGTCCTGGGCGCCCCCGCCCACCTGTGGCACGCGCGGCCCGCCGACCGGCCGACCTATCAGGACTGGGCCCTGGTGCACCGCGACTGGTCGATGGTCACCGGCGCGGTCTTCGCGACGCGCCGCTCGGCGCTGGAGGCGGTCGGCGGCTTCGACGAGCGCTTCACCCTGGAGTTCAACGACCTCGACCTGTGCCTGCGCCTGCGGCTTCTGGGCCGGCGCATCGTCTGCACGCCCTTCGCCGAGCTGGCGCATCGGGAGATGGCGTCGCGTGGGTCCGCCCTGCCGGCGGGAGAGGAGATCGCGCTCTTCCTGAACCGCTGGCGCGACTACCTGGCGGACGACCCCGCCTGGGCGCCCGGCCTGACCCAGGACCGCCTCGATCCGGAGCCGGTGGAGGGGCCGGACTGGTACGCCTGACGCCGCAGGGGGTTGGCGCCTCCGGGGACCGGGCCTAGAGGGTCGTTCAACAACAGGGGATCCAAGCCGATGAAACTCGTCACTTTCCAGGGCGGCAAGGGCCCGCGCGCCGGGGTCGTGCTGGAGGACGGGCGGCTGCTGTGCCTCGCCACCGCCGCGCAAAAGGCCGGCGAGGGCCTCGACGCCTCGTCCCTGCTGGCGATCATCGGCGCCGGCCCGGCCGCGCTGGAGACGGTGCGCAAGCTGGCGGCTCGGGCCGGCGAGTTCCCCGAAGCGGTGGTGACCACCGCCCAGGTCAAGCTGCTCGCCCCGATCCCGCGCCCGGCCCGCAACGTGTTCTGTGTCGGCCTCAACTACGTCGATCACGTCGCCGAGGGCCACCGGGCCCGGCAGACCGAGATGAAGCTGCCGGAGGTCCCGACCTTCTTCACCAAGTCCACCAATACGGTGGTGGGGCCGGACGCGGACGTCATGCTCCACGACGGCCTGACCGAGCTGCTCGACTACGAGGTCGAGCTTGTCGTGGTGATCGGCAAGGGCGGGCGCGACATCAAGAAGGCCGCGGCCTTCGACCATGTGTTCGGCTATTCGATCGGCAACGACGTCACCGCCCGCGACCTGCAGCGCAAGCACCTGCAGTGGTTCAAGGGCAAGTCGCTCGACACCAGCCTGCCGTTCGGCCCGTGGATCGTGACCGCCGACGAGATGGGCGCCCTGCCGGACGTGCGCCTGTCGCTGACGGTCAACGGCGAGCCGCGCCAGTCGGCGACCGTTTCGCAGATGATCTTCGACATCCCGACCATCATCGAGCAGCTGTCGGCCGGCCTGACCCTGGAGGCCGGCGACATCATCTGCACCGGCACCCCTTCGGGCGTCGGCTTCGCCATGGAGCCGCAGCAGCGGCTGAAGGCGGGCGACGTGATGGTGTGCACCATCGACAAGATCGGGACCCTGACGAACACGGTGCGGTAGAGGCCCCTCCGTCCGCTTTCAGCGGCCACGGGGTAAGTCCCACCGGCTCTGGACGAACCCGCCGCCCCAGGCTCTTCTCCGCCCGAGAGAAGAAAACGGGGGAGGGGACGATGGACACCCATGATCTGGAGGCGCGCGTCGCCGACCTTTATCGCGGCTTCGCCCAGGGTGAAGTCAGCCGCCGCGACTTCATGAGCCGGGCCAGCGCCCTGGGCGTCGCTGGCGCCGCCACGGCCGCCACGGCCATGCTCGCCGCCTCGCCGTCCGCCGCCCAGGTCGCCGGCGCCGCGCGATCCGCCGCCAATCGGGCGCCGCTCGAGCTGGCCGAATGGAGCTATTTCTGGCTCGGGGTCACCCGCGCCAAGCTGGCCCGCGGCACGGTCGCCAATGGCGAGCAGATGTACGTCGAGTACTGGACGCCCGCGACCGTCAGACACCCCTATCCGATCGTCATCGTCCACGGGGGCGGCGGCCAGGGGCTGGACTGGCTGGGCACGGCCGATGGCCGGCCCGGCTGGGTCCCGATGCTGCTGGAGCAGGGTTTCCGGGTCTATCTGGTCGACCGCCCCGGTCACGGGCGCTCGCCCTATGCGCCCGAACTGATGGGCCCGTTCCCCCCGTCCTTCACCTACGCCAACCTCGAGCGCCAGTTCACCGCCCCCGAGAAGGCCGAGACGCCGTACGGCCCCGAAGCCAAGCTGCACACCCAGTGGCCGGGCACGGGCGTCCGCGGCGACCCGGTCACCGACCAGGCGATCGCCGGGCAGGGCGGCTCATTCCTCGACGCCGCCTCCAGCCACGCTCTGTGGAAGATCCGCGGCGGCGAGCTGCTCGACAAGATCGGGCCCGCCGTCATCATGGCCCACTCGGCCGGCGGTCCGTCGCTCTGGCTGTTCGGCGACGCGCGGCCGAACCTGGTCAAGGGCCTCGTCGGCGTGGAGCCGGCCGGCCCGCCCTTCGGGAACATGGCCTGGGGCCTGACGGCCGCGCCGGTGGCCTATGATCCGCCGGTCCGCGACCCTTCGGAGCTGAAGCTGGTCGACGTGCCGGCCCAGGGCGGCCGGGCGGCGGGCAGGCTGCAGGCCGAACCCGCGCGCAAGCTGAAGAACCTGAGGGCCATCCCCATCGGCATCTTCACGGCGCCGGCCTCGTACCACTGGCCCTACGACCTGCACTCGGTGGCCTATCTGCGCCAGTCCGGCTGCACGGTGGACCACATCGAGTACGAGAAGATCGGCATCCTCGGCAACGGCCACTTCCTGATGCACGAGAAGAACCACCGCGAGGTGCTGAAGCCCATCACCGACTGGATCGAGGCCAAGGTCTCGGCCCCCGCCCGCCGGGCCGGCGCCGCGGCCCGGCCGGTCCGCACCGCCGACTCCACGGCGCTGAGCCTCGCCGACACGGGCTTCTTCTGGGTCGGGGTCGAGCAGAAGGCCATGCCCCATGGGATCATCCCCCGCGGGCAGATGTTCGTGCAGTACCTGATCCCCAAAGCGGTCCGGCACGAGGCGCCGGTGGTGCTGGTCCACGGCGGCTCGGGTCAGATGCTGCACTACATGGGGCCGGGCGATGGAGTCGCCGGCTGGGCCCACTACTACGTCCAGCAGGGCTACAAGGTGTATCTGGTCGATCGGCCCGGCCACGGGCGTTCGCCCTACCATCCGGACGCCCTGGGCGCGCCCAACCCTATTCCGACCTATGAGGCCATCGCCCCCGACTTTCGCCGCGCCAAGGCCGGCGGGCGCTGGACGGGGACGGGCGAGATCGGCGATCCCGCGATCGACCAGTTCATGGCCAGCCAGAACCCGACGCCGCAGGACGCCGCCATGGCGCTGGGCCTGTGGCGCAGCCGCGGCGCGGCGCTGCTCGACCAGATCGGTCCGGCGGTGATCCAGACCCACTCGGCGGGCGGCCCCTTCGGCTGGGTGACCGCCGACGAGCGTCCGAATCTGGTCAAGGCGGTGGTGT
The DNA here is from genome assembly GCA_027312185.1 of Caulobacterales bacterium. Taxonomy (GTDB): domain Bacteria; phylum Pseudomonadota; class Alphaproteobacteria; order Caulobacterales; family Caulobacteraceae; genus NCED01. Next base: position 12,073 of record DAICXL010000051.1, on the reverse strand, counting down.
CGTTCGAAGGCGCCGGCGCACCCCTGATCCAGCCGGCCGCGCCGGGGCGGCCCGCCGCGACCACGACTCTGCCGAACGTCCGCGGCTTGCCGATGGCCTACTTCACCGCCGCGAATTCGGGACGCACGCAGGGGCCGGCCATCGTCGCGGCGCTGAACGCCTCGGGCGCCAGGGCCGAGCACATCGCCTTCACCGACCGGGGGATCGGCGGCAACGGCCACTTCGCCATGGTCGAGACCAACCGCCGCGAAGTGTTCGAACTGATCCGGGAGTGGGTCGACGGGGTGGCCGGATAGGGGCCTACTGCGCCGCGCTGACCCGCCAGATCGTGTTGCCCACGTCGTCGGCCACCAGCAGGGCGCCGGTCGTATCCACGGCCACGCCGACGGGCCGGCCCTGGGCCTTGCCGTCGCGGTCGAGAAAGCCGGTCAGCACATCCCGCGTGGCGCCGGACGGCATGCCGTTGGCGAAGGGCACGAACACCACCCTGTAGCCGGCCGGGGGCTTGCGGTTCCATGAGCCGTGCTGGCCGACGAAGGCGCCGTTCTGGTAGCGGGCGGGCAGGGCGCTCCCCTGGTAGAAGGTCAGGCCCAGCGAGGCGGTGTGCGAGCCCATGGCGTAGTCGGGGGCGATCGCCCGGGCCACCAGCTCGGGGCGCTGCGGCTTGACGCGCGTGTCCACATGGCCGCCGTAGTAGCTGTAGGGCCAGCCGTAGAAGGCCCCGTCCTTCACCGAGGTGATGTAGTCGGGCACGAGGTCGTTGCCGATCTCGTCGCGTTCGTTCACCGCCGTCCACAGGGCCTGGCTCTGCGGCTGCCAGGCCAGGCCGTTCGGGTTGCGCAGGCCGGAGGCGAAGACCCGCAGGCCCGTGCCGTCCGGGTTGAACTCCAGGATGGCGGCGCGGTTGGTCTCGATATCCATGCCGTTCTCGCCGACGTTCGAGTTCGAGCCGACCGTGGCGTAGAGCTTGGACCCGTCCGGGCTGGCGATCAGGTTCTTTGTCCAGTGGTGGTTGATGCCGGCGGGCAGGTCGATGACCTTCTGCGGGGCGGCCGTGATGGTCGCCGCGCCGGGGGTATAGGGAAAGCGCACCACGGCGTCGGCGTTGGCGACGTAGAAGCTGTCGCCCACCAGGGCCATGCCGAAGGGCGAGTTCAGGCCCTGGAGGAAGGTCGACTTGGCGTCGGAGACCCCGTCGCCGTTGGTGTCGCGCAGCAGCGTGATGCGGTTGGCGCTCTTGGGGCCGGCGCCGGCCACCTTCATCACCTGGGCCATGACCCAACCCTTGAGTCCGGCAGGCTTGCCGGGCGGAGCGTTGGTCTCGGCCACCAGCACCCCGCCGTCGGGCAGGACGTAGAGCCATCGGGGATGGTCGAGGCCGACGGCGAAGGGCTCGACTTGAAGGCCCTCTGCGGCCACGGGCTTGGCCCCCCGCCAGCCGACCGCCTTGGCGACCTTGACCGTCGGGATCAGGAAGCTCTTGCGGGGCTCGGGCAGGGGCGGGTTGGGACCGTACTGCGCCTGGGGCGGCAGGGCAGGCCCCGCGCTGCAGGCCGCGAGGGCCGAGGCCGTGAGGAGGGGGGCGGCGAGACGGAGGATGCGCATGCCTGCGCAATGCCGGGGCGGCGACGGCGGTTCCACCCCTAACGCCCCGCCACCCGCTCGGCCGTGCGCAGGGCCAGGGCGACGATGGTCAGGGTGGGATTGGCCCAGCCGGAGGTGGGGAAGACCGAGCTGCCTACGATGTGCAGGTTCTCCACCCCATGAACCCGGCCAAAGGCGTCAGCCACGCCCCGCTTGGGATCGTCGGACATGCGGGTCGTGCCCATGTGATGATAGCCGCCGATAGGATGCACGCTGATCAGGGGGTCGGTGCGCCAGCCGTCCTCGGGGCAGGCCAGCCAGGGCGCGGGCTCGACCCGGCCCAGACCCAGCCGCTGCGCCTCCGCCGCCAGGGTCGAGACCAGGCCGGCGGCGCTCTCCACATCCAGCGGCGTGGTGCGCCAGTCCAGGGCCGCCCGCGGAACGCCCAGGGCGTCCGTCTCGCGCGACAGCAGCACGCGGCTGTCCGGGTTGGGCGCCTGTTCGGCCCGCAGCACCAGCGCCAGGTCAAGCAGCCCCGCCCGGTGCAGCAGCCACGGCCGCAGGGGATCGACATGGCGCTGGGCGAAGGTGGCCAGGCGCTTGGTGGTCATCCACAGGCCGCGGCCGCGCCGGGTCGGAGCCATCCGATGCTTGACCCCCTCATAGGCGCGCATGCCCCAGAACTGCCGCGTCCCGACCGGCTGGCGGGCGGCGATGGTCAGGGAGCTGTTCAGGACACGTAATTCGGCCTGCCGGTCGGCGCTGAGCGCGATCATCGCCGCCACCTTCTCGCGCCCGACCCGATGCGAGCGGGCGAAGGCGCGCAGCAGGGACCAGGCCGCGCCGCCGACGATGCGGCCGCCCCTGCCGTGTGGATGCTCCATGAAGTAGCGCCCGACCTGGTCGCCGCCGATGCCGGAAGCCAGCAGCAGGCGCGGGTTCTCGATCCCCCCGGCGGCCAGCACCACCTCGCGCGGTCGCAGGGTCAGGGTGCGTCCCGACAGGCTGCGGGCGATCACCCGCTCCACGCCGCCGCCGCCGGCTGCGAGGGCGATCTGCGTCACCGTCGCGTGGGTCACGACCGTGCAGCGCGGGTGGGCGGCGAGGTCGCCGCAGGCGTCGAAGGTAAAGCGGTTGAACTTGCCGTCGAATTCCCAGAGCCCAAGTTGCAGCCGGGCCGGGTCGAAGTCTGGCAGAGCCGCGGCGCGGCGCAGGTCGTCCGGTCCCGTCGCGACCGGCGGCAGATCGAACACGGCGCGGGCCTGTTCGTACCAGGGCTCCAGGGTCTCAGCGCCGAACGGCCAGCCGGAGTTGGGGACCCAGTCTCGCACCTCGAAGTCGATCGGATCCAGCCGCGCGATGCGGCCGCCCCAGATCGCGGTCGTGCCGCCGAAGAAGCGCAGGCGCGCGTGGTCGAGCGGGTAGTAGGGCTCGCCGAGGTTCTCGCCGGCGCCCAGGGCCGCGACGGCCGGCTCATGGTCCAGGCCGCCGCTCTCCAGCAGGGTCACCGATCGCCCGAGCGCCAGCAGGCGCCGCGCCGCGGTGAGGCCCGCAGCGCCGGAGCCGATGACGCAGATGTCGGCGTCGCGCGCCGTATCGGCGTCGGCTTGCTGGAGATCCAGATGCATGGAAACCCTGGTCGCCCTCGATCGCGCCGGCTTCGCCCGCAGCGGCGCGCCTTTCCCGTTCTACCCCAAACCGGGCCGTGCGGGTGAAGCAGGGCTGCAACACGCATCCTTAACTGGAGTGCGACAAAATGCGCATTCGGATTGGGGGGAAGTCGTCCGGATGCGGCTCGCTTCGGAATTCAGGCTGCTTGCGCCGCTGGCGGTCACCGCCGTCGGCGCCATGGCCGTGTTCGTCCTCAGCCTGGTCATCTGGTCCCATGAGGTGGACACCGGCGCGCGGCAGCGCGAGGAGAACCTCGTGTTGCAGGGCGTGCTGGCCCGGGTCACCGAGATCGAGGAGACTATCGCCGGCCGTGTGCATAGGGCCGATGCGGCCGCCGCGCTGGCCGGGCCCGCCGCAGTCGACTTCACCCGCGAGCGTCTACTGGTCGAACTGGGCCAGGCGGCGGAGTTTGACGATATCGCCGTGCTCGACGGCCGCGACGCCGAGATCATCGACCTGCCGGGCGAGATGATCACCTTCACGGGCGCGCGGTCTCTGGTCGCCGAACTGAGGGCGGCCGAGGCGGCGCTGTTCGCCGAGCAGGTCGAGCCGATCGGCGGGCGTGCGCTCCAGCGCAGCGCCTTCACGGCTCGCGGGGACGTCGTCCGCCTGGTCACCGCCACCGTGGTCATGCCGCCCGCTCCCCGGTCCCCTGAGGCCCGCCGGCCGATCGTCCTCACCAGCCAGACCGTGTCCTCCGGCCTTCTCGGCCTGATGCGGGACCGTTTCCAGGTCGCCCCGATTTCAGCCGCCGCAGGCGCGCCGGCCCCGCATGGCCGGGCCAGCGTGAAGTTCGCCACTCTCGACGGCGGGCCGCCGCTCGTGCTGAGCTGGACGCCCCAGCGCCCGGGGGAGGATCTGCTGGAGCGCGCCGCCCTGCCGACCCTGGCGGTGCTGCTCGCCTTTGGCGGGGTTGGCCTGGTGATGATGTGGAAGGTCCGCCGCGCCGCACACGAACTGTTGGCCTCGAACCGGGCCCAGAGCGAGTTCCTGGCCAATATGAGCCACGAGATCAGGACCCCCTTGAACGGGGTGGTGGCCATCGCCGGCGCCCTGTCGCGGACCGAACTGTCGGCCAAGCAGGGCGAGCTGGTCGAAATCATCCGTTCCTCCGGGGTGACCCTGGAGCGCCTGTTGTCCGACGTGCTCGACCTCGCCCGCATCGAGACCGGCGCCGTGGCCATTGAGAACGAACCCTTCAACCTCGGCGACGCCGTGCGCGCCACCGCCGCCCTGCACCGCTCCCGCGCCGATGAGAAAGCCATCGCCCTGCACCTGGAGATCCACCCCGCGGCCGAGGTCGCCGTGATGGGCGACCAAGTGCGGCTGAAGCAGATCCTCACCAACCTGTTGTCCAACGCCATCAAGTTCACGTCCGAGGGCGGCGTCACCCTGGAGGTGGCCCAGACCACTTCGGGAGACTGGTGCTTCACCGTCGAGGACACTGGGGTTGGCTTCGAGCCGGCCCTGCGCGAACGCATCTTCAACCGCTTCCAACAGGCCGACGGTTCGGTGACGCGCCGGTTCGGCGGCACGGGGCTGGGGCTGGCCATCTGCAAGCAGCTGGCCGAACTGATGGGCGGCGGCATTGAAGCGATCGGCCGGCCGGGAGTCGGCGCCCGGTTCGTCGTTACGATCCCGCTGGCCCGCTGCGAAACGGCGTCGGCGCCCGCGCCCGAGGAGCCCCCGGCCGCCAACGCGCCGGCCGCCAACGCACCGGCCGCCAGTGCGCCGGACGACGACGGCCTTGACCGGCGCCTGCGGGTGCTGGCGGCCGACGACCACCCCACCAACCGGCGGGTCGTAGAGGTGCTGCTGTCCGGCCTGGATATCGAGCTCGTCATCACCGAGAACGGCCTGGAGGCTTGTGAAGCCTTCGAGCGCGGGTCGTTCGACGCGGTGCTGATGGATATGCAGATGCCGGTGATGGACGGCCTGTCCGCCACCCGCCGCATCCGCGCCTTCGAGGCCAACCAGGGTCTGTCGCCGAGCTTCGTGGTCATGCTGACCGCCAACGCCCTGCGCGATCACCACGACGCCAGCCTCGCCGCCGGCGCCGACCTTCATCTGCCCAAGCCGATCGAGGCCGCGCGGCTCTTCGAGGCCCTCGCCCAGGCCGGCAGCCAGGCCGTGCAGCGCCGCGCGGCCTGATCCAGACTAACGGACCTTTGGGGACTGCGGCCCTGGTAGGGTAGGGAAGGCGCATGTCCGATCCGCGCACCTTCCTCCGCGGCCTGTTCGACGCCGCCCTCGCCGCCGTCGACCCGCTGGCCTGCACCCCGCCCCACCTGCCCGAGCCGCCATCCGGCCGCACCGTCGTCGTAGCCTTCGGCAAGGGCGCCGCGGCCATGGCCAAGGCGGTGGAGGACCATTGGGACGGCCCCTTGTCGGGCCTCGCCGTCACCCGCTACGGCCATGGGGTGGATTGCCGCCGCATCGAGGTGATCGAGGCGGCTCACCCCGTGCCCGACGCCGCCGCGGTCGGTGCGGCCGAGCGCGCCCTCGCCCTGGCCGGGACGCTGGGTCCCGATGACCTGCTGCTCGCCCTCGCCTCCGGAGGCGGCTCGTCGCTGCTGACCCTGCCTGCGCCGGGCCTGACCCTGGCCGACAAGCGGGCCGTGACCTCGGCCCTGCTGCGGTCCGGCGCGCCGATCGGCGAGATCAACACCGTTCGCCGGCACCTGTCGGCCATCAAGGGCGGGCGCCTCGCCCAGGCCGCCGCGCCCGCGCGGGTGGTGACGCTGGTCGTCTCCGACGTGCCGGGCGACGACCCGTCCCAGGTCGCTTCCGGGCCGACCGTGGCGGACGGCTCGACCCCGGCCGACGCGGTCGATGTGATGGCGCGTTGGGGGATCAATCCGCCAGCCGCCGTGGTGGCTCATCTGCGCGAGCTGGCCGCCACGGTCCCGCTTCCGAAAGAGCCGCCCCGGGTGATCGCCACCGCTCGGATGGCCCTGGAGGCGGCCGCCAGCGCCGCGGGGGGCGTGGAGACCCAGATCCTTGGCGACGACCTGGAAGGCGAGGCCCGGGACGTCGGCCGCGCCCACGCCCGGCTCGCGCTCGACGGGCCCCGGCCGCGGCTGATCCTTTCCGGCGGCGAGACGACGGTGACCGTGCGCGGCCAGGGACGGGGCGGCCGCAATGTGGAGTATCTGCTGGGCCTGGCCCTGGCTTTGGACGGGGCGCCGGGAATCTACGCCCTCGCCTGCGACACCGATGGAATAGACGGCACCGAAGACAACGCCGGCGCCGTCATCGGCCCCGACACCCTGGCCCGGGCAAGGGCGCTGGGTCTCGACCCCGCGGCCATGCTGGAAGCCAACGACGCCTACAGCCTGTTCGGCGCGCTGGGCGATCTCATCGTCACCGGCCCCACCCGCACCAACGTCAACGACTTCCGCGCCATCTGGGTGGAATAGGCTCCGGCAAAGCCGCTCAGGGCTGCATCGACTGGGGCTGCTCGGCGTCCGGCGTCTCCACCGGCTTGATCGGCCGGGTCAGGCTGTCGGCCTTGCGCAGGTCGGGGAACAGTTTGGCCCAGACCCCGGTGGCGACCAGGGAGCAGGCGCCGCCGAACAGGGCCGCGCTGACCGGGCCCATGATGCGGGCGACGACGCCGGTCTCGAACTCGCCGAGCTCGTTGGAGGCCCCGACGAACAGGCCCGACACCGCCGAGACCCGGCCGCGCATGTGGTCGGGGGTCACGATCTGCACCAGGCTCTGGCGGACATAGACCGAGATCATGTCGCCGGCGCCGAGAATGGCCAGGGCCGCCACCGACAGCCACAGGAAGGGCGAGACGGCGAAGACCATGGTGGCCATGGCGAAGATCGCCACCCCGCCGAACATCCACAGGCCGGCGTGGCTGCGCAGGGGGTTGCGGCTCAGCATGTAGCCGGTGATCACCGCGCCGACGGCAGGACCGGCGCGCAGCAGGCCGAAGCCGGTCGGCCCGACATGCAGCACGTCGCGGGCGAAGACGGGCAGCAGCGCCGTCGCCCCGCCCAGCAGCACGGCCACGAGGTCCAGCGAGATGGCGCCCAGGACGATCTTGTTGGTCCAGACATAGGCCAGGCCCTCGCGGATCAGGGCCATCTGGGACCCGGGCTGGCGTTCGGGCGTGGTGTTGGCGCGGATCAGGAAGGTGCAGACCCCGCCGGCGACGTACAGACAGGCCGAGGTTCCATAGGCCAGGGCCGCCGAGCCGGACACCAGCACCCCGCCCAGGAAGGGGCCCAGCACCGACGCGCCCTGCCAGGCCATGGAGTTGAAGGCGATGGCCTGAGGCAGCTCCTCGCGCGGCACCAGCATCGGCCCCATGGCGCCGTTGGCCGGCGCCATGAAGGCCCGTATGGCCCCGAAGGCCGCGCCGATGCTGAAGATGGGGACCAGCGACGGGCTGGGGTGGAGGGCGAGGGCCACGAGGCCGAGGACGCAGGCCGTCTCAAGCACCAGGCAGATCAGCACGATCTTGCGCCGGTCGAAGCGGTCCGCGACCGCCCCCGCGGGCAGGGTGAGCGCGAACAGGGGCAGGAACTGCACCAGCCCCACCATCCCGACCAGGAAGGCGCTTTCCTCCACGCTGTGGGTTCGCCGCGCCAGGGCGTAGACCTGCCAGCCCAGGGTCACGCTCTCGACCATCACCCCCAGGTTCAGGAGGAAGCGCGAGGACCAGAAGAGGGCGAAGGCCCTGTGGCGGAAGACGTTGGGGGCAGGGGTCATGAGCGGGCGCACCTTGGCCGTGCAACCCCGGCCGTGCAATCGCGATTTCCTTTGACGCGCCTGAGCCTGTGGGATTAGCCCCTGCGACCCTTTTCGATGCGAGCTGCGCCCGCTCCATGACCGATTTCATCCTCGCTCCGCCCGAGCCCCTCGCCGCCGATGTCGCCTTGGAGGGGACCGGCCTGGTCTTCGCCCTGGAGCGCCCCCAGGACGGGCCCCTGGCCGACGACCTGATCGACCGCGCCTTCGGCCCCGGCCGCTACGCCAAGGCGGCCGAGCGGCTACGCGAGGGAAACCACGCCCGCCTCGACCTGTCGCTCTGCGCCTGGGACGGCCAGTCGCTGGTCGGCTGCGCCCGGCAGTGGCCGATCCTGATCGGCGAAACGCCGGCGGTGTTCCTCGGCCCTTTCGCCGTTGAGAAGGCCTGGCGCAGCCGGGGGCTCGGCGCGGCCCTGATCGTTCGCGCCGACCGGCTGTCGGAGGCCGCGGGCGAAGGCCTGACTCTGCTGGTAGGCGACATGGCCTATTTCGGCCAATTCGGCTTCAGCCCCGTCGAGCCGGGGCGCGTGGTGCTGCCGGGCCCGGCCGACCCGAAGCGCATCCTGTGGCGGGCGCACCGCGACGGCGCCCTGGACGGCGTCGGCGGCCGGGTGCGCGTCGCGCTGCAGGAATGAGCGATCCCCAGGCCCTCTCCGGTCTCATCGCCGCGGCGCAGACCGTCCGGCCTGAACGGGGCCTGCCGCCGGTCCACCTGTGGAACCCCGCCCACTGCGGCCGTATCGACATCGTCATCCGCAGGGATGGAGTCTGGATGCACGAAGGCTCGCCCATCGGCCGGCCGGCCCTCGTGCGGCTATTCTCGACCGTTCTGCGCAAGGACCCCGACGGCTTCCACCTCGTCACCCCGGTGGAGAAGCTGGCCATAGCGGTCGAGGACGCTCCGTTTCTGGCCGTGCGGGTCGACCGCGACGGCCAAGCCCTGCGCTTCACCACCAATGTCGGCGACACGGTCGAGGCTGGCCCCGACAACCCGATCCGGGTGGAGACCGATCCGGCCAGCGGCGAGCCCGCACCTTACGTCCACGTTCGCCGCGGGCTGGAGGCGCGGCTGACGCGGCCCGTCTTCTACGAACTGGTGGAGATGGCCGAACTGCGCGCCGACCGGTTCGGCGTCGCCTCCAACGGGGCCTGGTTCGACCTCGGGGCGGCGTCATGAGCGACAGCGACGCCCTGGAGGCCCTGATCCGCGCCCGGCTCTATCCGCTCCAGGCCTATGACCCGGTGACGCGCAAGGTCCGCTCCGACCACGAAATGTCGCCGGAAGGCTGGCCCAAGCCGACCGGGCCGCTGCAGCCGGCCGCGGTGCTGATCCCCCTGGTCGAGCGCGACGAGGGGCTGACCATCCTGCTCACCCGCCGCGCCGAGGGCATGCGCCGCCATTCCGGTCAAATCGCCTTCCCCGGCGGCAGGGCCGACCCCGGAGAGGCGCCCTGGGACACCGCCCTGCGCGAGACGCGCGAGGAGATTGGCCTCGACCCCGGCTTCGTGCGGCTGGCGGGCCTGACCGACCCCTACGAGACGGTGACCGGCTTTTCGATCACCCCGGTGGTGGGCCTGGTGCGCCCCGGCTTCGAGCTGACCCTGCAGGCGGCCGAGGTCGCCGAGGTGTTCGAAACCCCCTTCGCCTACGCCATGGACCCCTCGAACCACGAGCGCCGCAGCCGCGACTTCGGCGACGGCCTGAACCGCCAGTTCTTCGCCATCGAGCACGGCGAGCGGGTGATCTGGGGGGCCACGGCGGGGATGCTGCGCATGCTGTACGAGCGGCTGTTCGGGGAAGAGCCGCAGTAGCGTTCTGCGTCCTTCGAGACGCCCGAGTACCTCGGGCTCCTCAGGATGACGAAGGGTAAGGATTGCACAAAGGTTCGTCATGCTGAGGAGCGCGAGCGTAGCTTGCGCGTCTCGAAGCACGCACTACCCCACGAACCCCGCCGCCCGCTTCAGCCGGTCGGTGATCGCTTCTCCCAAACCCTCTACTGGAACCGGCGCCACGGCGATGCCCGTGGGGTGGGCCCGGTCGGCGGCGCGCAGGTGGGCGAAGAGGTTGGCGGCGGCCTCGCGCAGGTCGCCCGTCGGGCTGAGGTTCCACACTAGAGGCCCGCTCGGCCAGGGCCCGAAGGCGAGGAAGGCCTCGCCCTCGCGGGGGGCGTCGGCATCGAGGCGCAGGTGCGCGGTGGGCGCGTAATGACGGGCGAGGCGCCCGGGCGAGCGCTTGGCGTCGGTCTCGGCTTCGGCGAGGGGGCCGACCACCGCCTCGATGGCGGCGCGGTCGAGGCCGCCCGGTCGGAGCAGCTTCAGCTCTCCGCCCAGGCAGGCGACGACGGTGGACTCCAGCCCGACCGCGCACGCTCCCCCGTCGACGGCGGCGGCGGCGGCGAAGCCGGTCTCCTCCATGGCGTCGGCGAAGGTGGTGGGGCTGGGCCGACCCGAGCGGTTGGCGGACGGAGCCACCACCGGGCCGCCGAACAGGGCCAGCACCTCCCGCGCCACGGGGTGGGCGGGGACGCGCACCGCCACCGTGTCCAGGCCGGCGCGGGCGAGGTCGCACACACCCTGGCGGAACGGGGCCACGAGGGTCAGCGGCCCCGGCCAGAAGGCGGCGGCCAGGGCCAGGGCCCGGTCGTCGAGGTCGGCGATCCGGCGCGCGGCCGCCAAGTCGGCGACGTGGGCGATCAGAGGATTGAACTTCGGCCGGCCCTTGGCCTCGAACAGCCGGGCCACCGCACGGGGGTCTGACGCGTCGGCGCCGAGGCCATAGACCGTCTCGGTCGGCAGGATGACCAGACCTCCGGCCTTGAGCGCGGCGGCGGCTTGGGATGGAGTGGACCCTCTGGGCATGGCCTGCATTTAACAGACCCGCCCGTTTACAGGAGTCCCGCATGAGCTTCACCGCCCCGGTGGCCGACATCGCCTTCGCGCTCAAGGCCATGGCGGGGATGGATCAGCTGATGGGCGAGGGCGGTTTCCCCGACCTCGACGCCGAGACGGTGGAGGCCGTGCTGCAGGCGGCCGGCGACCTCGCCGAGGGCGTGCTGGCGCCGATCAACCACGCCGGCGACAAGGTGGGCGCACGGCTGGAGAATGGCCGGGTGATTGTCCCGCCGGGCTTCAAGGGCGCCTTCAAGGCCTTCGCCGACGGCGGCTGGAACGGGCTCGCCGCCGATCCCGAATACGGCGGTCAGGGCCTGCCGCGAGCCCTGCACATGGCGGTGTTCGAGATGGCCCACGCCGCCAACATGGCCTTCTCCCTGGCCCCGACCCTCACCGCCGGGGCAATCGAGGCCCTGGACGCCCACGGGACCGACCGGCAAAAGGCGCTGTACCTGCCGAGGCTGATCTCCGGCGAATGGTCCGGGACCATGAACCTGACCGAGCCCCAGGCCGGCACCGACCTTGGCCTGGTGCGGACCCGGGCCGAACCGGACGGGACGGGGAACTGGCGCCTGTTCGGCCAGAAGATTTTCATCACCTGGGGCGACCACGACTGCGCCGACAACATCATCCACCTGGTCCTGGCCCGCCTGCCCGACGCGCCGGAGGGGGTGAAGGGCATCTCCCTGTTCGTGGCCCCCGCCCGGCGAATTTCGGACGAGGGGGCGCTGGCGGAGGCCAACGCCATCGTCGTCGGCGGCATCGAGCACAAGCTCGGCATTCACGCCTCCCCGACCTGCACCATGTTGTACGAAGGCGCTTCGGCCGAACTGGTCGGCCAGCCGAACCAGGGCCTGGCCCACATGTTCGTGATGATGAACGCCGCCCGCCTCAATGTCGGGATGCAGGGCGTGGGCATAGCCGAGCGGGCCTATCAGCAGGCCCTGGCCTACGCCCACGACCGGCGCCAGAGCCGCTCGCCCTGGTCCGCCGACGCGCCGGCGGTGATCTGGGACCACCCGGACATCCGCCGGCGGCTGATGCTGATGAAGGCCAAGATCGAGGCCGCCCGCGGGGTGTGTCTGTCGGCCGCCGTCGCCGCCGACCTCGCCGCCGTCTCGCCGGATCCTGCGGTGCGTGAGCACGGCCGTCTGCGCGAGGAGCT
>DAICXL010000050.1:0-18862 GCA_027312185.1 Caulobacterales bacterium | reverse complement strand
GCGACGAGGCTGAGATCGTCGAATACCGCGACATGGTCACCATCATCCGCGACCGCATCAAGGCCATGGCCGACAAGGGCATGACCCTGGAGCAGGTCAAGGCGGCCAAGCCGACCTTCGACTACGACGGCCGCTATGGCGCCGCCACGGGTCCTTGGACCACCGACATGTTCGTCTCCGCCGTCTACGCGGGCGTCAAGCCGCAGCGGCCCCAGCGCACGAGGGCTTCGCGATGAGCCGCAATCTGTTCAATCGGGCCGTCGCGGCCCTGGCCTGCGGCGGCGCGCTCGCGGCCGCGGCCTCCACAGCGGTCCTGGCCGCCGCCGCCCCGCCGCCCGGTCCCCCCGCCACCGGCAAGGCCGGCGCGCCCTGGGACCTGACCGGGACCTGGGTCTCCATCGTCAACGAGGACTGGCGCTGGCGCATGGTCACCCCGCCCAAGGGCGACTACGCCTCGGTGCCCCTGACCCCCGCCGGCCGCGCGACAGCCGACACCTGGACCCCGGCCCAGGACGGCTCGTGCAAGGCCTACGGCGTCGGCGGGATCATGCGCATGCCGACCCGGCTGCGCATCACCTGGGCCGCCGACGACCAGATGAAGATCGAGACCGACGCCGGGGTTCAGACCCGCGAGCTGAACTTCAACGTCCGTGGACCGGCGCCGGCCGGGGCGCGGACCCTGCAGGGCTATTCCACCGCCGAGTGGCAGAAGCCCGCGCTGCAAGCCGCCCCCGTCGCCGGCGGCATCGTGGTGGGCGCGGCCTTCCAGCCTCCGGGCGGGGTGCTCAAGGTCGTGACCGTCAACCACACGGCCGGCTGGCTGCGCAAGAACGGGGTTCCCTACAGCGAGAACGCCACGGTCACCGAGTATTTCGACCGCTGGCAGTCGCCGGACAACAAGGAATGGATGTCGGTGACGACCGTCATCAATGATCCGGTGAACCTGAACGGCCCGTTCTTCACCAGTTCACACTTCCGGCGGGAAGACGACAATTCTAAGTGGCGGCCGAGACCCTGCAGGTCCGACGCCAGCTGACCCCTGTGACAGAAGAAAATACGGAGGGACTCTCATGAAGCTCAATAAGGCTCTGCTGGCTACCGGCGCTCTGCTGGCGGCGGCCGTCGCGGTCCCGGCCGCGGCGCACCATTCGTTCCCGGCCACCTACCACATCGAACAGCACACCAAGATCGAAGGCACGGTGGTGCAGTTCCTGTTCCGCAACCCGCACTCCTTCGTCCACGTCATGGCGCCCGACAAGCAGGGCAAGATGCAGCGCTGGGCGGTGGAATGGGGCGGCGGCGCGGCCCTGGCGCGCGAGCGCATCACCTCCACCTCGGTCAAGCCGGGCGACAAGGTGATCATCGAGGGCAACCCTGCCCGCGTGGAAGCCGACCACCGCATCCGCATGCAGAAAATCACCCGCCCGGCCGACGGCTGGACCTGGGGCGGCACTTTCGACTAAGGCGGCCTGCGTCCGTCCTGATGGTCCGCGAGGCCGTCCGCGGCGTCCGGGTTCGGCCCGGGACGGCGCGAACGGCCTTGGCGCATCAGCCTGCGGTACTCGGTGCAACCACCGGCTTTTAATCGGAACTTCATCCGTGGGTGCGAATAAGGCTGCATGGTGCGGATGGGAGAACTTGCCGAGGACTTGGCCCCGGTTGCGCCCGAGACGCCGGGGGAGGTTCTCCTTCAGCGCTTCGAACGCGAACCGGATACCCAAGCCGTGGCCGTGGTCGACGCCGACCGGCGGCCTGTCGGCCTGATCGAGCGACAGGGCTTCCTGGCGCGCATGGCCGCCCACGCCGACCGGGCGACTTTCGCCCTGACCCCCGTTTCCGCCGCCATGGATTCGGCGCCTCGCCTGGTCGACGCCCAGGTCAGCATCGACCAACTCACCGGGGAGATCCTGTCCGGCGATCCCGCCGAGCTGGCCCGCGGCTTCATCGTCGTCGAGGACGACGCCTATCTCGGCGTCGGCGGCGCGGCCCTCCTGCTCAAGGCCGCCAGCGACAGCAAGGCTGCGCTCGCCCGCGAGCTGGCCCAGGCCAAGGTGGCCGCCCAGTGGCGCGAGGACAGCTTCCACATGCTGTTCGACACCAATCCGGTGGCCATGTGCGTCTGGGACGCCATGACGCTGAAGATCGTGGCCGCCAACGAGGCCGCCCTTCGCCAGTACGGTTACGACCGCGAGCGCTTCCTGCAGCTGACCATCGTCGATTTCATGCCCGAGGCCGAGCGTGCGCGCCTGGCCCGCCTGCAGCGCGAGGGCGTGCTCCAGGACACCGGCGAGAGCTGGCGCCACCTGCGCGGCGACGGCGAACTGCTCGACGTGGTGCTGATGGTGCGCCCGCTCCATTACGAGGGCCGGCCCGCGCGCCTGGCCGCTCTCATCGACATCACCAAACGCAAGCGCGCCGAAGAAGAGTTGCAGCGCACGCGCTCGTTCCTCGACGCGGTCGTCGAGAACGTGCCCCAGGTCCTGGTGGTGAAGGAGACGCGGGAGAACCGTATCGTCCTGCTGAACCGGGCCGGCGAGAAGATGTTCGGCAAGCCCCGCGACCAGGTGCTGGGCCGATGCGTCCACGACTTCTTCCCTGCATCCCAGGCCGACCGGCTGCTGGCCCAGGACATGGATGCGCTCAAGTCCGGCTCGGCGCCGCTGGTCTTCGAGGAGATCTTCCAGGTCCCAGGCCAGGGCGAACGGATCGTCGAGACCAAGAAGCTGGCCGTGCAGGCTCATCCCAACGAGCCGCCGTTCCTGCTGGTCGTCAGCCAGGACATCACCGAACAGAAGCATGCCGCCGTATTGCTGGCTCAGGCCCGCGACGAGGCCGAGGCCGCCAACCTGGCCAAGAGCGAGTTCCTGGCCAACATGAGCCACGAGATCCGCACGCCATTGAACGGCGTGCTCGGGATCGCCGGCGTCCTGGGGCAGACCACGCTGGACGAGCGCCAGCGCGAGATGGTGCGCATCATCGAGACCTCGGCCGGCGCCCTCAACGCCCTGCTGTCCGACATCCTCGACATCGCTCGCGTCGAGGCCGGCCAGCTGAAGATCGCCGAAGAGCCCTTCCACATCGCCGACACCGTCCGCGAGGTGGCCAACCTGTTCCGCCACCCCGCCGAGGCCAAGGGCCTGGAGCTGGAGACGGCGATCGACGCCCGCGCCGAGGTCATGACGGTGGGCGACCAGGCCCGCCTGAAGCAGATCCTGGTCAACCTCGTCGCCAATGCGGTGAAGTTCACCGAGGCCGGCGGAGTGCGCCTGAAGCTGAGCGCCGAGGCGGCCGGCTATCTGTTCGAGGTCGAGGACACCGGCGTCGGCTTCTCGATGGACCAGAAGGACTCCCTGTTCGGCCGCTTCCACCAGGCCGACGGCTCGATCACCCGCCGCTTCGGCGGCTCGGGCCTGGGGCTCGCCATCTCACACAGCCTGGCCGACCTGATGCGGGGCTCGCTGGACGCCTTCTCCGTGCCCGGCGAAGGCTCGGTGTTCCGCCTGCGCCTGCCGCTGCAGGCCATCGCGCCGGTCCAGACGACACAGGCCGACGCGGCCAGGCAGGCCATGGAGGTGGGCGACGTCCTGCGCGTCCTGGTCGCCGACGATCATGCCACCAACCGGCGGGTGGTCGAGCTGATCATGGCCATGGCCGGGGCCGAGCTGGTCTCGGTCGAAAACGGCAAGGAGGCCGTGGAGGCCTTCCAGCGCCAGCACTTCGACGTCGTCCTGATGGACATGCAGATGCCGGTGATGGACGGCCTGACCGCCATCCGCGAAATCCGCAGCTACGAAGCGGCCGAGGGCATGCCGCGCACCCCGATCATCGCCCTGACCGCCAACGCCATGGCTGAGCACATGCGGGCCTGCCTCGCCGCCGGCGCCGACCGCCACATCGCCAAGCCGATCTCGCCGGCCGACCTGCTGGATGGGGTGTCGGAGTTGCTCGATGAGCGCGACGCCAGCCAGCCGCCGATCAAGCGCACCGCGCACTAGCTTTTCCTGTCATCCCGGCCGCAGGCCCGCGTCAGCGGGCCGCAGAGCCGGGACCCAGGGCTACAGGCGCCGCCCAGTCGCCTGGGTCCCGGATCGCCGCTGCGCGACGTCCGGGATGACAGGGTTTACGCCCCGAACAGCTCGTCCGAGGCGATCGCCGCGCCCTGCGCCAGGCTCTCGAGCTTGAGCCAGCTGACCGCCGGGTCGCAGCCCGACCAGCCCACGAAGGTCGAGAAGCCGCAGTCGGTGCCGGCGATCACCCGTTCGCGGCCCAGCACGCCGGCGAAGCGGCCCAGACGCTGAGCGATCACGCGCGGGTGCTCGACGGTGTTGGTCAGGGTGTCGATCATGCCGGCGATCAGCGCCATGTCGTCCGGAAGCTTCTTCTGCTTCCAGATCTCCCATTCGTGCTCGTGGCGGGGATTGGCGGCCTCGACATAGAGGAAGCCGACGTTCGCCTTGATCACGTCGTCCACCAGGTCGATCAGCTCGACGTCGTGGTGGTGCGGGCCGGCGTAGTTGCCCCAGCACAGGTGCAGGCGGATCTTCTCCTTCGGCAGCCCCTCGATCGCGAGGTTCATCGCCTCGATGGCGGCGGTGATGTGGTGGTCGACGGGGATGCCCTTGCCCTCGGCCTGGCTGGACGAGTGCGAGTGCATGGGCAGGTCGGGTGCGTCGAGCTGCAGGTTGAAACCCGCGTCGATGATCGCCTTGTACTCCACGGCGAGCGCCTTGGCGGCCGCCTCCAGATACTCCGCGTCGGTGCGATAGTAGAGGTTGGGGAAGTTGAACAGCATCTGCCCCGGCGAGACCGCGGGGATGAAGGCGCCGTCAGGGTCTGCGCCGCCCATCGCCGCCTTGAGGTTGGCGATGTCGCGCTGGACCGCATCCGGGTCCTTCAGCTCGAGCGGGCCTTCGACACAGGGCAGGGTCAGGTGGGCGCCGGCTTCGTTGGCGAAAATCTTGGTGGCGATATCGGGGAATTCGGTCAGGTCGGTGGCGGTGAAGCTCGCCGCGCGGCCAAAGCCCGAATAGCGCTGGATGACATAGTTGCTGAAGCCGATCTTGCTCATCTCGCCGTCGCTGATGACGTCGATGCCAGCCTTCTTCTGCTTCTTCACGGCCTCCTGGACCGCCTCGGCGATGCGGGCCTGGACCTCGGCCTCGTCCTGCGACTTGCCGTCGATGCTGTCCCACATCATGCGGGTCAGGTCTTCGGGGCGGGGCAAGCTGCCGGCGTGGGTGGTCAGGATGCGGTCGGTGCTGCGTTTCATGTCCGCTCTTCCAGGTCGGGCGAGCCGGCGGGTCCGGCTCTGGCCCCACAATCAATACACTTAAGAATCGTGGGACACCACGATTCTTCCCAACAAAAATCGTGGGACGCCTTGGGCGCGAGTCGGGTACGCCCTGCCTCGCCTGTCGCCTCGGGCTTGGCCCGAGAATCCAGTTGAGGAACGGCTGACGGGGGGAGCGCGACTGGAGGGGACGCCGGTCTGTATTCTCGGGCCAAGCCCGGAATGACGACGTCGAGCTTAGCCGGATTGCGGCCGTCCGCCTTTAGCGCAGGCGCAGGGCGTCCAGGCGAGCGTAGTCGCCCAGGTTGCGCTGGGGGCGCCGGCCGAGCGGCATTTCGACAGGCGCGACGACCAGTTGTTGGGCCTGTGGCGCGCGCGGGGCGAAGCGGCTGCCGCGCATCCAGGCCGGGTGGGCGTCGTTGTCCGCCACCTGCAGGGTCAGCGCGGTCAGATAGGCGGCGGCGGACCTGGCCTCGGCTCCGCCGAACACCAGGCCAAGTGCGGGCACCCCGGTCTGCAGGAAGCCGAGGGCGCCTGAGCCGCTGGCGCCGGACGCGCTGGGAGCGGCGATGGCCAGGTGCGTAGTCGCGGCCAGGGCGTGGGCGGCCAGGCCCAGGCTGGTCTCCCCAGCCCCGGCGATGGCCACGAAGGCTTCGGCCGAGGGGGCGTTGGCCGCGTTCAGGCTGGCCACGATGACGTCGCGCGACACCGGCGGCCGGGCGGCGAAGGCGTCCCGTTGCTGGGGCGCGATCACGGCGAACAGCACCGAACGCTTCGGC
Source organism: Caulobacterales bacterium (assembly GCA_027312185.1). Taxonomy (GTDB): domain Bacteria; phylum Pseudomonadota; class Alphaproteobacteria; order Caulobacterales; family Caulobacteraceae; genus NCED01. The sequence goes on along the minus strand of DAICXL010000050.1, from coordinate 12,793 downwards.
TGGGCCCCGGCGCGGACCCGGCGGGCGGCCCCCAGCACCGCTTCGGCCGAGGCCGCCTCGGCCGAGACCACCACATACTCCCGGGCCAGCAATGGATCGGAGCCGCGCACCACGCCGACCACATTGGCGGCGGCGACGGTGCGGGTCCGAATGGCCAGTTGGGCGTTCAGGTCGAGGTCGAGGGGAAAGCTCGGCAGGCTGCGCCCGGCGGCCACCTGGGCCGACAGCTCGGCATAGTCGCGGCCGGAGCGGGAGAACAGCCGCGCCGCGGCGGAGGCCGGCGCAGTGGCGGTGAAGAGGGTAGGGGCGTCCGCCGCGGTGGCGACAGGCTGGGCCGCGGCCGGGGCGCCGATCGTCAGGAAGCCCGCGACGCCCCCGCGCGCGATGGCGGCGCGGGCGGCCGGGTCGAGCGCGGCGGCGTCGCGGGCCATCATCACCACGACCTTGCCCCGTAGTTCGTGGAGCATGGCCGGGCCGGGCTCGCGCGAGCCGAGGAAGAAGAGAGGGGCGGCGATGCGCGCGGGCTGTCGGGCCGAGCCGTCGAGCACCAGGTCCTGGCCCAGGGCGAGGACGGCGCCGTCGCTCAAGGTCGCGCTGGATCGCTGCAGGGACACGGTCTGCTGCTGCAGCTTCAGCGGCTGCAGATAGCTCTTGCCCATGGCCGGGGCGAGGCCGGCGGCCTTGAACTGGGCCGCCATATCGGCGCTCCAGCTCCGCTCGCCCGCCGCGGCGGGACCGAACGACAGGCCGGCGAGGATGACGGCGGCGAAGAGGGCCCCGAGCCGGGCCGTATGTGACGTCCTGCGCATGGGGGAGAGCATCCGCCCCCGCGCCGCCGCTCTCCAGAAAGCCCGCCGCTGCGCCGCAGCATTTCTTCTATCTGAACGCGGTGGGGGCGCCTTGGCGGGACGGGCGCCCAATTTTGCTTCTTTCGGAGGGCCCGGGGCCGGCTCCGGCCAGCGGCGATCAATTTTCGGCGGTCCGGCGCAAGCTTCCGAAGCGCCCCGCTCATGCGACGAGGGCCGGGCGAAACCTGCCCACGAAACAGTCAGGCTTTTTTCCTGCCCAAAGCTTAGGCGAATACTGTCGCTGTATTTGATCCTCTTCCTCGGCGGAGCTATGTACGGGCATCGGAGCGGCCGTCAGAGCCGTCGTCACGCCATCAGGAAACGAAATCATGCGTATCGCCACTGCCTGCGCCGCCGCGGGCCTTCTGCTGGCCGGCCTCGCCAGTCAGGCCCAGGCCGTCCCTTCCGAGCGCGAGCCCGCCGCCGCCTTCGTCCCCACCGCCCAGGTGAACTTCCAGGACCCCGCAGCGGTGCATGCCTTCTATTCCCGGCTGGAGCGGGCCGCCCGCCAGGTCTGCGACAGCAAGATCAGCGACCGCTCGATGAAGCGGGAAGACGCCGCCTGCGTGCGCGAGGCGACGCAGGAGGCGGTGGCCAAACTGTCGCGGCCTCTGCTGACCGCCGCCCATCAGACCCGTAGCCGGACCGCCTTCGCCGCCGGGTACTGACCGGCGCATCCGCCCGGCCGGTTAGGGCCGCCCTCGCACGTCGAGGGCGGCCTTTTTGGCGTTCGGGGCCCCCGATCTTGCTTATTGTTCGATCAATAGGCCGGGCGGCTGGCGCGCGGACGCCCAAATTTAGCGCCGTTCAAATCGGGCGAGAAGGTGACCGCCGGGCCTGGGTTGACCCCCGCTCAGGCTTCATCCGAATAAAGATATAGCTTCGCATCACAAGATGCCTCTGGGGACTTAGCCGTATAAGCAGAACGGGCTGCGGGGAGCGTTTAGCTCGCGCAGAATAAAGAGGTGCGCGCCGAAGAATTTCGTCGGCGCTCTCTCAATACTGCTTTGCGACTTGTTGCTCCGGAAATTCACAGTTGGGCTGACAAGGCAGAGGGGTTCTACTCAGTGAAAAAACTTATCGGAAGCGCCAGCGCGCTGGCTTTGCTGACCGCCGCATCGATGGCCAACGCCCAGGCGGCCGCCGCCGGCGACGACGTCGAGGGCATCATCGTCACCGGCACGCGGTCCACCGTGCGCACCGTCACCTCGTCCATGGCCCCCATCGACGTTCTGCCGGCGACCGAACTGATCCGCAGCGGCCGCCAGTCGCCGCGCGACCTGATCTCCACCCTGGTGCCCTCGGCGACGACCTCCAATTCGGGCGCCGGCGCCAGCTTCGCCGTGAAGACCGTCTCCCTGCGCGGCCTCAACGCCGACCAGGTCCTGGTGCTGGTCAACGGCAAGCGCCGGCACAACACCGCCATCCTGTTCGTCAACGGCACCACCCAGAACGGCCAGTCGCCGCCCGACCTCGACCTGATCCCGTCGGCCGGCATTGACCGCATCGAGGTGCTGCGCGACGGCGCCTCGGCCCAGTACGGCTCCGACGCCATCGCCGGCGTCATCAACCTGATCCTCAAGGACCGCCCCAGCGGCGGCAGCCTGTCGTTCCTCGGCGGCGAGACCTTCCACGGCGACGGCCGCACCGGCCAGCTCTCGGGCAACGTCGGCCTGCCGCTCGGCCAGGGCAGCTTGAACGTCTCGTTCGACGCCCGCACCAGCGATTACACCAACCGCGCCCGGCCCTATCCGTCGACCAGCCTGTTCTACCCCACCGTGGGCGGCCAGCCCGACCCGCGCGAGGCCACGGTCGACCGCGCCATCAACAAGGCCGGCCAGCCGCTGATCCAGGTCATCGGCGGCGGCTACGACATCAGCCACCCCATCGGCGACACCAGCGAGGTCTACGCCTTCGGCACCATCACCAGCCGCCTGTCGCGCGCCTGGCTGACGCCCCGCCTGCCGGGCAATGCGGCGAATAACGTCGCAGTCTATGCGGAAGGCTATTCGCCGCGCCTGCGCATGGACGACAAGGATTTCCAGCACGCGTTCGGCGTCAAGGGCAAGAACCTCGCCGGCTTCGCTTATGACCTCTCGACCACCTTCAGCCAGGACAAGGTCGACTACTACGAGGACACCCTCAACGCCTCCCTTGGTCCGGCCAGCCCGAAGAACTTCTATCTCGGGGCGCTCGAGACCCACGAGTGGACCACCAACTTCGACCTGACCCGCGAGATCCCGACCAGCGTCTTCGCCGCACCCCTGTTCCTCGCCATCGGCACGGAATGGCGCAAGAACACCCTGGAAATCACCGCTGGAGAACCGGCGTCCTACATCGACGGGCGCTACGTCGCGCCCCCCGGCCAGCTCAACGCCGGGGTCATCACCCAGGCGGGCGCGCAAGGCGTGACCGGCTTCCCGCCCTTCTCCGCCGGCCACTTCAGCCGCACCAACTTCTCGCTCTACGCCAACGGCGAACAGACCCTGGCCAAGGGCTGGGAACTGTCGCTCGCCGGCCGCTTCGAGCACTATTCGGACTTCGGCGACGCCACCACCTTCAAGGCCTCGACCCGCTACGAGCCGGTGGATGGCCTGGCGGTGCGCGGCACCATCTCCAGCGGCTTCCGCGCCCCGTCGCTGCAGCAGCAGAAGTACGCCTCGGCCTCGACCATCGGGGTCCGCCTGCCAGGCGACGCCACGACCAGCCTCTATCCGGTGCAACTGCTGCCGCCTGAGACCGAGGCCGCCCGGGCCCTGGGCGCGACGCCGCTCGAGCCGGAAAAGTCGATGAACTACTCGGCCGGCCTGGTGCTGCAGCCGCTGCGGCGGATGAACGTCACCGTCGACGTCTACCAGATCGAGATCACCGACCGGATCATCCAGTCCGGCAGCCTGGGCCCGGCCGTGGCCGTGTCCAACGTGCTGCGGGCGGCGGGGCTGAACCCGCAGCAGGCGGCCTTCTTCTATATCAACGGCGCCGACACCCGCACTCGCGGCCTCGACTTCGTGGTCGACTATCGCCACGACTTCGGCTTCTACGGCAACTTCCGCTGGACCCTGTCGGCCAACTTCAACAAGACCAAGTTCCTGTCGATCCGCCAGCCGCCGCCGGCCCTGGCCGCCGCCGGCCTGGTCCTGATCGACCGGGTGCGGATCGGCGACTTCACGGTCGGCAATCCGAACAACAAGTTCATCTTCTCGACCAACTGGGCGATCAGCCGCTTCGACACCACCCTGCGCCTGACCCGCTACGGCAAGGCCGTCTCGACGGCCTCCGCGGCTGCCGGCGGCGCGGCCTTCGACGAGACGGTGTCGCCGGCCCTGATCGTGGACATCGACTCCACCTTCAAGATCACCGACCAGCTGTCGTTCACCGTCGGCGCGAACAACCTGCTCAACAAGTATCCCGACAAGGTGAAGCCGGCGAACCGCGGCGCGACCAACTACAACTTTTACAACCAGTACTCCCCCTACGGCATCAGCGGCGGCTTCTATTATGGCCGCGTGAGCTACGCGTTCTAAGCTTGCTGGACCGGCGGCGCGGCTCCCGCGCCGCCGGCGGCGTCGTTCCTCCAGGAAGGCCTTGGATTTCCCCATGACGGACAAGAACAAGCGCGGCCTCAGCCGCCGTAGTGTGCTGTCCCTGTCCGGCGGCGCCGCCCTGACGCCGCTGGCCGGCGCGGCGATCGGACCGGCCCAGGCGGCCGACGGCATCCGCGGCCCCGGCCAGGTGCAGGTGACGGTGACCGAGGGGACCAACATCGCCCCAACCGTCTCGCCCGACGGCAAGTCCGTGGCCTTCGACCTCTTCGGCGTCCTGTGGGTGGTCGACATCGGGGGCGGGACGGCGCGCCGCCTCACCGACGACTTCGCCGACATCGCCATGCCTGACTGGTCGCCGGACTCGTCGACCCTGGTGTTCCAGTCCTATCGCACCGGCAATTTCCAGATCTGGAGCATCAAGGCCGACGGCTCGGGCCTGAAGCAGTTGACCAACGGCCCCTTCGACTGCCGCGAGCCGCGCTTCGCTCCCGACGGCCGGCGCGTCGCCTTCGCCTCGGACCGCAGCGGCTCCTACGGCATCCACGCGATCGACCTGGCCACCGGCGCCATCTCGCCCCTGGTCGACAGCAAGAGCGAAGAGTACGAGCCGGCCTGGTCGCCGGACGGCAAGTCCCTGACCTTCATCACCGACCGCACCAAGGTCGAGACGGTCGAGCTCGCCACGGGGCGCCGCGCCACCGTGGCGTCGATCGCCGCCAGCGCCGATCCGTTCGCCCAGAGCGAACTGCGCAACCCCAGCTTCGCCGCCGACGGCGCGAGCGTGATCTATACGGCGCTCTCCGCCGGGGCGAGCCGGCTGATGCAGGGCGACAAGCCGCTGGTCGAGGGCGAGGACGTCTTCCCCTTCCGCGTCACCTGGCTGTCGCCTGACGAGTTCGTCTACGCCTCCGACGGCAAGATTCAGCGGCGCAGGCTGTCGGGCGGCCCGCCGACCGCCATCCCGTTCTCGGCCACGGTCCCGGTCACCCCGACCCGCTATACCCGGCGCAAGACGACCTATGCCGACATGGGGCCCAAGCCCGTGGTGGGCATCGGCAGCCCGGTCCTGTCGCCCGATGGCAAGACCGTCGCCTTCCGGGCGCTCAACGAACTTTACCTGATGCCGATCGGCGGCGAGCCGGAAGGGATCACCAAGGACCAGTTCCACAAATCCGACCCGGCCTTCTCGCCGGACGGAAAGGTCCTCGCCTACTCGTCGGACAAGGGCGGCAAGCTCGACATCTGGTTGCGCGACCTCGCCACCGGCGCCGAGCGCCAGCTGACCCGCATGCCCGACGCGGCGGTCTCGGCCGCCTGGTCGCGTGACGGCAAGATGCTCGCCTTCCTGGACCAGAACGGCGCGGTCTACACCGTCGAGGTCGACGGCGGCGCGGTGCAGAAGATCTTCATGGCCACCTGGGAGCCGGGGCGGCCGACCTTCTCGCCCGACGGCAAGGTGGTGGCGCTGGCCGCGTTCCGCCCCTATTCGGCCCGCTACCGAGAGGGCCACAGCGAAATCCTCACCGTCGACCGCACGACCGGGGCGGCGACCTACCAGGCGGTCCAGCCGCACCGCTCCATCGGCACCCGCGGCGACGACGGCCCGCACTGGTCGCCCGACGGCACGCGCATGGCCTATGTCTTCGGCAGCCTGCTCTACACGGTCGAGGTGGATGCCTCCGGCAAGTTCACGGGCGCGCCGAAGAAGCTGAATTCGGAGGTCACCGACAGCCCGAGCTGGAGCGGCGACAGCCAGTCGATCCTCTACCTCTCCAACGGCAAGCTGCGGCTGATCCCCGCCGCCGGCGGCGAGCCCAGGACCATACCCGTGCCGCTGACCTGGTCGCGCGCCAAGCCGCCGCCGCGCACCGTCATCCGGGCCGGTCGCCTGTGGGAGGGCAAGGGCCCGGAGGCGCGGGCCAATGTCGACATCACCGTCGAGAACGGCCGCATCGTCTCGGTCACGCCCGCGGCCGGCAGGCCGGTTCCGCGCGGGGTCAAGTTCGTCGACGCCTCGAAGCTGATGGTCATCCCCGGCCTGATCGACATCCACACCCACCGGCAGATGCAGGGCTATTCCTACGGCGACCGCCAGGGCCGCCTGTGGCTCAGCTTCGGCGTGACCACCACCCGCTCGCCGGGCGGGCCGGCCTATCACGCCATCGAGGAGCGGGAATCCATCGACTCGGGCGCCCGCATCGGCCCGCGCTTCTTCACCACCGGCGAGGCCATCGACGGCAGCCGCATCTACTACAACTTCATGCGGCCGGTCAGCGAGCCGGGCCAATTGGAGCTGGAGCTCGCCCGCGCCGACGCCCTGTCCTACGACCTGCTCAAGTCCTATGTCCGCGCGCCCCTGCAGCAGCAGCGGCTGGTGGCGGCCTGGGGCCATGGCAAGGGCATCCCGACCACGGGCCACTACCACTATCCGGCCGCCAACTTCGGCGTCGACAACATGGAGCACCTGGGCGCGACCAGCCGCTTCGGCTACTCGCGCACGGTCAGCCCCAACGGCAGCGGCTACGAAGACGTCATCAAGCTCTTCGCCCAATCGCAGATGCGGCGAACCCCGACCCTGTTCCAAGCGTCGACCCTTCTGGACGAGGAACCCGGCCTGCAGGACGATCCGCGCATCAAGGCGCTGTACCCGAGCTGGGAGCGGGCCAAGCTCGTCGCCCGGACCAGGCAGGCCCAGACCACCGACCAGACCGGGACCCGCATCACCCTGCAGATGGGCGTCAAACAGGTCGCCGACATGCTGAAGTCGGGCGGCAAGGTGATCACCGGCACCGACAGCCCGATCGACCTCAACTGCGTCAGCCTGCACATGAACCTGCGGGCCATGACCAAGTACGGGATCAGCCCCTACGAGGCCCTGCTCACTGTCACCCGCTACAACGGCGAGTTCCTCGAGGCGCCGCTGGGGGTGATCGAGCCGGGCGCCATGGCCGACATGGCCATCGTCGAGGGCGACCCCCTGACCCGCATCGAGGACGCGGCGAAGGTGAAGTTCACCGTCCAGGGCGGGGTGGTCTACACCCCCGAGGAACTGATGGCGCCCTTCGCCGCCGCTGCGACGGCGGAGGAGGGGCGTCACAGCCACAATATCATGCTGGCCGACCTGCGCGGCCACGCCTCCAACGACGCCTACTGGTGGCACGCGGCCGACTATGTCGAGAGCGGACGCCACGCCTGCTGCGCCGACGTCCTCGTCCTCGGGGCGTTCCGCAAACAGGCCCCGGCCAGGCGCTCGACGTTCAAGGCGGAGGCGGTATAGCGGCCTTGGCCGCCCCCAACCGGCGCGCGGGGGAGAACGCAACGTCCTCTTTTCCCGTCCGTCTCTACGACTTGAGGAGGGGATGACAAGGGCGTCGTTTCGGTCGCTACTCCAGCCAAACAGGGAGGCATGTATGGCGAGTGAGCTGGTCGCGCGGGTCCAGGCGAATCCGAAGTATCGCGAATTGAAGGCCCGGCGGACACGCCTGGCCTGGATACTCACAGCGCTGATGCTGGCGACCTACTACGGCTACGTTTCGCTGATCGCATTCGACAAGGATCTCTTGGCCGCCCCCATCGGCGGCGGCGTGATGTCCCTGGGCATTCCCATCGGCTTCGGCATCATCGTCTTCACGGTGGTGATCACCGCCGTCTACGTCTGGCGCGCCAACGCCGAGTTCGACGCCCTGACCAAGCAGATCGCAGAAGAGGCCGCTCAGTGAAGGCGTCTACGCTCAAAGCGCCCATCGTGAAGATGCTCGCCGCGCTGTTCGTCCTGGCGCCCGCCGCCGCCTTCGCCGCCGCCATCGAGGGGCAGGCGGTGCAGCAGCCGACCAACTGGACCGCCATCGCCATGTTCGCCGGCTTCGTGGCCCTGACCCTGGCCATCACCCGCTGGGCGGCGACACGCACCCATACGGCGGCCGATTTCTACACCGCGGGCGGCCACGTCACCGGCTTCCAGAACGGGCTGGCCATCGCGGGCGACTACATGTCGGCGGCCTCGTTCCTGGGGATTTCGGCCCAGATCTTCGCCGATGGCTACGACGGCCTGATCTATTCGATCGGCTTCCTGGTCGGCTGGCCGATCCTGATGTTCCTGATGGCCGAGAAACTGCGCAACCTCGGCAAATATACCTTCGCCGACGTCGCCTCGTTCCGCTTCGCCCAGCCGCCGGTGCGGATGTTCGCGGCCTTCTCGACCCTGGCGGTGGTGGCCTTCTACCTGATCGCCCAGATGGTCGGGGCGGGCCAGCTGATCAAGCTGCTGTTCGGCCTGCCCTACGGCTACGCCGTGGCCATCGTCGGCCTTCTGATGATGGCCTACGTCCTGTTCGGCGGCATGCGCGCCACCACCTGGGTGCAGATCACCAAGGCGGTGATGCTGCTGGGCGGGGCCAGCTTCATGTCCATCATGGTCCTGGCCAAGATGGGCTTCTCGCCCGAGGCCCTGTTCGCCCAGGCCGTGCAGGTCAAGACCGACCTCGCCGTCGCCACGGGCCTGAGCCCCGAGGACGCCGCCGTGAGGGGCCGCTCGATCATGGGGCCCGGCAACTTCATCAAGGACCCGATCAGCGCCATCTCCTTCGGCATGGCCCTGATGTTCGGCACCGCCGGCCTGCCGCACATCCTGATGCGCTTTTTCACCGTCCCCAACGCCCAGGAAGCCCGCAAGTCGGTGCTCTGGGCCACGGTGTGGATCGGCTACTTCTATGTGCTGACCTTCATCATCGGCTTCGGCGCCATCGTCCTGGTGGCGTCGAACCCGCAGTACCTCGACGCGGCGGGGGCCCTGCGCGGCGGCGGCAACATGGCCGCCATCCACCTGGCCAGCGCGGTCGGCGGCGACGTCTTCCTGGGCTTCATCTCGGCGGTGGCCTTCGCCACCATCCTGGCGGTGGTCGCCGGCCTCACCCTCTCGGGGGCGTCGGCCATCAGCCACGACCTCTACGCCACCGTGTTCCGCCGGGGTGCGCCCGAGAAGGACGAGCTGCGGGTGTCGCGCATCACCACCCTCGTTCTCGGCGTCTTCGCGGTCCTGCTCGGCATCGTGTTCGAGAAGCAGAACGTGGCCTTCATGGTCAGCCTCGCCTTCGCCCTGGCGGCGTCGGGCAATTTCCCGGTCCTGCTGCTGTCGCTGCTGTGGAAGGGCTGCACCACCAGAGGGGCCGTCGTCGGCGGCTTCGCCGGGGTGATCACCTGCCTGGTGCTGATGATCCTGTCGCCCGCCATCTGGGTGGCCGTCCTGCACCACGAGGCGGCGATCTTCCCCTACACCTCGCCGGCCATCTTCTCGATGGCGGTGGCCTTCGTGACCATCTGGCTGGTCTCGATCCTCGACCGCAGCCCCCGCGCCGCCGTCGACCGCGCCGGCTTCGACGCCCAGAGCGTGCGGTCGGAGACGGGCATCGGCGCTTCGGAGGCGAGTTCGCACTAACGGCCTGCGGCGGACAGGTCCCCCCACCCCGCGGGGTGGGGGGACGCGTCAGGACGACCGCTACCGCGCCGCCAGGAAGTCCTTCTTGCCGATCTCGACGCCGTTGTGGCGCAGGATCGCGTAGGCGGTGGTGACGTGGAAATAGAAGTTGGGCAGGGCCTGGGCGAACAGGTAGTCGCCGCCCTTGAAGCTCAGGCTCTCGCCGCGGCGCACCAGGGTGATGTCGCGGTCTTCGGCCCCGTCGAGCCGCGAGGGCTCGACCGACTTGATGTAGGCGACCGTCTTCTCGATCCGCGCCTTCAGGTCCTCGAAGCTGGCCTCGGTGTCCTCGAAGGTGGGGAAGTCGTCGCCGGCCAGCCGCCCCACCGCGCCCTTGGCGAAGTCGCAGGCCACCTGGATCTGGCGGGTGAAGTGCAGCATGTCGGGATAGAGCCGAAAGGTCAGCAGGGCCGACGGGTCGATCTTGCGCTCGGCCATATGGGCCATGGCCTTGTCCAGCACGCCCGACAGGCCGGTCAGGCCCTGGATGAACAGGGGCGCGGAGGCTTGGTGCATCGAAAGCGTCATATGAGCTCCTGGAGAAAAGGGAGCCTCGCTTAGCACGCTTCGTGAGGGGCGCCCGCCGCCGGCGCGTATGACGATGTGGATGGTTTCATGCCCATCCCCTCCTCAGACCAGACTTGGGCAGCCCCGCCGGGGCTGCCCTTTTTTCTGGCGGTCAGGCCGGCTCGACCAGGCGCGTGTACAGGCGCCATGAGGCGTAGCCGAGCACCGGCAGCGTCACCGCCAGGCCGGCGAAGAGGGGAACGGCCCCCACCACCAGCAGCACCGCCACGATCAGTCCCCAGGCCGCGACCTGGAGCGGATTGCGGGCGCAGGCCGACAGCGAAGTCTCGACGGCCGCGAAGGCGGTGGCGCGTCCGTCGACCACCATGGGGAAGGAGACCAGGCTTACCGCCAGGGCGGCGATCGCGAAGCCGAGGCCGGCCAGGTTGCCGAGGACGATCAGGGTCCAGCCCTGGGGCGTGGTCAGGGCCTCGGCGATGAAGGCGGCCGCGGTGGGCGGGCCCAGCGGGCCGAAGGTCACCTTGTACAGGCTCCAGGCGACCCCGAGCCAGGCGGCGAAGAGGACGGTGAGGCCCAGGGTCAGGGCCAGCAGGGGACCGCGCGACTCGGCCCGCCGGAACGGGTCGAGGAAGTGGGTCCACCCGGCCTCCAGCCCCGCGTCGCGGCGGCGCGCCAGTTCGAAGAAGCCGCTGGCGACCGCCGGGCCCAGGATCGACAGGCCGGCGGCGAGCGGGAAGAGCAGGGGAGCGAGCTGGCCCCGCACCGCGAGCACGGCGGCGAGCAGGCCGACCGCCGGATAGATCAGGCTGAGGACGAGCACGTCGCCCCGCATCTGCCTGAAGTCCCTCCACCCCTCGGCCAGGGCCCATCCCAGGTCGGCCATGCCGATCCTGCGTATCGCCCGGGCGGGCGCGGAAACGTCGGTGTGAGTCAAGGCGACCATCATCCAACTCCTCGTGGTTCTTCGGAGAACCGCCGCAGTCGTTGGCGCAGTGGCCCCAGGGGCAAGCGCCAGGGGGGGCCAGGGGTCGGCGACCTCAGCGTCCCGTACCCCAATCATACGCGAAAGGGCCGCCGTCTCCTCGGATAGGCGGCCCGTTTCACGCAGAAGTGCTTGGGGGAAGCGGCGCATTTTACCCTCCCCCTGGAGGGGAGGGCGACTCGCCGAAGGCGAGCGGGGCGGGGGGACCTGTCGGCCGCACCACCTTCAACTCCCCCCGCTGGCCTCGACCTTGGCGTGGGCCTCCTTGCCGCCGGTGGAATAGACCACCGCCGCGTTGCGGGTTTTCTGGAACTCTTCCAGCGTCTGACCGCGCATGTGGGCGTAGACGTGCAGGTTGGACACGCCCACCACCGCCGCCAGCTTCTCCAGCACGAAGAAGATCGCCCCGTACTGCATCAGCGCCCGCCAGTCGCGTCGGCGGATCATGTCGCGCTCGGCTTCCAGCAGGTCCCGCGCCTCGAACAGGGCCTCCGGGTCGGCGAGGAAGGCGGCGCGGTGCTCCGGGATCACCAGGTCGTGCAGGAAGCTGTTGAGCCGGTAGTTGGTGACGCTGCGGTCGAGGTCGAAGAGATAGGTGCCATCGAGGGCCTCGATCCCCGCCGTCTGGCGCCCTGCATGCTCGCGGGCCGCCTCGGCCTGGCTGTGGGACATCCGCGCCGCCTGGTTCTCGTAGACCGCCGTGGCGATGGCCGTCATCGACGGCAGGTAATAGCTCTGGTGGATGCGCTTGACGCTGGCCGACAGGGCGCCGCGCATCACCAGCCACATCACGACCTCGGACCCCTCCATGCCGCCCAGCTCGGCGTATTCGGCGTGGGTCAGGCGGGTCAGGGCCTCCGGGTCGTGCTCGAACAACTCGAGGAAGCGGGCGTCCCAGGCCGGGTTGTTGAAGCCGCAGCGCTCGCCCTGGATCTGGTGCGACAGCCCCCCCGTGGCGACGATGGCCACCTTGATGTCTTCCGGGAAGCTCTCGATGGCGGTGCGCAGCGCCCGGCCGAGCTTGAAGCAGCGCGCCGCCGAGGGGATGGGGAACTGCAGCACCCCCACCGCCAGGGGCACGATCGGGGTCGGCCAGTCGGGCTCGTGCGGCAGGAGGATCGACAGGGGCGAGAAGCAGCCGTGGTCCAGCGCCTTGTTCTGAAAGAACGACATGTCGAACTCGTCGGCCATCAGCGACTGGCCGATATGGCGCGCCAGCGCCCCGTGCCCCTTGATCGACGGCAGGTCGCGGGCCCCGCCGCCCTCGTCGGCGACGGCGTATTCCTCGCCGACGCCGAGGCAGAAGGCCGAGTAGTGGTCGAAGAAGAACGAGGTGACGTGATCGTTGTAGATGACGAACAGGGCGTCGGGCCGCTTCTCGTCCAGCCAGGCCCTGATCGGCTCATAGGCCTCGAAG
>DAICXL010000004.1:0-43302 GCA_027312185.1 Caulobacterales bacterium | reverse complement strand
GGCTCCACCGCCGAAGCCTTCCGGCGCGGCCTGTCTTCCGAGTCGCGGGAAATCCTCGGCGGCGACCTCGCCGTCTCGATCCAGGGCCGCCGCTTCACCGCCAAGGAGCGACAGACCTTCCAGGGGCTGGGGCGCACCACCGACACCTTCCGGGTCCGCGCCATGGCCCAGGCGCCCTCCGGCGCGCGGCGCCTGTCGGAAGTGCGCGGCGTCGACGCGGCCTATCCGCTTGCGGGCGCGGTCGTCGTCAGCGGCGCGCCGAACCTTGCCGCCGCGCTCGCGGACAACGGCGCGGCGGTGGAGCAGGCCCTGCTGGACCGGCTGGGGTTGAGCGTCGGCCAGCCCTTCGTCATCGGCGACGCCCCCTTCACCATCCGCGCCGTGCTGGAGGAGGAGCCCGACCGGCTGGCCGGCGGCTTCGGCATGGGGCCGCGTATCCTGGTCGCCCGCGCCGCCCTGGAGGGGGCGGGGCTGGTCGAGGCCGACAGCCTGTTCGGCGAGACTGTGCGTATCGCCCTGCCCGACCCGGACACCGTGGGCAGCGCGGAGCGGTCGCTGCAGCGCCAGCTGACCCGCGGCGGCCTGCGCATCCGCGATCGGAACGACGCCGCCACGGGCCTGCGCCGCCTGATCGACCAGCTGGAGTACTTCCTCGGCTTCATCGGCCTCGCTTCCCTGCTGGCGGGGGGCCTGGGGGTGAACGGCGCGGTCTCCAGCTACCTGGAGGCCCGCAAGCCCTCCATCGCCGTCCTGAAGGCCCTGGGGGCGCAGGGCTCGACGATCCGCGACCTGTTCCTGATCCGCATCGCCGTGCTGTCGGCCGCAGGCATCGCCATCGGCCTGACGGTCGGCGCCGCCACGCCGCTCGCGCTGGGCTGGCTGCTGAAGGACATGCTGACCATCCCCGCCCTGTTCGGGGTCTACCCCGAGCCCCTGCTCAAGGCCGCCCTGTTCGGCGCCCTGGCGACGGCGGCCTTTTCGCTGCTGCCGCTGGGCCGCGCCCGCGCCACCCCGCCCTCCAGCCTGTTCCGCCGCGACCTGACCGGGCGGCCGGGCTTCGGCCCCGAGACCATCGGTGCGGCCCTGGCCGGCGTGGGCCTGGCCTGGGTCAGCGTCGCCACCGCCCCCACCCCCGCGGTCGCCGCCGGCATGGTCGGCGGGGTCGCGGCGGCCTATGGCCTGCTCTGGCTGCTCGGGCGCGGCGCGACCCGGATGGCGGCCCGCGTGCGGGGCTTGACCCGGGGATCGATCCGCATGGGCCTGGCCAACCTCGCCGGCCCCGCCTCGGCGGCCCGCACCGTGTCGCCCTCCATCGGGCTGGGCGTGGCCCTGCTCACCGTCGTGCTGATCCTGCAGTCGACCCTGCTGGCCCAGGTGCGCGAGATCGCCCCCGACGCCGCCCCGGCGCTGGTCTTCACCCAGATCCGCGACGACCAGAGCGCTGCCTTCGACCAGGAAGTGAGCCGGGTGTTGGGGCCGCTCAGCCCGCAGATGTACCGGCGCATGCCCATGGCCACGGGGCGGATCGTGCGGATCGGCGGCGAGCCGGTGCAGATGGAGCGCATCGCCGCCAACGGCCGCTGGGCCTTCGATCGCGACATCTCCCTCTCCGCCATCGGTCCTGCGCCGCCCGACGCCAATGTCGTGGCCGGCAAGTGGTGGCCGGCGGACTATCGCGGGCCGCCGCTGCTGATGATCAACGACGAGGTCGGCAAGGCGGCGAACCTCAAGCCGGGCGACGCGGTGACGCTGTCGGTGCTGGGCCGCGAGCTGGACGCCAAGATCGCCGGCCTGCGCGAGGTGGAGTTCGGGCGCTTCGGGGCCAGCTTTCCCCTGATCCTCAACCCTTACGCCCTGGAGGGCGCGGCCCTGACCCAGGTGGCCCTCGCCAAGGCGACGCAGGACCAGTCCGCCCGCCTCGACCGGGCCCTGGCCAGGGGCTTTTCCAACGTCAACGTCTTCAATGTGCGTGAGCAGCTGGAATCGGCCTCGGAACTGTTCGAGCAGGTGTCGTGGGGCGTGCGCGGCGCCGCCGCCGTGGTCGCCGTGGCAGGCCTGCTGGTCCTGGTCGGCGCAACCGCCGCCAGCGCGGAGCGCCGCCGACGCGAAGGGGCCATCCTCAAGGTGCTGGGCGCCACCCGCGCCCAGGCCCTCGCCGCCTCGGTGGTCGAATACGGGGCGGTGGGGGTGATCGCGGCCACGACCGGGGTGCTGCTGGGGACCGCGGCGGCCTATCCGGTGGTGGTGTTCGTCTTCGACTTCGACTGGCGCTTCGACTGGGCCGTCGTGGGGGTGCTGCTGCCGCTGACCGCCGTGCTGACAGCTGTCGGCGGGGCCCTGGCCGCCATTCCCGCCCTCGCCCAACGCCCGGCGCCCGTGTTGCGCCGCGAATAGCGAAGCTCGCCGGGCGCCCGGGCCTTCCGCCCGCGGGCGGCCCGCCCTAGATACCGGTCCAAAACAGGCGTGGGGAGGACCACCGTGCGGCAGGCCTTGCAGTTCTACATCGACGGCCGCTGGGTCGAGCCTCTGGGCGCCGGCCGGGCGACCGTGATCAATCCGGCCACCGAACAGCCGGCCGGGGAGGTCGCCCTGGGCTCGGCCGCCGACGTGGACCGGGCGGTCGCCGCCGCCCGCAAGGCCTTTGACGCCTGGTCCCAGACACCCCGCGAAGAGCGCATCGCCCTGCTGGAGCGGGTCGCCGAGGAATTCAGGAAGCGGGTCGGCGAGATGGCCGAGGCCATCACCGAGGAGATGGGCGCCCCCGCCTGGCTGGCGCAGGGGGCGCAGGCGCCGCTGGGCGTGAACCACATGCTGTCGGCCGCGCAGACCCTGAAGACCTACAGCTTCGCGGAGGATCGCGGCCCCCATCGCATCGCCAAGGAGCCCATCGGGGTCTGCGGCTTCATCACCCCCTGGAACTGGCCCATCCACCAGATCGCCGCCAAGGTCGCGCCGGCCCTGGCCGTCGGCTGCACCATGGTGCTCAAGCCGTCGGAGATCGCCCCCTTTTCCGCCCACCTGTTCGCCGAGATCCTCGACGCCGCCGGCGTGCCGGCGGGGGTGTTCAACCTCGTGCAGGGCGAAGGCCCCGTGGTCGGGGCGGCCATCGCGGCCCATCCGGACGTCGACATGGTTTCGATCACCGGCTCGACCCGGGCCGGGGCCGAGGTGGCCCGCGCCGCCGCGCCGACCATCAAGCGCGTGCTGCAGGAACTGGGCGGCAAGTCGCCCAACATCATCCTGGCTGACGCCGACCTGCAGGCCGCCGTCTCGGGCGGGGTCAATGGGGTGATGCAGAACTCCGGCCAGTCCTGCCGCGCCCCGACCCGGATGCTGGCCCCGAACGCCCTGATGCCCCAGGTGCTGGCCATCGCCAAGGAAACCGCCGAGGCCTGGACCGTGGGCGACCCGACCGGGAACAGCCGCATGGGTCCGGTAGTCTCCAAGGCCCAGTGGGACAAGATCCAGGGCCTGATCAGCAAGGGCGTCGAGGAAGGCGCGACCCTGGTCACCGGCGGCCCGGGCCGCCCCGCGGGCCTGGAGACCGGCTACTACGTCCGCCCGACCGTGTTCGCGGGCGTCGCCAACGACATGACCATCGCGCGCGAAGAGATCTTCGGGCCGGTGCTGTCGATCCTCGGCTACGACAGCGAGGACGAGGCGATCGCCATCGCCAACGACACGCCCTACGGCCTCGGCGGCTACGTCCAGAGCGGCGACATCGCCCACGCCCGCAAGGTGGCCGCCCGCATCCGCGCCGGCTACATCAGCCTCAACAACGCCGGCCTCGACATCGCCGTCCCCTTCGGCGGCTATAAGCGCTCGGGCAATGGCCGCGAGTTCGCCGACTATGGGTTTGGCGAGTTCCTGGAGACCAAATCGATCCTCGGCTTCAATCCGTAGGCGGCTTGTTTTCATCGAACCGTCACCGCATTGTCGCGTTACGGGCATGCGACGCACCTAACCACGGAGCGTCAGATGCTTCGGTGATGCGCCATGGCCTTCGATGCTTTCGCTCCCCACCCTGCGCCCGGACGGCCCCTGCGGGTCGCCCTGTTCTCCGGCAACTACAACTACACCGTCGACGGAGCGAACAAGGCGCTGAACCGGCTGGTGCAGCATCTTGAAGACGTCGAGGGTGCGCGGGTGCGGGTCTATTCGCCCACCGCGCCGGTCGCCGCCTTCGCCCCCCGCGGCGAACTGGTCTCGGCCCCATCGTTCCAGATTCCCGGCCGGCCCGACTACCGGATGGCCATGGGGCTCAGCCCCGCCATCCGCCGCGACGTCGCGGCCTTCGCCCCCGACATCGTCCACGTCTCGGCCCCCGACCTGCTGGGCGCCGGGGCGGTGAAACTGGCCCGGCGCATGGGCGTGCCGGCCGTCGCCAGTCTTCACACCCTGTTCGAGACCTACCTCGACTACTACGGCCTGGGCTGGCTGCGCCCGGCGGTGGAGCAAAGGCTGCGCGCCTTCTACGCCAGCTGCGACTATGTGCTGGCCCCCACCCCCGCCATCGCCGCCCGCCTGAGGGCCGAGGGCCTGGGCGACCGCATGCGGGTCTGGGCCCGGGGGGTCGACCGCGAGCTGTTCGACCCCGCCCGTAGAGACATGGCCTGGCGCCGGGCCCAGGGCTTCGACGACGCCCGCCCCGTGATCGTCAGCTTCGGCCGGCTGGTAATGGAAAAGGGCCTGGCGACCTTCGCCGACACCATCGACGCCATCGAAGCCGCAAGCGGCCCGGTGCAGGTGCTGGTCGTCGGCGACGGCCCGGCGCGGCCGTGGATGGAGCAACGCCTGCCCCGCGCGGTGTTCACCGGCTTCCTGTCCGGCGAGGCCCTGGCCTCGGCGATCGCCGCCGGCGACATCCTGCTCAATCCGTCGAAGACCGAGACCTTCGGCAACGTCACCCTGGAAGCCATGGCCGCCGGCCTCGCCCCCGTCTGCGCCGACGCCCCCAACAACAGGTTCCTCCTGACCCACGGCCGCACCGGCCTGATCTGCCCCGCCGACGACGCGGCCGCCTACGCCCAGGCCATCCGCGGCCTGATCGACACGCCGGCCGCCCTGCAGGGTCTGCAGGCCGCAGCCCGAGCCGAGAGCGCCGCCTATAGCTGGAGCCGCATCCTGGACGCCGTGGTCGGTGTCTATCGCGAGGCGACGGCGATCGATACGGTGCAGGCTCGCGCCGCCTGAGGCTCGCCCCTAAGGCTTGCCTGGGGAGCGGCGACAGGCGATGACCGTCGAACTCGTTTGAAGCCGGAGCGCCGTCCATGTTGAAGAAATGCCTGATCGCATCCATGGCTTGGGTGCTGGCGGCCTGCGGCTCCGGCGAGCAGGGCGCGGACCAGAAGGGCGAGGCGCCCGCGGGCGCGGCCCGTCTCACCGGCGCGGGCGCCACCTTCCCGGCCCCCCTCTACTCCCAGTGGGCGAAGGCCTTCCAGGAGGACGGCGGCGTCTCGGTCAACTACCAGCCGATCGGCTCCGGCGGCGGCGTCAAGCAGATCAAGGCGGGCACGGTGGCCTTTGGCGCCAGCGACCGCCCCTTGGAGGGCGCCGAACTCGAGGCCGCCGGCCTGGTCCAGTTCCCGACCGTGCTCGGGGGCGTGGTCCCGGTGGTCAATGTGCCCGGCCTCGCCGCCGGCGAGCTGAAGCTGACCGGCCCGCTGCTGGCGGAGCTGTTCGAGGGCAAGATCGCCCGCTGGAACGACCCCCGGCTGGCCGCCGCCGCGGGCAAGCCCATGCCCAACCTGCCGATCACCGTGGTCCACCGCTCCGACGGCTCGGGCACCACCTTCGTCTTCACCTCCTATCTCAGCATGAAGAGCCCGGCCTGGAAGACGGCCTATGGGGCGGGCGAGGCGCTGGAGTGGCCGGCCGGCATCGGCGGCAAGGGCAACGACGGGGTCGCCGCCTATGTAAAACAGACCCCCGGCGCCATCGGCTATGTCGAGCACGCCTACGCCATGCAGAACGGCATGGCCCACGCCCAGTTGCAGAACGCCGCGGGCCAGTTCACCGACCCCAGCGGGGAAGGCTTCGCGGCCGCGGCGGTCGCGGCCGACTGGGCCGGCGTCCCCGGCTACGGGATCCTGCTTCTCGACGAGCCGGGCCAGGGCGCCTGGCCGATCACCGCCGCCACCTTCATCCTGGTGCACCGGACCGCCGCCGGCCGCGACGCGGCCAGGTTCTTCGAATGGGCCTTCAGCAAGGGCGACGGCAGCGCCGAGGCCCTCGGCTACACCCCCTTGCCCGCCGCGGTGAAGGACATGGTGCGCGCGACCTGGGCCAAGGAGCTGCCGGCGGGTTAGGGCGCGCTTAGGGGAGCCTCTAGGGCGCCTTGGCGCCCATGGCGATCAACCTGTCGGTCCTGAGTCCCATAGCCCCGATCCGTTCCTTCAGGGCGTCCACCTCGGCGGCCGGCAGGCTCGGCCGGCGGGCGAGCAGGGAGACGAAGTTGCCGCCCGAGGTGCTGGCGATCATCCAGCTGTAGCCGTCGTCGTGATCCAGCATCCAGTACTGCTGCTTGATGATCCCGCCGAAGAAGCTGGCCTCGAACTTGGTGTTCCGTCCGGGATCGACCGCCTTGGCCGTCGTGGGCACGGTCTTGGGCTCGCCGTCGAGGCTGTCCTTGTGGCAGGTCTGGGTGATGGAGAACTTCTCCGGGCCCGATCGCGCCCAGACCTGATAGGCGCCGTGGCAGTTCTTCTGCATCGCGTTCGGCGTGCGCAGGATCTCGTACCAGCGGCCCATCAGGCGTTCGACCTCGATGGGCTTCTTCGGCTCGGGCGCCTTGGCCAGGGCGGGGCCGGCGGCGAGCGCGGCGGCGATGGCGAGGGCGGCGAGTTTACGCATCCTGTCGTCCTTCAAGCGGCGCGGGGCGGCGCCGGAACACGAAACGGCGCGTCCGGACATTCGATCCCAGCGTGACCGTCTGCGCCAGAGGGGCGGGGCGGGGGTGATAGACGGCGCCCTTGAGCCACAGCTTCAGGGCCTCCCAGTGGATTCCCGCGATGACCTTCCAGGTCAGCAGCGGATGACCGGCCCATGCGGATAGCAGGGTGGCGTCGGACAGGGGCCGGCGCCAGCCGACGAAGCCGGTCCCGAGCAGCGGCCCCTCGGCGTCATCGACGCGGATGGCGACGCTCAGGCTGTCGGTCGGCGGCCGTACCGTGAAGCGGTAGGTCAGGCCCATGTCCATGAAGGGCGAGACGTGCAGGCGCTTGTCGGCCGTCTGAGAGACCACCTCGCCTTCGCCGGCGTCGCACGGGATCACATAGCTGTACCGCTCGCCGAAGGTGCTGGTCACCTCATAGACGATGGCCGCCAGCCGGCCGTCCGCCCCGTCGCAAAAGTAGATGCTGAGCGGGTTGAAGCCGTACCCCAGCACCCGGGGCATGCACAGCAGCCGCACAGGCCCGCCCCCCGTGATCCCGGCGGCGGCCAGCCGGGCTTCGACCTGGACCTTGAGCGGCGCATCTGAGCCGTCCCCGTGGTCGCGCGGGTCGAAGCTCAGCAGGCCGAAACGCCCACGGCGCAGCATCTTCAGATGGCGCAGCAGGCCGTCCACCTCATCAAGGTCGAGCAGCAGCATGAACACCTGGTAGCGCAGGGCGTGAGTCAGGCCGCGCAGCCGTCGGTGATCGACCCGCCCGACATAGAGGGCCGAGCTTGTCACGCGGCGGCCTCCTGCAAAAGGTCGCGGCTTGGCGCGGAGACGGCGATGCGGCCGCTTTCATTGGCCACGGTCCAGGGCCTCTTCACGCCGCCGAGCTGTTCGGCCACCGCAAGGCCCGCCTGCAGCCCGTCCTCATGGAAACCCCAGCCGAACCAGGCGCCGCAGAACCAGGTGTCGCGCTCCCCCTGCAGGCTCCACAGCTCCCTCTGGGCGGCGATGGCGGCGGCGTCGAAGATCGGGTGTTCGTAGTCGTCCTCGCGGATGATCGTCTGCGCGCGCGGTTCGACCGACGGGTTGAGGCTGACGAACAGGTCCGGCCCCGGCAGGCCCTGCAGCCGGTTCATCCAGTAGGTGACCCCGCCTTCCCCGCCTTCGCCCCTGTGGCCGAGGTGGTTCCAAGCGGCCCAGGCGGCGCGGCGGCGCGGCATCAGACGCTCGTCCCGGTGCAGCACCACCCGGTTGCGGCCGTAGCGGACGGCGCCGAGCAGCCGGCGCTCCTGGGCATCGGGCGCTTCCAGCAGCCGCAGCGCCTGATCGGCGTGGGTCGCCAGCACCACATGGTCGTACGACGCCAGCATCCCGTCGGCGGTGCGGACACCGGGGCCGTCGGCGCTGCGGACCACCCCCACGATGGGGCGACCCAGCTCCACCCTGCCGCGGAACTGGGCCATCAGCGCCGTCACATAGGCCCGCGAGCCGCCCTCGACCGTGCGCCAGGTGGGGCGCACGTCGAGCTTCAGGAGGCGGTGGTTCATGTAGAAGCGGATGAAGGACGCGGCGGGATAACCGGCCATCTTGTCCATGGAGCAGGACCAGATCGCCGCCGCCTGCGGCAGGAGGTGTTCGTCGCGGAAGGCCGGCCCGTAGCCGCGCTGCAGCAGATAGTCCTCGAGGCTGATCAGGGAGCCTTCGAGGTCGGCGAGGTCGCCCGGCGCCGTGCGCTGGAAGCGCAGCAGATCGCGCAGCATGGCCCCGAACCGGGGACTGACGAGGTTGCGCTTCTGGGCGAACAGGCCGGCCAGCCCGGCGCTCGAATACTCCAGCGCCCCGTCGTCCATGGAGACGGCGAAGGACATCGGCGCGGGCTTGGTGGCCACGCCCAGGTGGGCGAGCAGGGCGGTGAGGTTGGGATAGCAGGGCTCGTTATAGACGATGAAGCCGGTGTCCACCGCCGTGGTCCCGCCCGGCGACGGCGCGTCGACCGTGTGCGAATGGCCGCCGAGCCGCCCGTCGGCCTCATAGAGGGTGACCTCGTGATGCTGGCTGAGCAGCCAGGCCGCCGACAGGCCGGATATGCCGGCGCCGACCACGGCGATCTTCAGGGGCGTTCGGGGGGGCTGCATCGCTGATCCTGCCAAGGGGCTCTTTCTGCCAGGGGGCTCTGGGGGCCAGCTACGGACCGGCGAGCTTGTTGGATGCGCCGCGCATCCGAAACGCCCGTCGGTCCGTAACTGTCGGCGGATCGCGGGGAGCCGAGGTGAAGGTGCTGACGAAATGGATGCTGGCCCTGGCCGCCGCGGCGACCCTGGGCGGCTGCTCGACCACCGGCGTGCTGAACGCCGTCGAGCCGCGGGCCGGCGCCGTGACCCGCGACCTGGCTTACGGCGAAGGGCCCCGCCACCGTCTCGACGTCTATGCGCCGCGCAAGGCCGCCGGCGCGCCGGTGGTGGTGTTCTTCTACGGCGGCAGCTGGGACAGCGGCAGCCGGGGCGACTACGCCTTCGTCGGCAAGGCCCTGGCGGGCAAGGGCTACCTCGCCGTCGTCCCCGACTACCGGCTGTATCCTGAGGTCCGCTATCCGGAGTTCATCCGCGACAGCGCCCGCGCCGTCGCCTGGGCCCGCGCGCACGCGGCCGAGTACGGCGGCGATCCGGCGCGGCTCGTGCTGATGGGCCACTCGGCCGGGGCCTATAACGCGGCCATGCTCGCCCTCGACCGCCGCTGGCTGGGCGAGGTGGGGATGGACCCGCGCCTCCACATCCGCGCCATGGTCGGGCTGGCCGGCCCCTACGACTTCCTGCCGCTGCAGAGCGAGACGCTCAAGGCCATCTTCGGGCCGGAAGCGCAGCGCCCGGCCACTCAGCCGATCGCCTATGTCGACGGGACGAACCCGCCCCTGTGGCTCGCCCACGACGAGGGCGACAAGCTGGTCGAAAGCGCCAACACCACACGCCTGGCCGCCGCGGTGCGGGCCAAGGGCGGACCGGTGGAGGAACGGTATTACGGCGGCCTCAATCACCAGCTGATGGTGGGCGTGATCGCCTTTCCGCTGCGCTTCCTCGCCCCCGTGCTGCGCGAGGCCTCGGCCTTCATCGACGCGCAGGTGGACCGATGACCGCGCCCGTCATCCTCGGCGTCTTCGTCTTCATGTCGGCGGTGATGGCCGCCGCCTGGGCCACGGTGAAGCGCACCGGCAACGGCGGCTGGACCGACGTCTACTGGACCTTCGGGACCGGCCTCGCGGGCGCCGCCTGCGCCCTGGTCCCGGTCGAGGGCGGGGGCTGGCCGACCGCCCGGCAGGCGCTGGTCGCCGGCCTCGTCGCCATGTGGGCGATCCGGCTCGGCACCTATGTCGCGCGCCGGGTCGCCTCAAGCCCCGAGGACGCCCGCTACGCCCGGCTGCGCGAGACCTGGGGCGAGCGGTTCACCGGCCGCATGTTCGGCTTCCTGCAGATCCAGGCCCCCGCCACGGCCCTGCTGTGCCTGGCCATCATGGTCGCGGCCCGCCGCCCGGCCCCCAGCGAGCTGCGCGTCGAGGATTTCGCGGGCCTGGCCATCCTGGTCGTCGCCATCGCCGGAGAGGCCGTGGCCGACCGGCAGATGAAGCGGTTCAAGGCCGACACGGCAAACCACGGCAAGGTGGCAGACACCGGCCTGTGGGGCTGGTCGCGCCATCCCAACTACTTTTTCGAATGGGTGCATTGGCTGGCCTATCCGGTCATCGCCGTCGACCTCGGCGGCGGCTACCCCGAAGGCTGGCTGGCCCTGGCCGGGCCCCTGTTCATGTACCTGCTGCTGACGCGGGTCACCGGCGTTCCCCCGCTGGAGGGCGCCATGCTGCGCTCCAAGGGCGCCGCCTACGCCGACTACCAAGCCCGCGTCCCCGCCTTCTTCCCTCGTCCGCCCCGTCGATAGGTCCCCGCAAGCATGAGCCTCGTCGCCGCCTCGATCCGCAACCTGCAGGACGCGCCGTTCCCGGACTTCGTCACCCGGCCGGCGATCGCGACCCTGGTCGCCGGCGCCCGCCGCCGCCTGGCCGGGCCGGCCGACGGGGCCGACGCCGCCTTCGCCGCGCAGATGGCGCCCCGCCCCATCGCCGAGCACACGGACGCGGCCAACGCCCAGCACTACGAGCTGCCGGCGGAGTTCTTCCGCCTCGTGCTCGGTCCTCGGCTGAAATACTCGTCCTGCCTCTATGGCGACGACGACACCCTGATCGAGGCCGAGGACCGGGCGCTGGCCGAGACCGCCGTCCATGCCGACCTGCACGACGGCCAGAGGGTGCTTGAACTTGGGTGCGGCTGGGGCTCGCTCAGCCTGTGGATGGCCGAGCGCTATCCGTCGAGCCGCATCGTGGCGGTCTCGAACTCCGCCGGCCAGCGCGCCCACATCGAGGCCGAAGCGGCCTTGCGCGGCCTGCTCAACCTCACCGTCGTCACCGCCGACATGAACGCCTTCGAGCCGGGCCAGCGCTTCGATCGCGTCGTGTCGGTCGAGATGTTCGAGCACATGGCCAACTGGCGCGTCCTTCTGGAGCGGGCGCGGCGCTGGCTGACGCCGCAGGGGCGCCTGTTCCTCCACGTCTTCACCCACAGGAACCGGCCCTACCGTTTCGACCACGGCGACCGCAGCGACTTCATCGCCCAGCATTTCTTCACCGGCGGATTGATGCCCAGCCATGGCCTGATCCGCCAGTTCCCTGACCTGTTCACGGTCGAGGCCGAGTGGCGCTGGAGCGGCCGGCACTACCAGCGCACCGCCCTGGACTGGCTGGCCAATCTCGACGCCAGCGCCTCCCGCATCCGCGCCATCATGCGCGAGGTCTACGGCGACGACGCCAGGCTGTGGATGCGCCGCTGGCGGCGCTTCTTCCTCGCCACCGCCGGGCTGTTCGGGGACAGCCGCGGCGAGGAATGGGGCGTCAGCCACTACCGCCTGATCGCAGCCGAGGGGAACGACCATGCTTAGATTGATCGCCGCCTATGCCGGAACGGCCCTGGTTTTCCTGGTTCTGGACGCCGCATGGCTCAGCTTCGCCGCCAACCGCCTGTACCGGCCGATCCTGGGCGACCTGCTCGCCCCCAAGATCAACCTGGCGCCCGGCGCGGTCTTCTACCTGATCTACATCGCAGGCATCCTGGCGCTCGCGGTGTGGCCGGCGCTCAAGGAAGGCGTCTGGAGCCGAGCCACGCTGTCGGGCGCCATGCTGGGCTTCGTCGCCTACGCGACCTATGACCTGACCAACCAAGCCACCCTGCGCACCTGGTCGACCAAGATCACCCTGGCCGACATGGGCTGGGGCGCTTTCGTCACCGGGGCGGCGGCCACCGCCGGCTTCTTCATCGCCCGTTCGATCAAGGGCGGGCCGGCATGAGCGAGTCCCTCCTCGGCCCTACACCCCGGACGGACAAGGCCCGCGGCGGCGAACCGGGCCTCGCCCTTTCGATATTCCGCGCCGCCCTGCGACGGGTCTCCGGCGACTGGATCGGCCCGTCAGTGGCGATCCACACCCCAAGGGGCGAGGTGCTGCGCCTCGGGAACGGGGCCGGATACGAGCTATCGATCCGTATACGGAGTTTCTCGTGCATCCGGCGGGTCGTGGCCGCCGGAGACATCGGTTTCGCCGAAGGCTATATGGCCGGGGAGTGGGACACGCCGGACCTGGCCAGGCTGCTCACCGTCCTGGCCGACAACTTCGACGGCCTCAAGCGCCTGAGCGTCGGAGGGCCTGCGGCGCAGCTGGCCAATGTGGTCGGCAGCCTGTTCCGCCGCAACACCATCGCGGGCTCGAGGCGCAACATCTACGCCCACTACGACCTGGGCAACGCCTTCTATGAGGCGTGGCTCGACCCCGGCATGACCTATTCGTCCGCCCTGTACGGCGGACAGGACCAGGATCTTGAGGCCGCGCAGACCGCCAAGTACGCGCGGCTCGCCGAGGCGATCGGACTACAGCCTGGTCACGAGGTTCTGGAAATCGGGTGCGGCTGGGGCGGCTTTGCGACCTTCGCCGCCAGGGCGTATGGCGCCCGGGTCGTCGGCCTGACCATATCGGCCGCCCAGCACGCCTATGCCGTCGAGCGGATCCGTCGCGAGGGTCTGGAGCATCTGGTCGAGATCCGCCTCGCCGACTACCGCACCGTCGGCGGCGCCTTCGACCGCGTGGTCTCGATCGAGATGTTCGAGGCGGTCGGCGAGCAGTACTGGCCGGCCTATTTCAACCAGGTCCGTGCTCGGCTGAAGCCGGGCGGTCGGGCCGGGCTGCAGATCATCACCGTCCGCGACGACCTGTTCGCTCACTACCGCAAGCGGATCGACTTCATCCAGAAGCACATCTTCCCGGGCGGCTTGCTGCCTGGCGAAAGCCGGCTGGGCGAGGAGATCGCCCGCGCGGGGCTGACGTGGGATTCGACCCGGCGCTTCGGACAGGACTATGCCCGCACCCTGAACGTGTGGAGCCACCGCTTCGACGCCGCCTGGCCGCGCCTGCGGCTACAGGGGTTCGACGAGCGGTTCCGCCGGCGGTGGGCCTTCTATCTCGCCTATTGCGAAGCGGGTTTCGCCACCGGCCGCACCGACGTGATCCAGGCCGTACTCGCCCGGCCTGGCGACGCCGCCGATTGAAGCCGGCCCCCAGCCGTGTAAGCTTCTACCCGTGAGCCAGGACGGGCGGCGGAATTCATGACGGCTGAGAGTGATCGCGCGGCCCTGTCCGCTGCGCTGAGACGCGTGGCGGGGGGCGACCAGGCTGCGCTGCGGTTCGTCTATGACCAGACGTCGGCCAAACTATTTGGCATCTGCCTTCGTATCTTGAAGAGCGAGATCGAGGCCGAGGACGTGCTGCAGGACATCTACATCACCGTGTGGCGCAAGGCGGGCGGGTTCGACGAGAGCCGCGCCAGCCCGATCACCTGGCTGGCCGCCCTGGCGCGCAACCGGGCGATCGACCGGCTGCGGGCGACCGGCGCGCGGCGCCGAGACATCGGCCTGGCCGGTTTCGACGCCGAAGACCCCTCCCCCTCGGCCCTGGCCGGGCTGGAGGCGGGCGAGGATGTCCGCCGCCTGCAACATTGCCTGGCGGAGTTGGAGGAGCGTCAGGCCTATGTGGTGCGCACCGCCTTCTTCGAAGGCCTGACCTATGAGGCCCTGGCGCGCCGACTGGAGACGCCGCTGGGCACGGTCAAGGGCTGGATCCGCCGTTCACTGATGCGGCTTCGAGTGTGTCTGGAAGCATGAGCGCGATCGAACCCGACGACGCCGACGGCTTCCCCGACCTGACGGCGGGCGAATATGTGCTGGGCGTCCTGGACGCCGCCGAGAGCGCGATCGCGCGCCGCCGCATCGCCACCGAGGCCGCCTTCGCCGCCGAGGTCGCAGCGTGGGAGAATTCGCTGATCCCCTTGATCGATGAGGTGGCGGCGGTCGAGCCCCCGCTCTCCGTGTGGGAGGCCATCGCCCAGCGCCTGACGCCGGTCCGCCGCTCGGCCGACTCGCGGCCCGGGTTCTGGGACAGCCTGGCCTTCTGGCGGGGCCTGACCCTGGCCACGGGCGCCTTGGCGGCCGCCAGCCTGGCCGTCGTGGTCCTCGGCCGCGGGCCCGAGCCGGCGGCGCCGCCCGCGCCATCCGCCCAGGCGACCCTGGCCGTCGCCCAGTTGACCACGCCTGACGGGGCGGCCGTCGCCTACACCGTCACCCTCGACGAGGCCCGCCGCCAGCTGGTGGTGACTCCAACCGGGGGGGCGCGCCCGCAGAACCGCAGCCCGGAACTGTGGCTGATGCCTGACGGCCAGCCCCCCGTCTCCATGGGTGTGTTGCCGAACCAGGCCCTGGTCGTCGCCGCCCCGGCGGGCCTTACGGGGGAGTCCATTCTCGGCGTATCGCTCGAACCGCTGGGCGGATCGCCCAGCGGCGCGCCGACAGGCCCTGTGATCGCCCAGGGCCAGCTTATGCGGCTGTAGCCCAGCTCTAGCGGGTCGGGTTGACGGCGGCGCCGACGTCGTCGGCCGCCCGGGCTGCGGAGGATGCGACGCTGGTCGCGGCGTCGGCCGCCTGCTGGCCGGGGCTATTGCGCTGGGACTGGACGACCAGGAACACCGCGACCAGGGCCACGATGGCCAGGACGGCGATGCCGATCAGCATCATGCCGCCGCCGCCGCTTTTCACTACCGTCGTTCCGCCGCCGCTTTGCTCGGTCGCCATGGTCCAGCCTCCCTTTGTTGACGGGGCTAGAACTCTCGCCGATCGGGGCTGTTCCCTCCCGGCAAGGCAGGCGGAACAGGAACCCCGGCAAGCGTGACGGCGTTGCACCCCTCGTCTCGGCGCTCAAGCCGGGCTGAAGGAGACGCCCATGCTTGGAACCATCCTGCTGATCGTCCTGCTGCTGGCGCTGATCGGCGCCCTTCCCACCTGGGGCCACAGCCGTTCGTGGGGCTATTTCCCCAGCGGCGGGCTCGGGCTTGTGCTGGTGGTGGTGCTTGTTCTCGTCCTGCTGGGCCGGATCTAGACCCGGCCCTCGACAGGCTGAGGCCGCTCGCCGACAAGGCGGCGACTGCCGTTGCGCAGGGCCTTGGCCCAGGCCGGCGCGGGCCGGCCGCGCGGCGCCCCCAGGAAGGCGCCGGCTAAGCCGAGGCCGCGGGCCAGTTCGTAGGCCACGGCGCAAACGACGGCCGTCCCGCCCAGAACCGTCGCGAACTCGACGCCCGGGTGAAGCCCCCATGTCTTCACCTGACGCATCAGCAAGAACAGGGCCGGCTGATGCACGATGTAGTAGGTGAACATCGCCCCGTTCAGATAGGCCAGGGTTCGGTTGTTCCAGCGCAGGACGCCGCGGGCGAAGCCCAGCACCGCGACGATCCCGCCCCACGACATCACCGGATACAGCAGGTGCATAAGGGGGTGGGTCTGCTCGACCTGTTCTGGAGAGCCCTGGCCCCAGGCCATGGCTCCGTAGCCGGCGTAGGCGGCGGCGCCGAGAACGAGGGCGAACCAGCGAAGGGCCACGACCTGGTCCCACACCCTGGCGCTGCGGGCGACCAGGAAGCCGAACAGGAACATCGAGGCCGAGACGGCGTGGGTGTACCAGTCGTTGGTCAGTTCAAGGGTGACGCTGAAAATCGGGAACAGGGTGAAGCGCAGGGCCAGCAGCAGGACCAGGGGCCATAGCAGGAGGCCAGGCCCCGCCATCAGCGCCTCCAGCCTCGCCTGCGCCCAGGCGACGGCGCGCGGGGCGAAGCGCAGAACCAAGGCCAGGCCCATCGCGTAAGTCCACAGATAGGCCACGAACCACAGGTGGGCGTAATGGGGCATGACGAACCGCTTGCCGCCCCACACCACCTGATGGTCGCTGCTGAACAGCTCGACCAGATAGGCCGGATAGCTCTTCTGATAGCCGTAGCTGTCGATCAGGGGCAGATAACCCTGCAGCGGCACGATCAGCACGATGCCGAACAGCAGGGGAGGCAGCAGCTGGATCGTGCGGCTGAGCGCGAGCTTGGAGGCGCCGCCCAGCTTGTCGAGGGCGAACTTGGTCGCCACGCCGGAGATCAGGAACAGCAGGGGCATCCGCCACGGATGGGTCGACATCAGCGCGACCTCGACCCATTCGGCCCGGTATCCGCTCTTGACCGCAAAGGGTGACCACGCGGCGTACATCAGGCCGAGGTGGTAGACGATCAGTCCGCCGAACAGCAGGACGCGCAGCCAGTCCAGGTCCGTACGGCGGTCGGTCGTCGGTGAGGCTGCCAAGGGAAATCCACTCGTGGGCCGCGCAGTCGCTCGCGCGGACGGATACAGCCAAGCCCAGATCGGCCCGTAGAATCCTCCCTACATGGCCGCTGGTCAAACGAGTGCAACAGGTTTGCGGCGAGAATCGGGGCCGCGGCCCTAGTTGGCGGCCGGCATCAGGCTGTAGGCCGGGGTGGTCGGGGACATCGGATCCAGCCTGACCCAGGCCGCCAGACCCACGGCCCCGACGGCCAGCACCGCTGCAACGGTCATGACGACTCGCCGGTCGGCGAGGCCGGAGAGCAGAGGCAGGAGCGGCAGGGCGGCGAGCAGGGCGAACAGCGACATGGTGGCCGGAGCGTCGGCGCCGATCGCCAGGAAGGCCAGGTGAGCAAGCGCCAGGGTCTGGGCGACAGCCAGGGCGGCGAGCGCCGCCAGGACGGCCAGAACCTTGCGCGACTTCAGCTCCGGATCGACGCCCGCAGCGAGCGCCGCGCCCAGCCCCGTGAGCAGCAGCGGCCAGACCACCAGGGGCGCGGCCGTAGGGAAGGCCGCTTGCACGACCACCGCGCCGGCCAGCACCGTCAGCGCCGAGCCGAGCCATCGGCTCCACCAGCTGGCGACCGGGCGGACAAAGACCATCGCCAGGACGATGGCGACGCAGATCAGCAGGGCCTGGACCTCCAGGCTGGGGATCGCCGCCAGCCGATCATAGTAGTTGGCGCCGCGGCCCTGGCCGGAGATGGTGTTGGCGGCGCCCAAGGCCACCGCCGTGAGTATCAGCAGGCCGAAAGCCCAGGCGGCCCCGAAGGCGGCCTGGGCGTCCTGCATCAGGCCCGCCCCACGCACGCGGAAATAGGCGAAGCCCAGCAGCCCGCCCGCGACGGCCAGCACCAGCCAGCCGACCCAGGCCGGATGCACGATCAGCCACAGGCCCAGCACATCGAAGAAGACGGCGTCCGGCGCCCGCGGCGGCAGGCGGTCGGCGGCGGTCAGGGCGCGCACGATGTCGAGGGCCTGGGCCCCCAGGTGCTGCACCGAACCGGGATCGATACTGGCCGGGGTGGCCTGGGCCGCGTGGTAGAGCCCGGGCCGGCCCAGGAAGGCCAGGTTGAAGCCCGCCGTGCCCGCCGCCTTGGGGATGGTGAAGTCGCTGAGGTTGGGCATCAGCCGGTAGATCAGCACGGCCAGGGAATTGGCCGACGGGCGGGCCACCGACCGCGCGTAAAGCCCGGCCATGGCCCCGTTGTCCGCGCCCGTCTCGAACATGAGCGCCCGGCCGCCGCCGCCGCGGGCCTCCAGGTTGACCACGGCCCCGACCCGCCGGCCCTGTGGATGGACGGCGAAGAAGGCGCCCGCGCCGTCGGAGTTCAGCTCCTCGGCGTCGGTCAGCACGATCACCAGGTCGCGGACGGGTTGCGGACCGGCCTTGAGGGCCCGGGCGATCTCCACCGCCGCGGCCACGCCGGCGCCGTCGTCGCCGGCGCCGGGGGAGCCCGGGACGGTGTCGTAGTGGGCCATCAGCGCCACGGCCGGCTGGGCCGGATCGCGTCCCGGCAGCCGGGCGATCACATTGACGGCCGCCGCAGCCGGCGGCTCGCCCATGCGCCGCAGGCGCTCGGCCCCCCGCGGGGTGAGGGGAACGGCCTGGGTCTCGACCACAAGGCCGAGCGCGGCGAGGCGGGCGGCGAGATAGGCGCGGACGCGGGCGCTCTCGGCCGAGCCGGTCGGATGGGGCGCCGCGGAGATGGCGCGGATGTCGGCGAAGGCGCGCGTCGCGGAGAAGCGCCCGGCTGGCGCGTCCTCGGGTGCGGCGGCGGGCGGGCGGACGGCCGCCGCCGTCAGGATGATGGCGAGGACGAGGGCGGCGAGGAGGGCGAGGCGGTGGTTCACGCGGGGGAAACTGACGCGTAATGCGTCAGCTGGCCATGGCGGGGTGCATTATCCGGGGCTTGGCCGGTGCGAATTCCGCCGGATCGACGAACTCGGCCCGGAACCAGGGCTTGGTCTTCTGGTCGAAGACCTCCTTCAGCCACTGGGTCACCCGGCGGATGCGGGCGGCGCCGGCGATGTCGCGGTGGACGCACATGCGCAGCTCGAGCCGGGCCAGGGGCGGCAGGTCGAGCCTGACCAGTTCGGGAGCGAACATCGAGGCCACCGTCGGCAGGGCGGCGATGCCGGCCCCGTGACGCACCGCCTCGATGATCGCCGAGGACGAGTTGGTCGCCATGCCGATGTTGGCCAGCCCCTGGAACGCCGAATATTTGATGGCCCAGTTGTCGGGCTGGCGGGTGTGGGCGACGTGGTGCAGGTAGCGCCGCTCGGCCACCGCCGCGAGGGAGGTGGGGGTCCCGTAGAGGTCGAGGTAGGCCCGGCTCGAATAGAGGCAGTAGTGGTAGTAGGCCATCGGCGTCGAGATGACGTCGGGGTTCGAGACCGGGTCGAACTGCAGACTGACGTCGACATGGGCGCCGACCTGGTTGTCGGTCCAGATGCCGCAGTCGATACCGACGCTGATGTCGGGGGATTCGCGGAAGAACCGCGGCAGCTCCGGCATCAAGAGATAGGTCGCCAGCCCGTCGGGGGCGGCGATGATCACCCGGCCTTCGTCCTTCTTGTCCTCGTCGGCGACAAGGCGCTCGACCGCCTCGGCGGATCGCTCCATCGTCACCACGTGGTCGTGGATCTTCTCGCCGGCCTCGGTGAGGGAGAGGCGGTGCGGCGAGCGGTTGAAAAGCCGCACCCCCAGCCGGGTCTCGAGATCGCGGATCCGGCCGCTGACCGTGGGCTGCGTCAGGCCAAGCTGCGCCGCCGCCTCCGAGAAGCTGCCGGTCTCGGCCACAGCGTAGAACACCCTGAGCGCCGACCAGTCGGCCCGCAGGTGCGTCAGCTTAGCCGGTTCGGTTTTCTCGATAGTCCCCATCGGCACTTCGCTGGTTTCTCGGTCGTCGAGAGCGTTTACCAGAGTCCTTGTGAATGCAAGGGGAAGGGCTTCAAAAGTGCAATCGGCGTCCGCCCCGAATCGGCCTCACGATCCTCGTGAATTCGTCGAGGCCATGGCCGCTGTGCACCTGCACCCTGCTGACGACGCCGAATGTGACGCGGGCCGGGCGATCGCCGCCGACCTGATAAGTCCTCATGTGGCCACCGCCGCGACCTTCCGCCGCGTCCAGGCCTATACCCGCTGCGCCGTCTCGGTTTTCGTCCGCGACGGCGAGGTCGCCGGCGTCCTGGGCATGGTGCCGATCACCCCTGCTGGCCTCGACGCCATCCAGCGCCACGTCTTCACCCAGAAGGACCCGCCCCCCGAGCACCTGTGCGCCCCGGGCGATCCGCTGGCCTGCATCTATGGCTGGGGCTTCGCGGCCCGCACCCGCCGGGCCTCCGCCCAGGTGGTGCTGGGGGCCATGTCGATCCGCGACGCCTTCCCCGGCATCGCCGTCTTCACCCGCGCCGCCACCCCGGCCGGCCAACGGATCATCTGCGGGAAGATGGGCTACATGCCCTATCCGGACGCCCCAGACGACCTGCTGTGGAATCCAGTGCGTAGTCCCAAGGAGCGTGCGGCATGAACGCCCGTATCGATCCGAAGGTGTCGGGTGAACCGGTGAGCCTGGCGCGGCCGCAATATGAGACCGTCGTCGCCCGGACGCTGGAAGACCTGATGCAGGTGATGATGATCCGCAGCCTGGTCTACGTCGGCGAGCAGAAGTGCCCCTACCACGAGGAGTACGACGGCAACGACTTCTCCGGCGCCACCCACCTGATCCTGCGCCGGGGCAAGGAGCCGATCGGCACCCTGCGCATCCGCTGGTTCGCCGACTTCGCCAAGCTGGAGCGGGTCGCGGTGCGCAGCGAATTCCGCGGCACCCGGGCGACGCTGGAGCTCGTGCGGGAGGCTTTCCGCATCGCCGAGCGCAAGGGCTATCGCCGCATCCTCGGCCACGCCCAAGCCCGACTGCTGCCGTTCTGGGGCCGGCATTTCAAGGGCTTCCCGCGTCAGAGCCGCGAGACCTTCGTGTTCTCCGACCACGACTATGTGGAGATCGTCGCCGAGACGACACCGCCCCCGAACGCCCTGACCATCGACAGCGATCCGATGATCCTGCTGCGCCCAGAGGGCGACTGGGACACGCCGGGCGTGCTCGACTGGTCGGCCGACCGCCCCGCAACCAATCCTCTGGCGAACACATGAAGCCCTTCGGGAGAGACTCGTTCGTTCCCGCCCCCGCCCTGCTCTGCCTGGACCTGCAACGCGAACAGGCGGACGCGACCGGCCTCGCCCCGGAAGACGCCAGGCGGTGCATCGAGCAGTGCCGCCGCGTGTTGCGCCACGCCCGCCGGGCAGGGTGGCAGGTGGCCCATGTCCACCGCCACAACGGCGCCAACGCCTGCCTGTCCGAACCGTCCCGGCCGATCGAGGGGCTGGAGCCCCTGCCGCGCGAAGCGGTGTTCTACCGCGACCGGCCGTCGGCCTTCTCCAGCGCGCCGTTCCGCGACTTCGTCTCGCGCCTGGGCGATCCCCGGCTGATCGTGGTCGGCTTCTCGCTCGACGCCTCGGTGCTGTTCAGCGCGGTGGCGGGGCATGAACTGCGCATACCCATCACCGTCGTCCAGGGGGCTCTGGCGGCGCCGTCGCTGCGGGGCTTCAGCGGCGAGGTGATGGAGACCGTACTGCTAAGCGTATTGGGCTCTTTCGTGGAGGTCGTGAGCGCGGATCAGCTTGTTGAAATCACTGGGCCGCTGCTCGCGCACGCCGCCAATCATCCATAGAAGGAGTGGGGGGAATGGGAGCAGAGAACCTGCGGGGCGTGGCCGAGATGAGCGTGTCCCACCTCAGGGAATACATACTCGACCTCGTGCAGGAGCTCGCTTCGGTGGCCGCGCATCGGGGCGACGCCGCTTCGGCCCAGGCTCTTCAGGCCTGCTACAGCCAGATCCGCAAACACGAGGACCAGGACTAGAGTCGGTCAGGCGATCGGCTCGCGCCCGCCGAGGCGGCCGGCGGCGGGGCGTCTTGCGCGAGGCCGCGGAGGAAGTAGCCGATCTCCACCTGCAACACCTGAGTCAGGGCCAGGAGCACGCTCGCGCCGGCGCGGGCGCGGCCCGCCTCATAATCCTCGATCAGGCTGGGCGGACGCCCGAGCCGGGCGGCGAGTCCAGGAACCGACAAGCCCAGCCGTTCCCGGCGGACGCGGATGCGGGCGCCGATGCGGCGGTCGATCAGTCCAAGGGTTGCGGCGACGTCCGGCATGCAGGCCCCCTAATCCTTAGGTTGCATAGCCATCCGCAGGCGGCAAGCGCCACGGGGTCGCAAGCCGGGGCGGCGAAAGCGCGCACGCTTTCACCAAATTCAGCCTAGGGGCCGGTGGGCCGATAGTCGGCGATCGACGCCAGCACCCCCGAGTTCAAAAGGGTCACGCGGCTCGACTGATACTGGATCAGCTTCTCGCGCCGCAGCTGCTGCAGGATGCGGTTGACGTGCACCACGCTGAGCCCCAGGGCGTCGGCCAGCACCTCCTGCGTCGCCGGCAGGGGGAAGCGCTGTCCATCGGCCTGTCCGACCACCCCGAGGCGATCGCGCAGCTCCAACAGCAGATGCGCCACCCGTTCGTAGGCGGTCTGGCGGCCCAGGCGGGTGATGTTGTCGAGCAGCCTCGCCTCGTCGACACGGCTGCTGACGTCGAGAACAGCGGCCAGGCCAGGATAGGCCGCCCTGTCGGAGGCGGCCGCGATCAACGCGGAAGCGTCGACGGTCTCCAGCCGGGTCATGGCCACGGTGCTGGCGAGCGCCGTGGGCCGGTCGCGATTGGACAAGGCGACGCCGTCGCCCGGTATCAGGAAGCTGAAAATCTGTCGGCGACCGTCCGGGAGCAGCCGCTGGCGTACGGCCCATCCCGAAACGATCAACCGGGGCGCGCGCACCGCGACGCGCTCGGTCACCAGCTCGGACCCGCTCTGCTGTTCTTCGCGGGTGTCGGCCAGCCGCTCGACGATGCCGATCTCGTCTGGGTTCAGGGCCGCCAAGGTCGCGAACCGACGCAGCGTCGGCTCGAGGGGATGGGTTCGGAGGGTGCGCAAGGCGGTCGTCATGACGTCCTCGCTGGCCGCGTTGGGCCCAGATCAGCGCTCAGCGCGAGCGAGAGTTCCTTGCGACCCTTCCCCTCCCCGCCCGCAGTCTGGGCGCTTGCGGAACGGCCAACACGAATCCGTGCGCCGCGCCCGTCCAGCGTGGCCGGAAACTTCTCGCCTGTTCAGTGAGTTATGGTCCGTTGGAGTACAGTATCATGCCCTGCGTTCTGTTGCTGGAGGACGATCCGCTCGTCCTGATGGTCCTTAGCCTGGAGTTGCAGGCGGACGGGCTGGAGGTGCTCCAGGCCGAGACCGTGGCGGAGGCGGCGGCCCTCCTGGCCGCGGGGCCCGACGTACTGGTGTGCGACCTCGATCTGCGCGATCACGGCGACGCCTATGAACTGGCTCGCCTCGCCAGGGCGCATAATCCTGCGATGGGCGTGCTCTACACCTCGGGCGTCGCCCGCCCCGAATTCGCAGACCTCAAGGTGGCCGACGGCGTACTGGCCCCCAAGCCGTTCCTGGATCAGGAGATCGTCCGGCGGGTTCGCAACCTGCTGGCCTAGGCGATCAGTCCCGCGTTCCGCATCTAGGCCGGAGGATTGACCTCGACGGTGACGTGGCTGAGGCCCGGCAGGCCGGCGAGACGGGCCTTGTAGGCGTCGGGCGAGGCCGGGTCGGGAGAGACGATCGAGACGATCAGGGCCTGGTGCCCCGGGCCCACCCGCCACAGGTGCATGTCGCAGACGGTGTCCGACCCTGTCTCCAGCCGCTTGCGCACGGCCTGGGCCAGGCGGCTCGAGCCGGACATGTCGAGTAGGGAGGCGCCCGCCACCTTCATCAGGCTCCATGACCAGCGGGCGATGACGATGCCCCCCAGGATGCCGATCACCGGGTCCATCCACACCCAGCCGAGGTAACGGCCGGCGAGCAGGCCGGCGATGGCCAGGACCGAAGTCAGGGCGTCGGCCAGGACGTGCTGGTAGGCGGCGCGCAGGTTGTTGTCGTGGTGGTGGCCGTTCGCATGCAGCTCGCGGGCGTGATCATGCGCATGGTCGTGATCGTGCGCATGGTCGTGCTCGTGCGCATGGTCGTGCTCGTGCTCGTCCTCGTGCGCTGGACCATGATCGGGGGCGGGGCCGTGGCTGTGGCCGTGATGCGGATCGAGGTCGCCCTGGTGCAGCAGCCAGGCGCTGACCAGGTTCACCACCAGGCCCAGGACGGCGATGCCGGTGGCCTGGGAGAAGTGGATGGATTGCGGATTGAACAGCCGCACCAGGCTCTCCCACCCGATCAGGAGGGCGACCACGCCCAACACCACCGCACTGGCGAAGCCGGCCAGTTCACCCACCTTGCCTGTGCCGAAGGCGAACCGGGGGTCGGCGGCGTGGATGCGGGCGTAGCGGTAGGCCAGGGCCGCGACGGTGAGGGCTGCGGCGTGGGTCGACATGTGCCAACCATCGGCGACCAGGGCCATCGAGCCGTAGATGCTGCCGCCGACGATCTCGCCGACCATCATGACGGCGGTGACCCCGACCACGACCCAGGTCCGCCGCTCGTTACGGTCGTGATGCGCGCCCAGGAAACCGCCCGACCCACAGATCCGCGCGCCGGTCGCACTACTCTCAACGTTCACTTCGACAGCCGTCATCAGCCTGATCTCTCGCGCCGCAGGGACAATAGCCACCTACGGCCAGCGGCGCGAGAGCCCGCAGGCGCTAGCTGGTGGGTTCGGGCCAGAACCGCGGCAGGCGCCTGAACGCGTCCCACGCCCGCCCCGCCTCGTCGATCATCGCCGGCTCGACACAGCGGCGCGACCCGATCAGCAGGCCGGCGGCGAAGGCGGCGTCCCCGGCCCGCTTTCCTGCAACCTCCGCGGCCAAATCCCCGGCCACGGCGATGTCGTTGAGCTGGCCGAGCAGTTCCTGCAGGTCCTTCAAACCCGCGATGAAGCGGCGACGGCGCTTGGGATGCTCCGGGAACGCCTCACCGAAGAAATCGGCGGCGTAGCGCAGCTTCTTGCCCTTGATGCGCATGCGGTGACGGGCCTCCGCGTCGAGGCGGCCAAAGTGATGGCCAGCCTTGAGCAGCTTGGCGTACTGGCGCTCAAGCGCCTGCGCCCCGAAGTCGGAGATCGGTACGTCGCGCAGGGCGGCGCGCTCCGGGGCCGAATCGGCGGCCCAGTCGCCGACCTCGATCCAGGCGGCGGCTTCGAGCAACAGGTCGGCGAAGCGCCGCGAGGCAACCGCCGCGACGGCGCGGTCGTAGGCCCCGGCCTGGGCGACGAGAAGCCGCTTGTTGAAGGCGGCCAGGGCCGGTTCGGGGGCCAGGCCCTCCTCGTCCGCGGGCATGGTGGTCTGAATGAAGACGTCGAGGTCCCTGGCCCGGTCGAACTCGCCCGCCAGCCACTTGGCCTCGGCCATGATTTGCTCGAGACGACCGTCGCCGACCAGGGGCTCGAAGGCGGCCAGGGCGGCGCGCAACCGGCGCAGGCCGACCCGGGCCTGATGCAGGACCTGGGGGCTGCGCACCGCCAGCAGCAGCTTGCCGTTGCCGGCGACCTGGGAGAGGCAGCCGCGCGCGATGCGGCGAAAGGCGTCCTGCGCGGCGGTATCGGCGGTGAGGGCCGCCTGCTCGGCTTTCAGGGCGGCGGTCGTATCATGGCCGGCCAGGCGGTAGCCGCGCTCCGCCTTGGAATCGAAGGACAGGACGATGGGCGCCGCTCCGGCCAGGGCGCGCGCCAGGCCGAACAGGTCGCCGATGTCGCCCGCCTTCAGCTCGAGTTCGATTTCGTGGATCGGCTCGTGGTGGTCCCCGGCGTCGATACGCCCCTTATCGACGCTAAGCTCGACCAGGGCCGATCCCTCGCGCCACAGCCGCACGGCCCGCTCCACCGTGGTGGAGAACACCGCCCCGAGCGCATCGGCGTGGCCGTTCAAGAGGGCCTCAGCGGGACCGCCCGCAAGGGCCGCCAGGTCCGGGCCCGGCCCGGCCACCGTGCATTCCCATTCCCCGCGGGCCAGGGCGCCGGGGGATTCACGGGCCTTCACGGTCTGGATGAAACGACCCTCAACCTCGCGCACCCGCAGGCTGAGCCCGGCGTTGCGCAAGTCGTGGTCAGGAGTGTCGTAGTAGATCGAGTGGAGCCGGGCCAAGGTGGCCGGAACGGCGAGGGCCGGATGCTTGAGCAGCTTGCCGAGGGCGCCGCGGGCGACCTCGAACTTCAGTTCGGTCTCGGAGTTTCGAGCCTCGTCCGTCGATGGCATTCGCCAGCGCCCGCAGCTGCCCATTTCCCACGCGACCGCGGGCGCCGTTTCCGGGCGCCTTCGTCCGCAAGGTGATCAATGCCGCCAAGTTTCCGCATTTGTCTATCGCGAGGCAGGGTAAAGCGCCGGAAAACCGTGTCTCAGCAGGGGGAGGCGCGGAGCGCGCCCAATTTTGCCGGTCAGCCTGGACCCGGCCCCAGGGCGACCTCCAGCGTTCAGAAAATATGTCACACCCTCGGGCTCACGATGATCTTGGTCTGGCGACAGCGGCCCCCATCTTGCGCCGTAGCCCATCGAAAATAGCTTCAGCTAAACAGATAAGCATCCCGCTCAAATCGTAGCGAATACAACTTTTTCGCCGATTGCCCCGTTCCGTTGTCTAGCCGTGGAGTCGAACTACCACCGAGGTTCGTTAGGGGATTCTAAAGCTGCTTAGCCCTTCGATCCGTCGATGACATTCGAATCTGCCATGGGAGGGGGATCGCCGCGCGCCGCATTCTTGCGGCAGCGCCCCTGGCTGTGGCTGGTCGTGCCCCTTATCTACTTCGGGCTCGTCTTGCTCCGC
Organism: Caulobacterales bacterium; assembly: GCA_027312185.1. Classification (GTDB taxonomy): domain Bacteria; phylum Pseudomonadota; class Alphaproteobacteria; order Caulobacterales; family Caulobacteraceae; genus NCED01. The sequence goes on along the minus strand of DAICXL010000004.1, from coordinate 16,781 downwards.
CGCACGGTGCTGCTCCCGAACATCAATACGGATACGGCCAGCGCCATCTGGCCGACCAGCGCGATCCTGGCGACAGGGCTTCTGCTGATGCCGCAGCGGCAGCGGCGGTGGGCCGTGGTCCTGTCGGTCATCGGCGCCCTGGTGATCTCTACCTTCGCCAGCCCGGTGCGCGCCTGGCTGGGATTGGCCGAAGGCCTCGCTCTCGCCTACCTCGGACGGGTCCTGTGCGGGCCGAAGCCCAATTTTTCGGAGGGGCGGACGCTGTTCATCTTCCTCGTCGGCGCGGTGCTGCCGACGAACCTGATCTCCGGCGCGCTGGTCTACGCCCTGTCGCTGCCGTTTGGTCCGCCGACCACGGTCCAGCTGGCCGTCAACTGGTTCATCGGCCATGCGCTGGGGGCGGCCATCTTCGTTCCAGCCCTGACCATCATACTGGATCAGCGGCGGTTCCGCAGCCTGCGGGGGTCGGCCTGGGAGCTCGGGGCCTCGCTGGCGCTGCTGTCGGCCGTCGCCGGAGTCCTGTTCTTCAGGCGGGACCCCGTGCTGTGGTTCATGATCTTTCCGGTCCTGATGCTGGTCGCCTTCCGGCACGGGCCTCTCGGTTCGGCCCTGGGCGGCGTGATCCTCAGCCTGCTCGCGCTCGTTGAAATCTACGGCCCCTGGTCCCCCGACGACCCAGGCGACTACATCGCCTGGATGCAGTTTTTCATCGTGGTGGCTTTCCTCAGCACCTTGCCGGCCGCGGGGGCGGTGGCGTCCTACGCCAGAACCCGAAGCCTGCTGGCGCGCCGAAGCCTCACCGCCCGGCTCGCCCGCCGCCGCGCCGACGCCGCCTCGTCCGCAAAGGGCGAGTTCCTGGCCAATATGAGCCACGAGATCCGCACGCCCCTGAACGGGGTGATTGGCCTCGCCGACGCCATGTCGCGGACCGACCTGACCTCCCAGCAGCGGGAGATGCTGCAGATGATCCTCAGCTCGGGCAAGGCGCTGACGGGGCTGTTGTCCGACGCCCTCGACCTGGCCCGGGCCGATAGCGGGGCCCTGGCCCTGGCCAACGAACCCTTCGACGTGCGGACCTCGATCTACGAGGCGGCCTTCCTGTTCGAAAGCCTGGCCAAGGAGAAGGGGCTGGCGTTCCAGGTCGACTTCGACGTCGACCCGCCGGGGGCGGCCCTGGGCGACGCCCTGCGCCTGCGCCAAATCGTCTCGAACCTGATCGCCAATGCGGTGAAGTTCACCGCCCAGGGTTCGGTCACCGTGCAGGTCTCGCTGAAGCGCCGCCCGGACGGGCGCGCCCGCCTGACGGTCGTGGTGCGCGACACCGGCCCCGGCTTCGACGCGGCGGTCAAGGCCCGGCTGTTCAGCCGCTTCGAGCAGGGCGACAGCTCGGTCACCCGCCGCTTCGGCGGCACGGGCCTGGGCCTGGCCATCGCGCAGCGGCTGGCCGGGATGATGGGCGGTGCGATCGAATGCGACGCCGTTCCGGGCAAGGGCGCCGTCTTCAGCTTCACTGCCGCGCTCGACCTGGCCGCCGGGCCGGTCGTCGCCGACCGCAGCGGCCCGGGCCCCGGCCCCCTCGCCAGCATGGGGGCCGCCGACACGGGACTGGTGTCGGTGCTTCTGGCCGAGGACAACCTGATCAACCAGAAGGTCGTGCAGGCGATGCTCACCGGCCTGGCGCACCTGACAGTCGTCAACGATGGCGAGGCGGCCGTCGAGGCGGTCCGAACCCAGACCTTCGACGCGATCCTGATGGACACCCACATGCCGCGGATGGACGGCCTGACCGCCATCCGGGCCATCCGCGCCGAAGAGATCGCCCGCGGCGTGGGCCGGACACCGATCATCTCACTCACCGCCGACGCCATGGCGGCGCAGGTCTCGGCGGCCCTGGCCGCCGGAGCGGACCTACACGTGGCCAAGCCGATCACCGCCGCCAACTTGATCGGCGCCCTCCGCAGCGCCGTGCAGCCGCCCGCCGCCGGCCCTGAAGCGCGGCCGGAAGCTAAAGCGTCTTAGGGTTGGAGGCGGCGGCGAAGTCCCGGATCAGGTCGGCCAGCTCCGGCTCGTCGACAGCGGCGGCGGCGTCCTCCACGGGGAACCAGCGACGCTCGCGCTGAGCCATCTCGTGCCAGCGGGACCGCTCCTTCGTCACCTCCAGGGCGAACACCCGGACCAGGCACGGGGCGGGCGCGCCGTTGGCCAGCTGCTTGAGATAGGGGAAGGCGCCCAGGGCCGCCTTGTCGACGCGGCCGGTCACCCCCGCCTCCTCCAGCGCCTCGCGTGCGGCGGCGGCGTAGGGCTTCTTGCCCTTCATCGGCCAGCCCTTGGGGATAACCCAGCGCTTGGTCTCCCGCGAGGTGACCAGTAGGATCTCCAGCCCGCCCTGGCGGCGGTATGGCAGGGCGGCGTACTGCATCGCCGGCCGGCCGGTCTTCGCGGCCATCGCCCCGCGCGCCTTGCTGGTCATCGAATCGTTCATCGGGCGGCGGGCCAGAAGCGGCCATCCTTTGGCGTCAAGATGGCGGAGAGACGGAACATGGGCGACTCGGGCGGGGCGATTCGGGGGCGACTCTTTTTCGGCCACGGCGACCGCGCCGCTGGCTATGGCGTGTGTCCGTATTCGGATCAATACGCGAGAAGCCGCAGAGGTGGACCGGGCGGGCTGCATGGGCGATGGTTGGAACGTACTGGAGGGCCGCGTGATCCGTATCGGCGTCGATTTCGGCGGCACTAAAATCGAGGCGGCGGCCCTGGGGCCCGACGGTGCGGTGCGGGCCCGCATCCGCAAGCCAAACCCCGGGAGCTACGACGCGGCGCTGCGGGCGGTCCGCGAGCTGATCGAACAGGTGGAGGCGCAGGCCGGCGGGCGGGGCAGCATCGGGATCGGAATTCCGGGCTCCCCCTCGCCGCGCGACGGCCGCGTTCGCAACGCCAACTCGACCTGGCTGAACGGCCGCCTCTTCGGCGCCGACCTGGAGGCGGTCCTGGGCCGTCCGGTGCGCCTGGCCAACGACGCCAACTGCTTCGCCTTGTCCGAAGCGCTGGAAGGGGCGGGGGTCGGCGCCGCCTCGGTGTTCGGGGTGATCATCGGGACAGGATGCGGCGGCGGGGTGGTGATCGACGGGCGCCTGGTCGAAGGCTCCAACGGCATCGCCGGCGAATGGGGCCACACGCCCCTGCCCTGGGCGCGCCCTGACGAGCACCCCGGTCCCCCCTGCTGGTGCGGTCGGCGAGGCTGCATGGAGATGTGGGTGTCGGGGACGGGGTTCGAAGCCGACTTCGAGCGCCATACGGGCCGCAGGCTGGAGGCGCCGCAGATCGTGGCCGAGCTCCGGGCGGGCGAGGCGGCGGCGAAGGCGGCCTTGGACCGCTATGTCGACAGGCTGTCGCGCGGCCTTGCGATGATCGCCGACATCCTCGACCCCGAGGTGATCGTGCTGGGGGGCGGCATGTCCAACGTCGACGAGATCTATCCCGACCTGCCGGATCGGATCGCATCGCGCGCCTTCTCCGACGCCTATGCCGTCCGGGTGCTCAAGGCGCGACATGGCGATAGCTCCGGAGTAAAGGGGGCCGCCTGGCTTTGGCCGCTGGAGAGCGTCGGATGAGTGATCGCGCCATCGTCATTTTCGGGGCCACGGGCGACCTGTCGCTGCGGATGCTGCTGCCGTCGCTGTACTTCCTGGAGGCCGACGGCCTGCTGGAGGCCGGCATGCGGATCGTCGGGGCAGCCCGCACCGAACTGACGGACGAGGCCTTCGTGAACCGCGCTGAAAGCGCCATCCGCGAGCGGGCCGGGAGCTGGTGGAAGGACGAGGCCTGGACCCGCCTGAAAGCCCGCCTCGCCTATGTGAAGGTCGACGCCGGCGCCGCAGCCGACTTCACGGCCCTGGCCCAGCGCCTGGAGGGCGTACGCGAAACCATCTTCTACCTGTCGACCTCGCCCAGCCTATACGCCGACATCTGCGGGGGCCTGAGGTGCGCGGGCCTGGCCGGGCCCGAGGATCGGGTGGTGGTGGAAAAGCCCATCGGCCACGACCTGAAGAGCTGCCAGGCCATCAACGACGCCCTCGCCGTGGTGTTCTCGGAGGATCGGATCTTCCGCATCGACCACTACCTCGGCAAGGAGGCGGTGCAGAACCTGCTGGCCCTGAGGTTCGCCAACACCCTGTTCGAGCCCTTGTGGAATAAGGTCTCGATCGACCACGTCCAGATCACCGTCGCCGAGGAAGTCGGGGTCGAGGGGCGCTGGGGCTACTATGAGGAGCACGGCGCCCTGCGCGACATGGTGCAGAACCACGTCCTGCAACTGCTGTGCCTGATCGCCATGGAGCCGCCGGCCAGCCTCGACCCGGACTCGGTCCGCAACGAGAAGGTCAAGGTGCTGCGGTCCCTGCGCCCCATCGTCGGGCGCGAACTGGAGCGGCGCACGGTGCGCGGCCAGTACGTCAAGGGCGTCTCCGAGGGCGCCCAGGTTCCCGGCTATGCGGAGGAGGCCGGCGGTCACCCGGCCGAGGCGGAAACCTATGTCGCGCTCGCCGCCCACGTGAACAACTGGCGCTGGGCCGGAGTGCCGTTCTACCTGCGAACCGGCAAGCGCATGCCGAGCAAGGCCTCCCAGATCGTGGTCCAGTTCCGCGAGGTGCCCTACTCGATCTTCGGCGGCGCCGACCTGCTGGCCAACCGGCTGACCATCCGCCTGCAGCCGGAGGAGGAGATCTCGCTCACGGTGATGAACAAGGCGCCCGACCAGGGCGAGCGGGCCATGGCCCTGCGCCCCCTGTCCCTCGACCTCAGCTTCGCCGAAGCCTTCCCGCACGAGCGTCGCCGGCGCATCGCCTATGAGCGGCTGCTGCTGGAGGTGATGAACCACAACCCCACCCTGTTCGTGCGCCGCGACGAGGTGGAGGCCGCCTGGACCTGGATCGATTCCATCGAGGCCGGCTGGCGCAGCCACGACATCAAGCCGGCCCCCTATCCCGCCGGCTCGTGGGGCCCGGCCGGCTCCTTCGCCCTGACCGAACGCAACGGCCACAGCTGGTACGATTGAGACGCTTCAGCCGCGATCATCTGTGGGTGGAGGTCGACGGCGTGGTCGCGACCATGAGCGTCACCGGCTATGCCGCCCAGCTGCTGGAGGGTGTGCGCAGCATCGAATGGGCCCCTGTGGGCGAGACGGTGGCCCGCGGCGAAGTCCTGGCGGTGCTCGACGCCGTCAAGGCGGCCTGCGAGATCCCCTCGCCCCTCTCCGGCGAGGTCCTGGACGCCGACCTGACGACGGTGCGGCTGCTGATGAGCGACCCGTCTGAGCTGAGCGAGCTGCTCACCGAGGTCGAGTACGCGATGCTGATCGGCTAGCGCGGGCCTTCAGCGGAACGTGTCCTTGGCCGCCCGCACCGCCCCGAACACTTCGTGGTCCGGCGCGCCCGTCAGCCCCATCCGCCCCGCCAGCACGGGCGCCCGCAGGAAGGGGTTGGTGGCCTTCTCGGCGCCGATGGTGGTGGGCACGGTCGGCTCGCCGCGCGCGCGGGCCGCGAACACCTGCTCCGCCCGGAGGGCCAGGGCCGGATCGTCATCCACCGACAGGGCGAATTTGGCGTTCGAGGCGGTGTATTCGTGAGCGCAGTAGACGGTGGTGTCGTCCGGCAGGGCCGCCAGCTTGGACAGGCTGCCCCACATCATCGCCGCATCGCCCTCGAACACCCGGCCGCAGCCGAGGGCGAACAGGGTGTCGCCGACGAAGGCCACGGCGTCGTTCGCATCGTAATAGGCGATGTGGCCCAGGGTGTGCCCGCCCACCGCCATGACCTTGAAGCGGCTCTCGCCGAGCTCAACCGTGTCGCCCTCCGCCAGTTCGCGGTCCAGCGGCGCGATGCGGCGCACCTCGGCGGGGCCCACGATCTCACAGCCGGTCTCTGCCTTCAGCCGTTCGTTGCCGCCGGCGTGGTCGGGGTGCCAGTGTGTGTTCATCACCAGCGACAAGGACCAGCCCAGCTTGGCCAGTTGGCCTAGGATGGCGTCGGCGTCCGGGGTGTCGATGGAGGCGACCTTTCCGCTCGTCCGGTCGCGGATCAGGTAGCCGTAGTTGTCGCTCAGGCAGGCGAACTGGTGGACGTCGAGGGACATCGATGGGCCTTTCGTTTGCATACTCCTATAGTCTGTCTAGCCATGCGACGCGACGTTCTGGACCTTAGGGCCTTCTACGCCACCCCCCTGGGCGGGGCGGTGCGCAGCCTGCTCGCCCGCAAGATCGGCGAGGCGTGGGGCGACGCCCACGGCCTCGACGTCCTCGGCCTCGGCTACGCCACCCCCTATCTGGCGGCCTTCACCGGCGCGGCGCGGCGGACCGTGGCCGCCATGCCGGGGCAGCAGGGCGTGGAGATCTGGCCCGCCGGCGCCGACAACCTGGCCTGTCTGGCCGAGGAAGACGCCCTGCCCTTCCCCAACGCCCTGTTCGACCGGGTGCTGGTGATCCACGGCCTGGAGGAGAGCGACGATCCGGCCGCCTTCCTGGATGAGGTCAAGCGGGTGATGTCGCCCTCGGGGCGCCTGATCGTGGCGGCGGTGTCGCGGCGGGGCCTGTGGGCCGGGTCGGAGACGACGCCCTTCGGGTATGGCCGTCCTTTCACCCGCAATCAGCTCGAGGTCGCCGTGCGCGACGCGGGGCTGGAGCCCGCCGCCTGGTCGCGGGCGCTCTACGCCCCGCCGCTGCAGATGCTGGCGCCCTATGCCGACGCATTCGAACAGGTCGGCTCGCGGCTTTTCCCGCCCGGGTCGGGCCTGATCCTGCTGGAGGCCGTCAAGCAGACCTATGCCGTGAAGCCCGCCGGCGTCCGCGCCCCGGCCTTCGCTGCGGGGCGGTTGCGGCCCCAACCGGTCGGCGCCGTGGGAAGTGTGACCCCTAAGCCCTAGGATGCAGCGCAACAATTTGCCATACAGCGAAGGCTCGGGCAGGGGATGTCACCGATGAAGCTGATCACCGCCGTCATCAAGCCCAGTCGCCTCGACGCCGTGCTGGACGCCGTCACCGAGGCGGGCGCCTCGGGACTGACCGTCACCGAGGTCCGTGGCTACGGCCGACAGAAGGGCAAGACCGAGGTCTATCGCGGCGCCGAATACGCGGTGAAGCTGCTGCCCAAGGTGAAGCTGGAGATCGCGGTCCCCAACGAGATCGTGGAAACGGTCATCGAGGCCCTGGCCCGCGCCGCCAACACCGGCAAGATCGGCGACGGCAAGATCTTCGTCGTTGACCTGGAGACCGCCATGCGAATCCGCACCGGCGAGCGCGACGCCGAGGCTATCTAGAGTCGCATCGGCGCGCTGCGTCCTTCGAGACGCCGGATTTCATCCGGCTCCTCAGGATGACGAGCATGGGTGAATTGCAAAACTTTCGTCAGGCTGAGGAGCGCGAGCGAAGCTTGCGCGTCTCGAAGCCCGCAGACGGCCTCAGCCGAACAGGTCCGCCTGGCCTGCAAGCGGGGGGACCGCCGCCCCGCCCCGGCGGCTGAGCAGGAACAGGGCCGATTCGGCGCGCCAGTTCTCAAGCAGACCGTTCGGGTCGATCTGGCGCGCCGGCCTGCCGTCGGTGAGCGCCGAGGCCGCCTCGATCCTCAGGTCCAGGTCGTCGCACAGGGCGGTGAAATCGCGCAGGGTGCACAGGTGGATATTGGGGGTCGACCACCACGGCTCGTGCAACACCGTCGTCTCCGGCATCCGGCCGCTGGTCATCAGGGCCATGCGCACGCGCCAGTGCCCGAAATTGGGGAAAGAGACGATGGCCCGCTCGGCCAGGCGCAGTAGGTTGTCGAGCACCGTGCGCGGCTCGCGCACCGCCTGCAGGGTCTGGGACAGGATGGCGTAGTCGAAGGCCTGGGCGGGGAACTCGGCCAGGTCGCGGTCGGCGTCGCCCTGCATGACAGTCAGGCCCCGGGCGAGGCAGGCCGAGACGCCGGCGGCGCTGATCTCGATGCCGCGCCCATCGACGCCCTTCTCGCGCTGGAGCATTTCGAGCAGGTCGCCGCCGCCGCAGCCGACGTCCAGCACCCGCGCGCCGGGGCGGACCAAGCGCAGGATCTCGCGGAAGTCCTCGCGGCCCGTCCCGCTCATGCCAGCCCCCGAGCGGTCGCCGCCGAAGTGAGGAAGCCCCCCAGCGCCGCATCGAGCACCGGCTCGTCGAGCAGGAAGGCGTCGTGGCCCTTGTCGCTTTCGACCTCGACGAAGCTGGCCTTGGCCCCCGCCGCGTTGAGGGCGCGGACCACGGTCCGGTTATCGGCGGTGGGATAGAGCCAGTCCGAGGAAAAGGAGACGACGAACACCGGCGTCGAGGCCAGGCCCCGGAAGGCCTCGGCCAGCACGCCGCCATGGCCGGCGGCGAGGTCGAAATAATCCATCGCCCGGGTGATGTAGAGATAAGAGTTGGCGTCGAAGCGATCGACGAAGCTGGAGCCCTGGTGGCGCAGGTAGCTCTCGACCTGGAAGTCGGCGTCGAAGCCCCACGACAACCCGTCCCGCTGCAGCTCGCGCCCGAACTTACGCTGCAGGGCCGGCTCCGAGAGATAGGTGATGTGCGCGGCCATGCGCGCGACCGCCAGCCCCTTCTGGGGGCGCGAGCCTTGGCGCTTGTAGTCGCCGCCCTTCCATTCCGGATCGGCCATGATCGCCTGGCGGCCGACCTCGTGGAAGGCGATGTTCTGGGCCGAGTGGCGCGGCGCCGCGGCGATCGAGACCGCCGAGAACAGCCGGTCCGGGTAGTCCGCCGCCCATTGCAGCACCTGCATGCCGCCCATCGAACCGCCGATCACCGAGAACAGGCGCTTGATCCCCAGCTGCTCGACCAGCATGGCCTGGGCGCGGACCATGTCGGCGATGGTGATCACCGGGAAGGCCAGGCCGTAGGGCTCGCCCGTGGCCGGGTTGATCGACGACGGGCCGGTTGAGCCCATGCAGCCGCCAAGCACGTTCGAGCAGATGATGAAATAGCGTTCCGGGTCGAGCGGCCGGCCAGGCCCGACCATGCGGTCCCACCAGCCGGGCTTGCCCGTCACCGGGTGGATCGAGGCCAGGTGCTGGTCGCCGGTGAGGGCGTGGCAGACCAGGACGGCGTTGGACTTGTCACTGTTCAGTTCGCCGTAAGTCTCATAGGCGATCTCCACCCCCTCCAGGGCGGCGCCCGAATCGAGCCCTAGCGGGCGCTCGAAGCGCGCCACGCCGCTTGCGGTGGAAATCTCCGCCGAGGGGTTGAGGCTGAGGTTCATGCGAGGCTTGGAGCGCGGGGCGGCAGGGCTGTCAATGGACCGCCTAGGTAGGGGCGCGCCGGCCAAAAAAAAGGCCGCGCCCGAAAGCGCGGCCAGTTCATAGGGAGGAAACGCCCAGGAAGGGCAGCGGCGTCAGGAACGCCGCACAGGTCATTTATAAGTTGCGGTGCGAAACGAAGCAAGCCGGCCGCTACCTTTTTTGACAAAAAAGTTTCTATAGGCTCGGAAGAGCTTTTCTATACAAGCGCTTATGCATTACGAGCATGACGAGCCAACCATGCTGCAATGCAGCACGAGGCAGGGCTCCGCAGTGGGCCCGGACCGGATTGAGTCCGGCGTAAAAGGGTGACGATGCGCCTGAGCTCCGTCCCTTCAGCGGCCCGCTTCTAAGCGTCGGGCCGGCGCTAACTAGAACGCTGCATCCAGCGATCCGATCCAGAGATAGTGTCGGCTCCCTGGCATTTTGAGGGCGGCCGCGAGGTTTTTCAGCGCACCTTGCCCAGGGGGTGGGCGCGGAGCACGGTTTCGCGAAGCCTAGCCTCGGCCACATGCGTATAGATTTGTGTCGTCGCTATGTCGGCATGGCCCAGCAAGGTCTGAACAACCCTTAGATCGGCGCCGCCTTCCAGAAGGTGAGTCGCGAAGGCGTGCCGCAGCACGTGCGGGCTGACCCTGGCCGGGTCGATGCCCGCGTCCGCCGCCGCCTCGTCGAGCAGCTGGGCCAGCCGCCGGGTGGTCAACCGCCCCTCGGCCCCGCGCGGCGACGGGAAGAGCCAGGGGCTTTCCTTCACCTCCAGGGCCAGGAAGCCGCGCCGCACCGTCAGATAGGCCTTCACCGCCTCCCGCGCGGCGGCGTTCAGCGGCGCCAGCCTTGTCTTGCCGCCCTTGCCCGTGACCATGACGAAGGCCGGATCGCGGATCACCGCCGCCAGCGGCAGGGCGGTCAGCTCCGAGACGCGCAGACCCGAGGCGTAGAGCAGCTCGACGATGCAGGCCAGGCGCAGCCCGGCCGCGCCGTCCTTCTCCCCGGCGGCGGCGATCAGGGCCGCCACCTCATCTCGGGACAGGAGCTTGGGAAGGGGCCGGCCGCGGCGCGGCGCTTCGACCCGGCGGGCGGGGTCGTCGGCGCGCCAGCCCTCCTCGACGGCGAAGCGATAAAACTGACGCACCGCGGCCCGGCGGCGCGAGGCGGTGGCTGGCGACAGGCCCCGTTCCGACAGGCCAGCGAAATAGGCCTCGACCGCCTCGGCCGGCGCCTGGACGAGGTCGGTCCCGCCCCGGGCGAGCGCGCCGTCGGCGTCGGCGAGGTCGCGGGCGTAGGCGGTCAGGGTGTTGCGCGCCGCGGCCCGCTCCACCGCCATCATCTCCAGAAAGGCTTCGATCCGGTGCGCCGCGCTCATGGGGTCAGGGTGGCGGTGAGAGGTTTCCGCTCCCCTACCCGCTCGGAACGGCGGTGGTGACGTTTCGCTGCCCATGGTCAGCGCCGGTCTGCGGACGCGCGCCTTGGCGTGGTTCGCGCGGATCGTGTATCTGCGCCATCCATGAGCCCCGACCCCGCCCTTCGCAAGAAGACCATCGCGCTTGTGGGCCTGATGGGGGTGGGCAAGTCGAGCATCGGCCGGCGGCTGGCCGCGGCCGTGGACCTGCCCTTCCGCGACGCCGACGACGAGATCGAGACCGCCGCCGGCCGCTCCATCACCGAGATCTTCGCCGAGCGCGGCGAGGCCGAATTCCGCGAGGGCGAACGGCGGGTGATCGCCCGCCTGCTGGACGATCCGCCCATGGTCCTGGCCACCGGCGGCGGCGCCTTCGTCAACGCCGAGACCCGGGCCCTCATCAAGCAGAAGGCCGTGTCGGTCTGGCTGAAAGCCGATGTGGACGTGCTGGTCCGCCGGGTCGGCCGCAAGGACACCCGGCCCCTGCTCAAGGGCCGCGACCCGCGCGCGGTGCTGGAAGCCCTGGCCCGTGAGCGCGGCCCGGCCTATGCCGAGGCCGACCTTTGCGTCGAGACCGGGGAGACGCCACATTCGGTGGCCCTGGAGCGGGTGCTGACGGCGCTGCGCCAACACATGAACGGAAGCCCCACCGAATGAGCGCCCCAGCGAGCGGCAAGGTGAATGTCGGCCTGGACGGGCGGGCCTATGACGTGATGATCGGCCCAGGCCTGCTCGACCGGGCGGGCCAGCAGCTCGCGCCCTTCCTGCCGCGCGGCCGCACCGTGGTCGTCACCGACCGCCACGTGGCCGACCATCACGGCGAGCGCCTGGCCGTGGCCCTGGAGAAGGGCGGCATATCGGTCGACATGATCGTCGTCGAGCCCGGCGAACAGGCCAAGAGCTTCGAGGGCCTGGCCGACCTGTCCGACCAGCTGCTGGCCCTCGAACTCGACCGCGGCGACGTGATCACTGCTTTCGGGGGCGGGGTGGTCGGCGACCTGACCGGTTTCGCCGCCGCCATCTACAAGCGCGGCGTCGACTTCATCCAGATCCCGACCACCCTCCTGGCCCAGGTCGATTCCTCGGTGGGCGGCAAGACCGCCATCGACACCCCCCGCGGCAAGAACTTGATCGGCGCCTTCCACCAGCCCAGGCTGGTCCTGGCCGACCTCGACGTCCTGGCCACCTTGCCCCCCCGGGAAGTCCACGCCGGCTATGCCGAGATCATCAAGTACGGCCTGCTCGGCGACGCCGCCTTCTTCGCCTGGCTGGAGACCCACTGCGCCGACGTGCTGGCGCTGGAGGTGGGGGCGCTGGGCCAGGCGGTGACCCGTTCGGTGGAGATGAAGGCCGAGATCGTCATCGAGGACGAGAAGGAGGCGGGGCGCAGGGCCCTGCTCAACCTCGGCCACACCTTCGCCCATGCCTTGGAATCGGAGACCGGCTTCGGCGAGGCTCTGCTGCACGGCGAGGCGGTGGGGGCCGGCTGCGCGCTCGCCTTCCGCTTCTCCGCCGCGCTTGGCCTGTGCCCGCCGGATGAAGCCGAGCGCGCCGTGCGCGCCGTCGCCGCCGGCGGCCTGCCGACCCGGATGGCCGAAATCTCCAACACGCCGCTGCCGGTCGACCGGCTGATCGCCCACATGGCTCAGGACAAGAAGGCCGAGGCCGGGCGCCTCACCTTCGTACTTGCCCGCGGCATCGGCCAGGCTTTCGTCGCCAAGGGCGTGGACGCGGCGGCGCTTCGCGCGTTTCTGATCGCCGAAGGGGCCGTCGCCTGACGACAAGGCCGAGCCCCACCGAGCGTCCAATCGAGCCGATGGCTCCGGAGACCTGAACCATGACCGCCGCCCTGGGCGTGATCGCCCTGGTGATCCTCGTGCTCCTCGCCATCTCGGCCCTGTTCTCGGCGGCCGAGACGGCGCTGACCGGCGCCAGCCGCTCGCGCATGCACCAGCTGGAGCGCGAGGGCGACAAGGCCGCCGGCCGGGTCAACCGGCTGATGGAGAAGCAGGAGACCATGATCGGGTCGGTCCTGCTCGGGAACAACGTCATCAACATCCTGGCCTCCGCCCTGGCCACCGACTTCCTGACCAAGGCCATCCCCGGCGCCTGGGGCGTGGCGGCGGCGACGGTGATCATGACCGTCCTGGTCCTGGTCTTCGCCGAGGTCTTGCCCAAGACCGTGGCCATCGCCCGGCCCGACGACGTGGCCCGCGTGCTGGCGCCGCCGATCTTGCTGGTGGTCAAGGTGTTCGGCCCGGTGATCTTCGGCATCCAGTGGGTGATCTGGCGGACGCTGCGGCTGTTCGGGGTCAAGGTCGCGGCCGAGCCGGACGCGGCCATGGCCCAGGCGGAGATCCGCGGCGCGGTCGAGTACCACCACTCCGAAGGCCTGGTGGAAGCGCGCGACCGGCGCATGCTCGGCGGCATCCTGGACCTGCAGGACATGGACGTGTCCGAGATCATGGTCCACCGCAAGAACATCGTCATGCTGGACGCCGACCTGCCGACCCGCGAGGTGGTGGCCGACGCGCTCGCCGCCGCCAACACCCGCCTGCCCCTCTACAAGGACGAACCGGAGAACATCGTCGGCGTCCTGCATGTGCGCGACCTGGCCCGCGGCATGGCGGCGACGGGCGGCGACCTCGACAAGCTCGACATCATGTCCATCGCAACCGAGCCCTGGTTCATCCCGGACACGACCAAGGTGAAGGACCAGCTCAACGCCTTCCTCAAGCGCCGGGTGCACTTCGCCCTCATCGTCGACGAATACGGCGCCCTGATGGGGCTGGTGACCCTCGAGGACATCCTGGAGGAGATCGTCGGCGAGATCGAGGATGAGCATGATTTCGCGGTCGAGGGCGTGCGCAGCCAGGCGGACGGTTCGGTGCACGTGGACGGCTCGGTGACCATCCGCGACCTGAACCGGTTCATGGACTGGAGCCTGCCCGACGACGAGTGGGTGACGGTGGCCGGCCTGGTCATACACGAGGCCCAGACCATCCCGGACCCCGGCCAAACCTTCATCTTCCACGGCCACCGCTTCCAGATCCTGCGCCGCCAGCGCAACCAGATCACCGCGCTGAGGGTCAGCCCGCCCCTGCGCGAAGGCGACGAGGCGGAAGAGGAAGAGACGGGGTGAGGTGAACTGCGGGCACCGAAGAACGCCCGCCATTACCGCCAAAACCTCACGAAGGATCGCAGGTCGCGTTCGCCGGCTGCAGGGCCAGAAGCACTTGGTTCGTCTGCGCCAGGGGATGGGTCTGGCTCCAAAGGCCGAAGCCGACCGCCGCCCAGATCGCCGCTACGGCGAGGGCGTACTGAAGGGCGGCATAGCGGCTTCCCGTCGGCCGGTTCCTGAACATCTCCCTTTCCATGCTCGCTGCATGGCAGCTTTGCCAGCCGGGGATCAAACCCTATAAACGCACGGCGCATGTGAGCTGAGATCACAATGACCCGTCGTACCCTGCCCTCCCTCAACGCCCTGCGCGCCTTCGAGGCCTTCAGCCGGCACGGCCGCATGTCCGCCGCTGCCGACGAGCTGTGCGTCACCCACGGGGCGGTGAGCCGCCAGGTCAAGCAGCTAGAGGAATCGCTGGGAGCCCGGCTGATCGAGGGGCCCAAGAGCCGGCTGCGCTTGACCGCCGAAGGCCTGCGTCTGGCCGGGGTGCTGACCGGAGCCTTCGACGAGATCGCCGAGGCGGTGTCGGTGGCGCGGGCCGAGGCGCCGCAGTCGCTTGAGGTCTCGTGCATCGGGACGCTCGCCATGCGCTGGCTGATCCCACGCCTGCCCCGGTTCGTGGAGCTGCATCCCAACATCCGCGTCGGGCTCACCGAAAGCCACGCCGACGTCGACTTCAAGCGTGATGGCGTCGACCTCGCCATCCGCATGTCGCAGAGCCTGCGGGCTAGGGACGCCGAGTCGACCGTCTTCCTCGACCACCATATCGGCCCGATCGTAGCCCCGTCCCTGGCGGGACCGGTGCCCCTCACCCTCGAGCGGCTGGCGCGCCTGCCCCGGCTGCACACCCGGACCTATCGCCAGGGCTGGAGCGAATGGCAGGCGCTGTCGGGCCATCGGCTGGAGCCCGCGCCGGTCGACCGCGAGTTCGACCACCACTTCTACATGTTGGAGGCGGCCGCCGCGGGCCTGGGGGTGGCCCTGGGGCCGTGGCCCTTCGTGATGGACCAGATCGCGGACGGCCGGCTGGTCGCCCCGCTCGGCTTCATTCCCGCCGACGCCCGCTATGTGGTGCTGCGCCCGGCCGGCGTGGACAACCCGGCCGCCGCGGCCTTCCGCGACTGGCTGGTGGAGGAAGGCGCGCGGATGCCGCGGCCCGGGTGACGGTGCGCCGCCGCCTCGTCCTTCGAGGCTTTCGGACCCTCAGCCTTCGCCCGGCGCCAGAGCCTTGATCGACAGGGCGTGCAGGCCGCCGTCGAAGGCCTCCTTCAGGGCGGTGTTGACGCGGCGTTGGCGTTCGACTCGCGACAGGCCCTGGAAAACCGCCGACACAACGACCACGTTGAAATGGCTTTCGCCGCTCTCGCTGGCGCCGGCGTGGCCGGCGTGGCGGTCACTGTCGTCGACGACCTCCAGGTGCTGTGGCGAAAACGCCTCTTCCAGCCTTGTGCGGATCAGTTCGGTCACGGCGCCCAAATCCATTCTCCCGTCAATTCTTGAAAGCGATTTTCTCGCTTCCATACTCCACTTATGAGCGGCGAGTTTCCCTACAAGCCCAAGTTCGTTGATATCCGCGTCCGCCCCCCCAAGCCGGGGGAGGAAGGACGGACGCCGGACGTGCACGACCTGAAGCCGGGCGAGCGTCCCTGCGAGTGGCCGGGCTGTCGCATCGCCGGGGCGGCCAAGGCCCCGAAATCGCGCGAACGCCTCGACGAACACTACTGGTTCTGCCAGCCGCACGCGGGCCAGTACAATCGCAACTGGAACTTCTTCGAGGGGATGAGCGAGGCAAGCGTGGCCGAGGCCCAGGCCGCCCGCGCCCATGGCGAGCGCCCGACCTGGCAGTTCAAGGCCTCCAAATTCTCCCGCGAGGCGGCGTCCTTCGCTCAGCGCGCCGGCACCGGCACGGGCTACGCCGACCCGTTCGACATGCTGGGCCGCAGAGCCCGAGCCACCGAGGCCGCCCGCCAGGCGCCCAAGACCCTTGGGCGGCTGGAGCAGAAGGCCCTGGCCGAACTCGACCTGGACGAGGCCGCCGACAAGGCGGTGATCCGGGCCCGCTACACCGAGCTGGTCAAACGCTGCCACCCCGACGCCAACGGCGGCGACCGCTCGGCCGAAGTGCGGCTGCAACGGGTGCTCAAGGCCTACAAGGCCCTGCAGAAGGCCGGACTGGTCTAGGGCCGGCGGCGCGCTCCAAAGCACGCAGACGCCGAAAAATCGCACTGGACGCGAGCGCACGACGCCGCACCGCCCCATATCCGCCGCTCCGGGGCTCGACCAGCCTCGCCCGCCCAACTAAACAGGCTGCGATGAAAGCCTTCACCACCTCCGACACCGATCCGCTGCTGAGCGCCGCCCCCGACAAGCAAGTGTCGGTCCGAGACGTATTCGGCGTCGACAGCGACATGATGGTCCCCGCCTTTTCGGTCGCGGACGAGCACGTGCCGGACCTCGACACGGCCTATAAGTTCGACCCGCAGACGACCCTGGCCATCTGCGCCGGCTTCGCCTTCGACCGACGGGTGATGGTCCAGGGCTATCACGGCACGGGCAAGTCGACGCACATCGAGCAGGTGGCGGCGCGGCTCAAATGGCCGCTGGTGCGGGTGAACCTCGACAGCCACGTCAGCCGCATCGACCTCGTCGGCAAGGACGCCATCGTCCTGAAGGACGGCCAGCAGGTCACCGAATTCCGTGAAGGCATGCTGCCCTGGGCGATCCAGCGGCCCATCGCCCTGGTCTTCGACGAATACGACGCCGGCCGCCCGGACGTGATGTTCGTGATCCAGCGCATCCTGGAGGCGCAGGGCAAGCTGCTGGAGGCGCAGCGGCTGCGGATGCGCACGAGCTACGACATCGAGATGATGCGCCAGATCGGGACCTGCTCCGGCATCGAGAACTACT
>DAICXL010000049.1:0-19006 GCA_027312185.1 Caulobacterales bacterium | reverse complement strand
ACGGGCAGGGGATCGTGCACCGCCGCCAGGATCAGGCCGCCGCCCACCAGGTGCTCGGCCATCAGCTCGCCGAACCGGGCGCGGCGCGCCGCGTCCAGCGGGGCCAGGGGCTCGTCGAGCAGCCACAGCGGCCGCGGGGCCGATATCAGCCGCGCCAGGGCCAGGCGGCGCCTCTGGCCGGCCGACAGCCGCCGCACTTCCAGGCCGAGGAGCGATCCCAGCTCCAGCGTCTCGATCGCCCGGGCCGCGCCGGCGGCGTCGCCGCCGCTCCAGGCGGTCCAGAACGACAGCTCCTCGCCGGCGGTGCGGGTCGATTTCAGCCCGTCGTGGTGGCCCATCAGGTGCAGCCCGGAAGAGCGGGCGTCCTCGGCCTCGAGGGGCCCGGCCAGGCCGTCGAAGCGCACCTCGCCGGCGACGGGCCGCAGCAATCCGGCCACGGCGCGGAGCAGGCTGGTCTTGCCCGCCCCGTTGGCGCCGGTGAGCGCCACAGCCTGTCCCGCCTCGACGGCGAGGTCGAAGCCTTGGAACAGCCGGCGCTCGCCCCGGGTCACAGCCAGGCCGCTGATCGTCAAACGGGCGATGCTCATGGGCGGACGGCGCGTCCCAGCACGGGTTCGGCCCTCGGCGGCCCTGAACAACCCTGAAGTGAAGAGGGCGCATGGACGCCGCCCGCGCCCGGGTTTATGACCCTGACCGCCGCGCGGGGCTTACGCTGCACGCGACCGGACGCTGTGTGTCCGGCGAAATCGTGCGCGAATCCGCCCCTGATCCAGGGGGCCGCTTCCATCGGGGAAGTCTGGCGGGCGGCGCTGAACGGGAGAAGTTGATCCATGCCGTCCATCGACAGCCTCAAGGCCCGCCGTGAACTCACGGTGGGAGACAAGACCTACGTCTATTACAGCCTGCGCGCCGCGGAGGAAGCCGGTCTTTCCGGCGTTTCGCGCCTTCCGGTCTCGATGAAGGTGCTGCTGGAGAACCTGCTCCGCAACGAAGGCCCGACCGTCAACGCCGAAGACCTGCGCGCCGTGGCCGCCTTTTCCGAGAACAAGGGCGCGGTCCAGCACGAGATCGCCTTCCGCCCCGCCCGGGTGCTGATGCAGGATTTCACCGGCGTTCCCGCCGTCGTGGACCTGGCTGCCATGCGCGACGCCATGGCCAACCTCGGCGCCGACCCGGCCAAGATCAACCCGCTGAACCCCGTCGATCTCGTCATCGACCACTCGGTCATGGTCGACTATTTCGGCCAGGCCTCCTCGGCCGAGCAGAACGTCGAGCGCGAATATGAGCGCAACGCCGAACGCTACCGCTTCCTGCGCTGGGGCTCGTCGGCCTTCGACGACTTCCGGGTGGTCCCGCCCGGGACCGGCATCTGTCACCAGGTGAACCTGGAGTACCTGGCCCAGACCGTCTGGACCGGCGAAGAGGACGGCTCCACCCTGGCCTATCCCGACACCGTGGTCGGCACCGACAGCCACACCACCATGATCAACGGCCTGGCCGTCCTGGGCTGGGGTGTGGGCGGGATCGAGGCCGAGGCCGCCATGCTCGGCCAGCCGATCCCCATGCTGATCCCGGAGGTCATCGGCTTCCGTCTCACCGGCAAGATGCCGGAAGGCGCCACCGCCACCGACCTGGTGCTGACCATCGTCCAGATGCTCCGCAAGAAGGGCGTCGTCGGCAAGTTCGTCGAGTTCTTCGGCGAAGGCATCGTCAACCTGACCCTGGAAGACCAGGCCACCATCGCCAACATGGCCCCGGAATACGGCGCCACCTGCGGCTTCTTCCCCGTCTCCCCCGCCACCATCAGCTACCTGACCGAGACCGGCCGCACGCCCGAGCGCGTCGCCCTGGTCGAGGCCTACGCCAAGGAGCAGGGCCTGTGGGTCGACGCCACGACCCCCGAGCCCGTCTTCACCGACGTGCTGGAGCTGGACCTCAGCACGGTGCTGCCGTCCCTGGCCGGCCCCAAGCGGCCGCAGGACCGGGTGCTGCTGTCGGACGCCGCCGCCTCGTTCAAGAACTCCCTGGCCACCGAGTTCGGCAAGGCCGGGCATGAAACCGCCCGCATCCCGGTGAAGGATACGAGCTTCGACGTCGGCCACGGCGACGTGGTCATCGCGGCCATCACCTCCTGCACCAACACCTCCAACCCCAGCGTGCTGATCGCCGCCGGCCTGGTGGCCCGCAAGGCCCGCGAGCGCGGCCTGACCGTCAAGCCGTGGGTCAAGACCAGCCTGGCCCCCGGCTCCCAGGTCGTGACCGGCTATCTGGCCGCGGCGGGTCTGGACAAGGATCTCGACGCGATGGGCTTCAACCTGGTGGGCTACGGCTGCACCACCTGCATCGGCAACTCGGGCCCCCTGGCCCCGAACGTGTCCGACGCGGTCGCCGACGGCGACCTGGTGGCCGCCAGCGTCCTGTCGGGCAACCGCAACTTCGAAGGCCGGGTGAACCCCGACGTGCGGGCCAACTACCTGGCCTCCCCGCCGCTGGTCGTCGCCTACGCCCTGGCCGGCTCGATGCAGATCGACCTGACCTGCGAGCCGCTCGGGATCGGCAAGGACGGGGAGGCGGTCTACCTGCGCGACGTGTGGCCGACCAACGAGGAGATCGCCACCATCCAGCGCAAGGTGGTCACCGGCGCCCTGTTTGAGAGCCGCTACGCCGACGTCTTCAAGGGCGAGAAGCGGTGGCAGAACATCAAGGTCGGCGGCGGCCAGACCTACGCCTGGGAAGGCGACTCCACCTACGTGCAGAACCCGCCCTATTTCGAGGGCATCACCATGACCCCGGCGCCGGTGACGGACATCCAGGGCGCGGCGATCCTCGGCATCTTTGGCGACTCGATCACCACCGACCACATCTCGCCGGCCGGCTCGATCCGCAAGACCAGCCCGGCGGGCCAGTACCTGATCCAGCACGGCGTCGACGTGGCGGACTTCAACTCCTACGGCGCCCGCCGCGGGAACCATGAAGTGATGATGCGCGGCACCTTCGCCAACATCCGCATCCGCAACAAGATGACCCCGGAGATCGAGGGCGGGGTCACCAAGCACTATCCGTCCGGCGAGGTCCTGGCGATCTACGACGCGGCCATGCGCTACAAGGCCGAAGGCCGCCCCTGCGTGATCTTCGCCGGCAAGGAATACGGCACCGGCTCGTCCCGCGACTGGGCCGCCAAGGGCACCGCCCTGCTCGGCGTCCGCGCCGTCCTGGCCGAATCCTACGAGCGCATTCACCGCTCCAACCTGGTCGGCATGGGCGTCCTGCCCCTGCAGTTCCTGGAGGACGGCTGGCAGCGCCTCGGCCTGACCGGCGAGGAGGTCATCACCATCCGCGGCATGACCGAGCTGCGTCCGCGCCGCACCGTCACCGTCGAGCTGTTCCGCCCGTCGGACCACAAGGTGGCGCGCTTCCAGGTCCGCTGCCGGATCGATACCGACACAGAGTTGGAGTACTTCAGGAGCGGCGGGGTCATGCCCTACGTCCTGCGCAACCTGGCGCGTTCCGACGCCGCGCCGCTCGCGGCCGAATAGGCCGGAAAGACGCGAGGGGCGGGCGGCTTTCGGTCGCGCGCCCCTCACGCATTGGTGAGAAGCGCCCTCAGGGCGGCAGCGCCTATGGTGGAGGGATGGTGTTCGACGGGGGAAGCGGCCTGAGACCCTTGCGTTCAGCGACCCGTGTCGTCGCGGTCTGGCTCGGACTCTGCGCTCTCCTCGTCGCGCCCGCCGGCGCCGACGCGCAAAGCCGCAGCCGGCGTGCGCCCGTGCGCCCGGTGGTGGTGGAGCTGTTCACCGCCCAGGGCTGCGCCTCCTGCCCCCAGGCCAACCAGATGCTGGCCGAGATCGCCCAGCGCCGCGGCATCGTCGCCCTGACTTGGCCCGTCGACTACTGGGACTACCTCGGCTGGCCCGACACCTTCGCCAAGCCCGAGTTCACTTCGCGCCAGCGGGCCTATGTCTCGCGCCTGATGCTGAAGGAGATCTACACTCCCGAGGTGGTGGTCTCAGGCCGCACCGAGGCCCCCGCGGTCGAGCGCGAAGACGTCGACGAGGTTATCGAGGCCGACGCCGCCCGGCGCCAGCGCGGCCCCGCCATCAGCTTCAGCCGCCAGGGCCGCCGCGTCACCGTCGGGTCCGGAACCTCTCTGCGCGGGGGTGTGGACGTTTGGCTGGTGCGCTACGACCCCGCCCGCCGCGACGTGCGGGTGCGCACGGGCGAAAACGCCGGCAAGACCGTGACCCATGTGAACGTGGTGCGCGAACTGACCCGCCTAGGCCCCTGGAGCGGGCGCATGCGGAGCTATCCCGCCGCCGCGCCCGTCGCGCCCGGCCTGACCACCCTGGTGCTGGTGCAAGGCGCCAAGGGCGGCCCCATCCTGGCCGCGGCCAAGGACGGCTGAATTCAACTGTCATCCCCGGCGTGTCCGGGGACCCAAGCGACATGTCGAATTTCGCGAGAGCTTAGATCCCCCGGACGCGCCGGGGCCCCAAACAGCAAGAAGCCCGCGCGGAAGAGGGGGGAGACCGCGCGGGCTTCTGCAGTTTTAAGCGTCGACCGACCGAACCCTGATCCGGGGGGCTGGGGGGGCTGTTCAGGATCCAGAACCAAGTCCCGACCGGCCGACCCGTGTCTTATCGACTGGCGATAGGGCGCGTTCGGGACCCCAATGCGGCCATTTCGTGTCTCTTGGCATCAGGTCCGCAATCCGCCGGCCGGGGCTCGATTTTCCGCGGCAAACCGGCCTAAGCTGGCTCCGATGAGCTCCGACGGGTTTTCAGTCCCCGGATCGTCGCCCACGCCGGCGACCCCCACCGTGTTTTTCGAGCGGCGCGAGTTCGACCTGTTGCTCCGTCTCTACGGGCGCATGGTCGCCGCCGGCGAGTGGCGCGACTACGCCATATCGGGCCTGGCCGACCGAGCGGTGTTCGCCGTGTACCGCCGCGCCTCCGAACAGCCCCTCTACCGCATAGAGAAGACCCCGGCCCTGGCCAACCGCCAGGGCGCCTGGGCGGTGATCGGTGCGGGCCAGATAACCTTACGCCGCGGCCGCGAGCTGGAGCAGGTGCTCAAGGTTTTCGACACCCGCAAGTTCAGGGTGGTGGAATAGTCCCACTGCGCACGAAAAAGGCCCCGGCGGTCGCCCGCCGGGGCCTCGTGTTCGGGCTGTTCGGGCGGCCTTAGCGGCGGCTGCCGAAGAGGGCCAGCAGGAATTGGAACAGGTTGATGAAGTTGATGTAGAGGCTCAGCGCACCGTAGTTGGTCGCCACGCCCATGGCCGTCTGGTCGCCGCCCAGCTGGTAGTAGGTCATCTTCAGGCGCTGGGTGTCGTAGGCGATCAGGCCCGAGAAGATCAGCACGCCCAGCACGTTGACGATGAAGGCCATCGCCGAGTTTTGCAGGAACATGTTGACCACCGAGGCGATCAGCAGGCCGATCACGCCCATGATCAGGAAGCTGCCGAGGCCGGTCAGGTCCTTCTTGGTGGTGTAGCCCACCAAGCTGAGCCCGCCGAAAGCGGCCGCCGTGATCAGGAAGGTCTGGAAGATCGAGGCGCCGGTATAGGCCAGCACCACCACGCCCAGCGAAGCGCCGATCAGGGTGACGATGGTCCAGTACAGCGCGCCGGAGCTCTTAGGCGTCGGGTTGCGAAGCGCGAACCCGGCCACCAGCAAGAGCACGATGGGCGCGAAGACGACCGCGTAGCCCACCGGGGTGTAGCCCGCCAGGCGCCCGTCGGCCGTGAGGCGGAACATCAGCGAGGCCAGCGGACCGCCGGTCAGGTAGGCGATGGCGGCCGACAGCACCAGGCCCAGGCCGACCTTGTTGTAGACCCCGAGCATGAACGAGCGCAGCCCTGCGTCGACCGACATGTCGGTGGAAGCCGGGACCGGCCGCGCATAACCGCGATTGAAGTCGCTCATAACGATAGATCCTCGAATTCAAACGCCCGCGTGGGCGTGCACAAGATATTGGACACGCGTGGGTCCTGCGCAAGAGGAACCGTAGAGGCTGGCGGTTTCGTGACCGCCCTCTCCAGACACATTTTGTAATAGTCGTCGGGCGCCCGGCCCGCGCCGACAGGTCACGCGGCGGCCTCGTCCTGCGGCAGGCTCGGGCTCGGGCCGACTTCGGCGCTGCCGGTGCAGTAAAAGCCTCGTCCTGAGCTTGTCGAAGGACGAGGCTTTGTATCCGCGACCTAGACCGCGATCTTCTCGCGCATCAGCCGGTCGAAGTACTCGATGGTCTTGCCCAGGCCCTGGCGCAGCTGCATCTGCGGCTCCCAGCCGAGGGTTTCGCGGGCGAGCGCGATGTCGGGCTGGCGCTGCTTGGGATCGTCGGCCGGGAGGGGCTGGAAGATCAGCTTGGAGTGCGATCCGGTCAGCTCGATGGCCAGTTCGGCCAGCTGCCGGATGGTGAATTCGTTGGGGTTGCCGAGGTTGACCGGCCCGATGATGGCGGTCTGATCCATCAGCCGCAGGAAGCCGTCGACCAGGTCGTCGACGTAGCAGAACGAGCGGGTCTGCGATCCGTCGCCATAGATGGTGATGTCCTTGCCCTGCAGGGCCTGGACGATGAAGTTCGACACCACCCGGCCGTCGTTGGGGTGCATGCGCGGGCCATAGGTGTTGAAGATCCGCGCCACGCGTACGTCCACCCCGTGCTGGCGGTGGTAGTCGTAGAACAGGGTCTCGGCCGCCCGCTTGCCCTCGTCGTAGCAGGAGCGCGGGCCCATCGGGTTGACGTGACCCCAATAGCTTTCGGGCTGCGGGTGCACGAGCGGATCGCCATAGACCTCGCTGGTCGAGGCCTGGAAGATCTTGGCCTTGGTCCGCTTGGCCAAGCCCAGCATGTTGATCGCCCCGTGCACGCTGGTCTTCAGCGTCTGCACCGGATCGAACTGGTAGTGCACCGGCGAGGCGGGGCAGGCCAGGTTGTAGATCTCGTCCACCTCGACCATCAGCGGCGAGGTGATGTCGTGGCGCATGGCCTCGAAGCGCGGATTGGCCAGCAGATGCTCGATGTTGGAGCGGCGGCCGGTGTAGTAGTTGTCGACGCACAGGACGTCGTGGCCGGCGCCAAGGAGCCGTTCGCACAGGTGGGAGCCGACGAAGCCCGCGCCGCCCGTCACCAGGATCCGCTTGCGGAACAGGTGCTCGCCCGCGCCGCCGCCGGTGGCGGCCGTCTGGGTATTGGGGATGCGGAAGATCACGCCGTCGTCCATCGAAAGGACTCCTCTTGAACGTGGCGACTTTGCCAGAGGACGATGGAGCGTCGATTAAGCAGCGTGGTTGACGCGACTTAACCTTAGTGTGGAGAAGGCATGCAGTATTCCGATCTCGGCCGTACGGGCCTCAAGGTGTCGCGGGTGTGCCTGGGCACCATGACCTGGGGCCGGCAGAACAGCGAGGCCGACGGCTTCGCCCAGATGGACTACGCCCTCGAGCGGGGGGTGAACTTCTTCGACACCGCCGAGATGCACCCGACGCCGCCGAACGCGGAGACCCAGGGGCGCACCGAGGAGATCATCGGCGCCTGGATGCGCGCGCGCGGGACCCGCGACCGCATCGTGCTCGCCACCAAGATCGCCGGCCGCAGCGGCATGACCTGGTACCGTGACAACGGCGAAGGCACCCGCGTCACCCGCGCCCAGATCGACGAGGCGGTGGAGAAGTCCCTGCGCCGGCTGCAGACCGGCGTCATCGACCTCTACCAGATCCACTGGCCGGACCGGGACGTGCACCGCTGGGGCACGCTCAGCCACGTCGACTACGAGGCCGACTTCATCAGCTTCGAAGAGACGCTGGAGCATCTGAATCGCCACGTCGAAAAGGGCTCGATCCGCCACCTCGGCGTCTCCAACGAGACGTCTTGGGGGGTGATGCGCTTCCTCGCCGCCTCCGACCGGCTGGGTCTGCCGCGGATGGCCTCGATCCAGAACGCCTACAGCTTGGTCAACCGCACCTTCGAACTCGGCCTGTCCGAGATCGCGGTCGAGGAGCAGGTCGGGCTTCTGGCCTACTCGCCCCTGGCCCAGGGCTATCTGACCGGCAAGTACCAGGGCGGCGCCCTGCCGGCGGGCGCGCGCAAGACCCTCTACGACCGGCTCCAGCGCTACGAGAAGGTCGGCGCCGACGCGGCGATCCAGTCCTATCTCGACCTCGCCCGCGAGCGCGGCGTCTCGCCGACCGCCCTGGCGCTGCGGTTCTGCGACACCCGTCCCTTCGTGACCTCGACCATCATCGGGGCCTCGACCCTGGAGCAGTTGGCGCAGGACATCGACGCCTTCGACCTGCCCTGGGACGCGGACCTGGAGGCGGCGGTCGACCGCCTGCACAACCGACAGCCCAACCCCTGTCCCTGACGTCATGATCCGCCTGTTCACCGCCATCGAAGTGCCGCCCGAGGTCGAAGACGACCTGGCGCCCCGCCAGCAGGGCCTGCCCGGCGCCCGGTGGCGGCCCGCGGGCAGCCTGCACGTCACCCTGCGCTTCTATGGCGAGGTGCAGGAGACGGCGGCGGCGGACCTGGACGCGGAGCTGGCGCGGGTCGGCGGCAAGCCGTTCGACCTTGAGCTTCAGGGCGTGGACGCCCGCGGCGACGGCCACCAGCTCAACGCCGTCTGGGCCGGCGTCAAGGCCAGCGAGCCCCTCGACGTCCTGGCCGGCCGCTGCGAAAGCGCGGCCCGGCGGGCCGGATTGAAGCTGGAGCGGCGGGCCTATCGCCCGCACGTCACCCTGGCCTATCTCGACCGCCAAGCCGACCCGCACCGGGTCGCCGGGTGGATCGCCGCCAACAGCCTCCTCGCCTCGCCTCCGTGGCGGGTGTCGTGGTTCGGGCTCTATTCGAGCTGGCGGACGGTCGAGGGGACCCGGTACGAGCTGGAGCGGGAATATCCGCTGATCTGACCTATCGCCCGGTGCGGCATCGCGTGACGCACTGCGTCCAGTTGCTGTCGCAGGTGTCCTCGCCCTGGCCGGCGCACTGGTTGTGGACCTTGGCGCAGGCGGCGCGGCACTGGGGCGCGGCGTCGCCGGCGGGGGAAAGTCCGACCAAGGCCGGGAAGGGGCGCATCGGCTGGAAGCCTGTCAGGCCGCCGGTGATCCCGCCGGCCGCGAATGACTGTGTGGGCCTTGGGGCGGCGGGCAGCGCTTTCGGGGCGGGCGCCGCCTGGACGCGGGGCTGCACGGGCGGCGGCGGGCCGACCCGGTCGGGGGCCTGGGCCGCGGCGGCGCTGGACACAAGCAGGGCGGCGATGACGAGGCGTGCGAGGCGCATGCCCCTGGATGCGCCCGGCGTGGCTGAGAAACCGTGAACGGCGCTCAGGGCCGATCCCGTCCGCTGCGATCCGCCTCGCTCTGATCCCGCTCGTTCTGCGCTGTCGCGACCGCCGCGACGGCGGCGGCCGCCGCCTGCACGCTGGGGTCGGGGGACAGGCGCTTCTCGAGGGAAAGCTGCGTCGGGAAGGCGAAGGTGAGGCCAGCCGCGTCATAGGCTTCCTTGACCCGGCGGATGAGGTCGCAGCGGGTGTCCAGATAGCCCGAGGGCGAGGTCCAGCACCGCAGGCTGACATTGACGGAGGAGGAAGCCAGCTCCGTCACCTTCGCCCACGGCGCCGGATCGGACAGGATGCGGCTGTCGGCCGCCGCGCTCGCCACCGCCACATCGATCGCCTTGCCGATATCGTCATCGTAGCTGATGCCCAAGGTGAGATCGATGCGCCGGCGCGGGATGTCGGTGTAGTTGACCACCACGTCCCCGAACGCCTTGCCGTTGGGGATGACGATCTTCAGGAAATCGAAGTCGTGGATCACCGTGTTGAACAGGTCGAAGTGGCTGACCGTTCCGGTATTGCCGGCGATCAGCACATGGTCGCCCACCCGATAGGGGCGGAAGATCAGCACCATCACCCCCGCCGCGACGTTGCTGAGGGTCCCCTGCAGCGCCAGGCCGATGGCCAGGGACGCGGCGCCCAGCACCGTGATGATCGAGGTGGTCTCCACCCCCAGCCGGCGCAGCACGGCGATGACCCCGATGATCACCACCACATAGCGGGCGAAGGACGAGGCGAAGTCGGCCAGGGTGGCGTCGTGATTGATCCGCGGAATGCGTTGGATCGCTCGCCGCACCAACTTGGAGGCCCAGCCGCTCAGCCAGATCGCCAGCGCCAGGATGAGCAGGGAGATGGTGATGTTGACGGCGAAGTCGCCGACCACGTCGCTCAGCTTGGCCAGGGCCAGGGTCTGGCCGTCGACGGGGCGGACGGGAGCGGACAAGGTTGCGGGTTCTGCCAAGGCGTCTCGCCCCTCTTTTGTGAAAGCCCTGGTCGAGGCGAACGCATGAGCGGCTTTGCCGTTGCAGGCCCGTGCTCTAGGTTCGCGGCATGATCTCCGCCCAGGACGTGGTCTACGATTACCCGGCCGCCCGCGCCCTGCACGGGGTGAGCTTCGCCATCGCCAAGGGCGCGGTCCTGGCGCTGGTCGGGCCGAACGGGGCCGGCAAGTCGACCCTGATGCGCTGCATCGCGGCCCTCGACCGCCCGACCTCCGGCGTCATCACCGTCGCCGGCCTCGACACCCGTGCCGACCCGCGCGGTGTCCACGCCGCCCTCGGCTACCTGCCCGACTTCTTCGGCCTCTACGACGAGCTGTCGGTGCGCCAGGCCCTGATCTACGCCGCCCGCTCGCGCGGGGTGGCGCAGGACGCGGCCGAGGACGCGATGCTCAAGGCGGCGGCCCGGGTCGACCTGACCGACCGGCTGGACAAGCGGGCGGGCGAGCTGTCCCGGGGCCTGCGCCAGCGGCTGGCCATCGCCCAGACCATCGTCCATTCCCCGTCTGTGCTGCTCCTCGACGAACCGGCCGCCGGCCTCGACCCGGACGCCCGGCGCAGCCTGTCGGACCTGATCCGCCGCCTGTCGGGGGAGGGGATGACCATCCTCGTCTCGTCGCACATCCTGGCCGAGCTGGAGGACTATTCGACCGAGATGCTGATGATCCGCGACGGCCGCGTGGCCGGTTCGGGCGTGATCAGCGCCGGGGCCCGCTCGAGCGCCGAGGACGGCCAGAGGGTGCGGGTGTCGTTCGCCCAGGCCTATGACGACCTGGCCGCCCGCCTGCTGGCCCTTGGCTTTTCCGTCGAGCATGCGGGCGAGGACGAGGCGGTCCTGGTCCTGGCGCCGGAGGCCGAGTCCGCCGCCCTGGGCAAGCTGGTCGCCGCCGGTCTGCCGGTGCGCGGCTTCTCGGCCGTGCGCACCACGCTCGAAGAGGCCTATCTGCAGGAATCGCGCAAACCCCCTGAGCGAGGCCGGCCGTGAACCCCGAATTCCAGCGCAACCTTTGGCTCGAGGCCGGGCCGCGGCGCTTGGCCTGGACCGGCGTTGTCCTGGCCGCGATCTACGGCTCGGTGCTGCTGCTCGCCCGGCGCGATCCCGTCCCCATGCTGGGGATCGCCGGCGCCGTCGTCTTCGTGGCCACCGCCCTGATCTGGGGCTCGCGCACCGCCGGCGGCGCCCTGGCCGAGGAAGTGCGGCAGCGCACCTGGGACTTCCAGCGCCTGTCGGCCCTGACCCCGTGGGCGATGACCTGGGGCAAGCTGTTCGGCGCCACCTCCATGGCCTGGCTGGCCGCCGCCAGCGGGCTCGTCCTGGCGCTTGCCGCCGCTCTCTACGAGGGCAAGGTCGAGGGCGCGCTGCCGCTGGTGGTCGGCGGCCTGGGCCTGGCGATCCTGATGCAGGCCGGCGCCCTGGTCGGCGCCCTGGTCAACGTCCGCCGCGCCCGCGCGGAGGGCCGCATCCCCAATTTCCGCTTCACCGCCGGCGGGATCATCGGCCTGCTGGTGGTGCTCGGCGCCGCCCAGCGGGTGTTCCCGACCCGGGGCCTGGGCCTCGGCGGGCCCCTCGGCTGGCTGAACGGCTCGGGGGGCGTGACCCAGTGGTGGGGCGCGGCCATCCCGAGCACCTGGTTCCTGGCCCTGTCCCTGGTGGTGTTCGGGGCCTGGGCGCTGACGGCGGCCTGGCGGCTGATGCGGCTCGAGCTGCAGATGGAGAACGGGCCGTGGGTCTGGCCCGCCTTCGTGCTGTTCCTGGGGTTCTGGGCCGCGGGTCTGGTCGACGCCGGTTCGACCATGCGCTTCGCCGTGGCCGGGGCGGTGTTCGCGGCCTGCGCCTACGCCGGGGTCTTCGCCGATCCGGCCGACCGGGTGCGCCTGCGCCAGTTCGGCGATGCGCTGCGCCGCCGGGACGGCCCCGCCATGACCGCCGCCATGCCCCTGGTCGTGGCCCCGGTCCTGCTGTCGCTGCTGGCGGTGGCGGGCGTCGCCGTCTCGCCCCTGTTTGGCGAAGGCGCCGAGCCCTCCGTCCTGCTCGCCCTGGCGGCCCTGGCCTTCCTGCTGCGCGACCTCGCCATCGTGGCCTATTTCCGCTTCGGTCCCCGCCCGGGCCGCGGCGACTTCGGCGCGGCGCTGGGTCTGTTCCTGGCCTATTTCGTCGGCGGGGTGGTGGGCGTCAGCCTCGGCCAGGGCGGCGCCGCCCTGTTCACCCCCAGCCCGATCTCGCCGGCCGTATCGGTGCTCTCGGCCGGGGCGCAGGCGGCGGTGATCTGGTTCCTGGCCTGGAAGCGGGTGCGGGCGCCGGAGCGCAGCGCGGTCTGAGGCGGAACGCTGCGGCCCGCCGCACGCTTCTTCCGTCATGGACCCGCAGATCGACGACGACCACGCCCTGGAGGCCCGCCGCAACCCCGCCGCCCACGCGGCCGAAACCGCCGCCGACGGCGCCGGCAAGGCCGCGTCCAGCGTGCTGGGCCTGGTGATCGCCGCGCTCTTCGTCGCGTTCATCGTGCTCAGCGTCGCAGGCGTGTTCTTTTTCCGCGGCTAGCCCGGCGCGC
Organism: Caulobacterales bacterium; assembly: GCA_027312185.1. Lineage (GTDB taxonomy): Bacteria > Pseudomonadota > Alphaproteobacteria > Caulobacterales > Caulobacteraceae > NCED01. The sequence continues at coordinate 6,122 of DAICXL010000049.1, read as the reverse complement.
GGCCCGACTCGATCGTCTCCAGCATCCCTTCAAGGGTCTCCAGGGTGTCGGCCTCGGCCGCGGGCTTGTCCCAGCGGATGCGGTTGATGCGCGGGAAGCGCATCGCCACCCCGGACTTATGGCGCGTCGAGCGCTGCAGCCCCTCGAACGCCACCTCGAACACCAGGCCGAAGCCCCGGTCGGCGCGGACCGATCGCACCGGCCCGAACCGCTCCACGGTATGGTCACGGACGAACTTGTCGATCTGCTTCAGCTCCTCGTCGGTGAAGCCGAAATAGGCCTTGCCCACGGGGGTCAGCTCGCCCTCGCGCCACACCCCGAAGGTGTAGTCGGAATAGAAGCTGGACCGTTTGCCGTGGCCGCGCTGGGCGTACATCAGCACCGCGTCGACGAGGAAGGGGTCGCGCTTCCACTTGAACCATGGCCCCTTGGGACGTCCGGCCTCGTACAGGCTGTCCAGCCGCTTCAGCATCAGCCCCTCGGCCGAAAGCGCGTCCCCGGGGGGCGGGTCGGCGCGCAGCGCCGCCAGCGCTTCCCAGCTCTCGAAGGGGACCAGGGGCGACAGGTCCAGGCGAGGGGAGGGATGGCGCGCGATCAGGGCCTCCAGCCGGCCGCGGCGCATCCAGAACGGCAGGCTGCGCACGTCGTCCCCGGCGTCGGCCAGGATGTCGTAGACGCGGATGCCGGCGGGGAACCTGGCCATGACCTTGGCGTCGACCGCCTTGCGGTTCAGGCGCTGCTGCAGGTCGGCGAAGGGGGCGACCCGGCCGTCGCGCAGCACCAGCAGTTCGCCGTCGACGGCGCCTTCGAAATCGAGCGCCTCCATCAGGTCGGGGAAGGCGCCGGAGATCTCGTCGCCGGTGCGGCTGTAGAGGCGGGCCACCCCGCCCTCGCGCACCGCCTGCACCCGGATGCCGTCCCATTTCCATTCGGCGGCATAGGCGGCGGGGTCGAGCTTGGCGAAGTCGGCGACCTCGTCCACGGCCTGGGCCAGCATCACCGGCCGGAAGCGGCCGGGCGCTTCGGGGTTCGGCCGCTCGGCCCGGCCCTCCAGCCAGGCGAACAGTTCGGGATAGGGCGGCTCCAGCGCGTGCCAGACCTCCTCGATCTCGGCCACCTCCACCGTGTGGCCATAGGCCAGCGCCATGTCGGCGGCCGCCTGCTTGGCCAGCCGCGCCGACAGTCCGACCCGCAGGCCGCCGGTCAGGAGTTTGAGCAGGGCCCAGCGGGCGTCGGCGTCGTCGCAGGCGTCGAGCCAGCCCTCCAGCAGGGCCTGGGTGTCCCGCCGGTGGGCGGTGCGCAGGGCGTCGACCACCTCCGACAGGTCCGGCTCGCGGTTGGCGCCCGGGGTCTTCGGCCAGACCAGGGCCACGGTCTCGGCCAAATCGCCGACATAGTCGTAGGACCAGCGGAACAGCTGGCCATCCATCCGCGCCTCGACGGCCTTTCGGATCATCGCCGGATTGGCGGCGTCGAAGATCAGGTCGCCGGTGAGGGAAGCCAAGGCCCAGCCGCGTTCGGGGTCGGGCTGGGCGGCGAGATAGTCGCGGACCAGCCTGAGCTTGGCGTTGCGCGAGCTCGTCAGCGACAGGCGGTCCAGCAAGGTGGCGAAGGCGCGCATCCCCCTAGAACGTATGACGCGGCGAAGGTTGCACCAGGGCTTTCTTGTCGGGAAACTCTCATGCATCACCGGCTAGGCGGCGGCGGGAGGCTGATCTAGGGTGCGACCTTCTGTCCAGACGGGCTAAGACGGGGAAGAGACGATGAAGAAGATTGTTCCGGCTGTCGGCGTGGTGGGCGCCGCCCTGCTCGCCAGTTCCTACATGGCCTTCGCTCAGCCGCCGGCGGCCGGTCCGCCCCCGCCGATGAGCTTCTTCATCACCAGCGTCGGCAAGGGCGCGGGCGCCAACCTCGGCGGTCTCGCCGGCGCCGACGCCCACTGCCAGACCCTGGCGGCGGCGGCCGGCCGCGGCGGCGTCACCTGGCACGCCTACCTGTCGACCCAAGGCGCTGGCGCGGTGAACGCCCGCGACCGCATCGGCAAGGGCCCCTGGTACAACGCCCGCGGCCAGAAGGTCGCCGACAGCGTCGAGCAGCTGCACGGCGACACCCTGGCCTTCGCCCGCATGGGCGTCGCCCTGGGCAAGAACGTGTCGCTCACCGAGAAGAACACCATGGTCAACGGTGTCGGCGACCAGCCCAACCAGCACGACATCCTGACCGGCAGCCAGCCGGACGGCACGGCCTATCCGGCCGGCGCCGACAGGACCTGCAGCAACTACACCAGCGCCGCCGAAGGCGCGCCGAACTCGGCGCAGCTCGGCCACCACGACAAGCAGGGGGGCGGCAACGGCTCCTGGAACTCGGCTCACCCGAGCCGAGGCTGCAGCCAGCCGAACCTCGTCGCCACCGGCGGCGCGGGCCTGTTCTACTGCTTCGCCGTCAACTAGACGGGTTGCGCGGGCGAGCGGCCGGGGGTCATCTCCCCCGGCCGCAGCTTCCCCGAGCCAATCATGACCACGCGTTCCTTCGACTTCCCGGGCTTCGCCGGCGAGACCCTTTCGGGCCGTCTTGAGCAGCCCGACGGCCCGGTCCGGGCCTGGGCCCTGTTCGCCCACTGCTTCACCTGCACCAAGGATTCGCTCGCCGCCGCCCGGGTGTCCCGCGCCCTCGCCCGCCAGGGAGTCGGGGTGCTGCGCTTCGACTTCACCGGGCTCGGCGACAGCGCGGGCGACTTCTCGCAAGGCGGCTTCGCCCGCGACGTGGGCGACCTCCAGGCCGCCGCCAAGGCCATGGCGGACGCGGGCATGGCGCCCGCCCTGCTGGTCGGCCACAGCCTTGGCGGGGCGGCCGCCCTGGCCGTCGCCCACGACCTGCCGCAGGCCAAGGCGGTGGTGGTCATCGGTTCGCCCTTCGACCCCGGCCACGCCCTGGAGCAGTTGGGCGACGCGGTGGAGGAGATCGCGCGCATGGGCCAGGCCGACGTCAGCCTGGGGGGGCGCACCTTCACCGTGGGCAAGAGCTTCCTCGACGACATCCGCGACCACGAGCCGGGCCGGCGGCTGGCCAGCCTGCGCAAGGCGTTGCTGATCCTGCATGCGCCGCAGGACGCGGTGGTGCCGGTGGAGAACGCCAGCGCCATCTTCATGGCCGCCCGCCATCCCAAGAGCTTCATCTCCCTCGACCATGCCGACCACCTGCTGACCCGCCAGGCCGACGCCGACTACGCCGCCGAGGTGATCGCCGCCTGGGCCGACCGCTATCTTGGACCCGCCCCCGCTTCCCCGCCGCGCCCCGTGGAGTCGGTGCGGGTCGAGGAGACCGGCGATGGCCGCTTCCAGGTCCGCGCCCACGCGGGCGGGGCTACCTGGCTGATCGACGAGCCGCCCTCGGTCGGCGGGCTGGGCTCAGGGCCGAACCCCTACGACGTCCTGTGCGCGGCGCTTGGGGCCTGCACGGTGATGACCTTGCGCCTCTACGCCGATCAAAAGGGCTGGGCGGTGAAGCGCGTGTCGACCGACGTGACCCACATCCGGGAGGCCGGCCTCGACCCGCCGGACCGCTTCGTCCGCCAGATCTTCATCGAGGGCGACCTCGATCGGGACCAGCGCGAGCGCCTGATCGAAATCGCCGAGCGCTGCCCGGTTCACAAGACCCTGGAACGGGGCTCACGGATCGAGACCACAGAGGCCCCGCTCTCCCGCTGCGGCGACCCGGCCGACCACATGGCCGGGATGGAGAAGGCCTGCGAGGACTGAGGGCGCCCGTCAGCCGCCGAAGAACAGGTGGCGGATCAGGATGTTGAGGCCGATCAGGATCAGGGCTGCACCGCCGACCACCTCGGCGCGCTTGCCGATGCGGCTCCCGGCCGCTCCGCCTAGGAGCACCCCTGAGGTCGAGGCCGCCAGGGTGACGAGGCCGATGGTGGCGCAGGCGAGGCCTATGGGGGCGCCCAGGGTCGGCAGGGTGACCCCCGCCGCCGCCGCGTCGATGCTGGTGGCCAGGGCCGCGCCCAGCAGGGCCAAGTTGGACAGCCGGGGCGCCGGCCCGGCGTCGTCGTCTGCCGACAGGCCCTCGTAGATGGTCTTGGCTCCCAGGGCGCCGAGGAGGCCGAAGGCGATCCAGTGGTCGAAGGCCCCGATGACACCGGTGAAGCGCACGCCGAGCGCCCATCCGATCAGCGGCATGATCCCTTGCGCCAGGCCGAACGCCCCGCCGATCCGCATCGCCCCGCCAATCCCGTGCCGACCGCTGGCGCCTTGCGATACGGCCACGGCGAAGGCGTCGGCGGCCAGCGCCAGGGCCAGCACCACAAGCACGGCCCATGTGGACAAGGTCATTCCGGCTCGAGGGGCTCGGGGTTTGGAGCGGGCGGCGGGAATCGAACCCGCACGAAAAGCTTGGGAAGCTTTCAGGCTACCACTACATCACGCCCGCGCTGCCCAGGTCTTAGCGCAGGCCAAGGGCCCCTGTCACCCGTGAGGCTGCGATGAACTGGGCCTATCTGATGGTCGCCATCCTGGCCGAGGTGATCGGCACTTCGGCGCTGAAGGCGTCCGCGGGGTTCAGCCGCCTCGGCCCTTCGGTCCTGGTGGTGGCGGGATATGGGACGGCGTTCTGGTGCCTGTCGTTCGCCCTGCGCACCATCCCGATGGGCATCGCCTCGGGATCTGGTCGGGCGTGGGGATCGTGCTGATCTCTCTGGTCGGGCTGGTGCTGTTCCGCCAGAGGCTCGACGCGCCGGCCCTCTTGGGCCTCGCTCTGATCATCGCCGGGGTCGCGGTGATCCACCTCTTCTCCAAGTCCACGACCTAGCTGGCCCGCGCCCTGCACCGCCTGCCCCAAAGGTCCCGCAATGGGACCGGGAGGGTTCGGATGGACACGCTTCTGACTGTGGTGGGGCTTTTGGTTCTCGCCGCCTGGGCGGTGCTCTGGGTGCTGACCTCGGCGGCCCTGATGGCCCATGAGCCCAAGCCTGAGCGGCGATGGCGGCCGAGGGGCGATACGGCTCCGTTCCGGCCGACGTGGCGGGCCCGCTGAGGGCCTACCAGGCCTTGAAGTGCTTGGAGAGCTTCAGCCCCTGGCGCTGATAGTGTGAGCCGTCGAAGCCGTAGAGGCGGCTCGGCCGTTCCGACAGCCGCTCATAGACAAGCCGCGCCACGGTCTGGCCGTCCTCGAGCAGGAACGGCGTCTCGTGGCTGCGCACTTCCAGAACTGCCTTCGATCCAAGGCCGGCCGCTTCCTCGGTGCCGAAGCCGGGGTCGAAGAAGCCGGCGTAGTGCACCCGGAACTCACCCACTGACGGATCGATCGGGGTCATCTCGGCCGCGTCCATGGCGGGGATCTCGATCGCCTCCTTCGAAGCCAGGATGTAGAATTCGCCCGGATCGAGCAGCAATTCCCCTCTGCGCGGCTCCAGGGGCTCCCAGAAGTCGCGTGGGTCGTGGCCGTCCTCCTTGTCGAGGTCGATGACCCCGGCATGGCGGCGGGCGCGAAAGCCGGCAAGTTCGCCGGTCAGGTCGACCCCGACGTCCAGCACCGCCCGCTGTTCGGGGGCGCCGCGCTTGAGGCGCAGCTGGTTCAGCCGCGTGCCGGGCCGGACCAGGATGGAGAAGGTCTGGGGCGCGATCTCGATATAGAGGGGGCCCGTATAGCCCTCGGCCACGTCGTCGAAGCGGCCGCCGTCGGTGAGCAGGCGCACGAAGACGTCGACCCGGCCGGTGGAGCTCTTGGGGTTGGCCCGGCCGGCCACCCCCGGCGGCAGGGCCAGGCGTTCCTGCACCTCGGCGATATAGACGCAGCCGCGCTCGAGCACCGCCCCGTCCCTCAGGTCGAGCCTGTGCATGGCGACGTCGGCCATCCGGTCGGCCACCTTGCGGCCCGGCCCCGGCAGGAAGGAGGCGCGCACCCGCCAGGCCGTGGCGCCCAGCCTCAGGTCGAGGCTGGCCGGCTGCACCTGATCGGAGGCGTAGGGGCTGGACGCCGTCACCGCGCCGGACGCGATCAGGGCCTCGATGGACTGGCAGGGCAGGATCCCGGTGGGCGCGATCATGGCGGGGACACTCGCGGAGGGGCGCGAGTCTGGCAAGCGCGGCGCCGATTTTTCCGCCGGGGCCCGCCCC
>DAICXL010000048.1:2540-19018 GCA_027312185.1 Caulobacterales bacterium | reverse complement strand
CGATCTGGCTCGGCGTCGAATGGCGGATGGCGTCGTAATAGCTCTCGCAGATCAGGAAGTAGTCGCGGATCGCCGACCGGAACGGCGACAGGGAGAGCAGGTGCCGCTTGGCGTAGCCCGGGCCCGAGATGTCCAGGGCCAGCCGGTTGTCGATCAGCGAGATCCTCAGGTCGTAGGGCCCGGCCGGGGCGTCGTCGGGATGGAAGTAGTTGGCCTCGATCAGGTCGAACACGGCGATCTGGCGCTCATGCTCCACGTCCCGAGACGAGAGTGGCGTGAGTGGTGCGCCGCAGCAAGTCACTGCGTCCTTCGCCCGCGGCAGTTAGGGCTTCATCCTGATCGCCGCCGACCGCGCATGGGCCGGCAAACCCTCCGCCTCGGCCAGGGCCACGGTGTGCGGGGCCAGTTTGGCGAACGAGGCCGCGTCGCAGCGCACGATCGAGCTGCGCTTGAGGAAGTCGTAGATCGACAGGCCCGACGAGAACCGCGCCGCCCGGCTGGTCGGCAGGACGTGGTTGGACCCGGCCACATAGTCGCCGATGGCCTCTGGCGTCAGGCGGCCCAGGAAGATCGCGCCGGCGTGGCGCACCGGGGCGGCCAGGGCCTCCGGGTCCTCGACCGCGAACTCGACGTGCTCGGGGGCGATTCGGTCGACCAGGGCTGCGGAGGCCGACAGGGGCGCGATGATCACCGCCCCGTGCGCCGCCCACGAGGCGGCGGCGTCCTCGCCCGTGGCCAGGACGGCGAGCTGGCGCTCCACCGCCTCGGCCACGGCCTGGGCGAAGTCCGCGTCCGGGGTGATCAGAATCGACTGGGCGTCGGGGTCGTGCTCGGCCTGGGACAACAGGTCGGCGGCGATCCACTCGGGGTCGTTGGCGGCGTCGGCCACCACCACGATCTCGGACGGGCCGGCCAGGGCGTCGATGCCCACCACCCCGTAAAGCCGGCGCTTGGCGGCGGTGACATAGGCGTTGCCGGGGCCGACGATCTTGTCGACGGGGCGAATGGGGCCGGCGCCATAGGCCAGGGCGGCGCAGGCGTGGGCCCCGCCGATGCGCCAGATCTCGGTGACCCCGGCCTCCTGGGCGGCCGCCAGCACCGCCGGGGCCATCCGCCCGGGGGGCGTGACCATGGCGATGCGCTCGACCCCCGCGACCTGGGCCGGCACGGCGTTCATCAGCACGGTGGACGGATAGGCGGCCCGGCCGCCGGGCACATAGACCCCCACCGACTCCAGGGCCGTCCAGCGCCAGCCCAGCTCCACCCCGTCCTCGTCGATGAAGCGGGCGTCAGCGGGGCGCTGGCGTTCGTGATAGCGGCGGATGCGGGCGGCGGCGAAGGCGATGGCCTCGCGGACCTTGGGCTCGCACGCTTCCGCGCCGGCGGCGATCTCGTCGGCCGTCACCTTGATGGTGGCCTCGGTCAGGTCGGCCTTGTCGAAGCGGCGGGCGTAGTCGAGCACGGCCGGCAGGCCGTCGGCCTTCACCCGCGCGATGATCTCGGCCACCGCCGCGTCCACGTCCGGCGGCGACCCGCGCCGCTCGTCCAGGAAGGCGGCGAAGGCGGTCTCGAAACCGGGGTTGTCGAAGGTGAAGCGGCGCATGGGGCTGAAATGGCGGTTTGAGGCGGAAAGTCCAGTTCCCTTCTCCCCTTGGGGGAGAAGGTGGCGGCGAAGCCGGCGGATGAGGGGTGTCGGCGCGAAGCGACGAAGGGGGCCGTACAGGACGATCGACCGTTCGCGCGGCCCCTCATCCGTCAGCCTGCGGCTGACACCTTCTCCCCCGAGGGCGAGAAGGACCTAAGTGGCATGTCCCGGCGTGCGCTTGGTCGGCCAGGGCTCGGACACGTCGGCGAGGGCCGCGTCTATGCACTCGACCTCGCAGCGCAGGTCGGCGTCGCCGGCGAAATGCATCACCACCGTCCCGCCGGGATTCTCCTCGCCCTCGCCCGGCTCGAAGCTGATCGCCAGGAGCTCGACCACCGCGTCGGCGGCGTCCCGGCGGATGCGCCGCGCCTGGCACTTCAGCACGCCGCCGAACTGCAGGCCGGCCCGCACGCGCTGGCCCTCCCCGGCTTCCCAGCGGAAGCGGTTGAAGGCGACGGTCAGGCGCTTGCCCTGCGGATCGAAGTCGATGTCGCCGACCTTGGCCACCGCGTCCTGCAGGGCGGCGGAGATCACGGACAGGTCGTCGGCGTCCTCGGCCAGGAGCTTCAGGCGCCCGGTAGCATTGGTGGTTGCGGTGTCGGTCGTGCTCATTCGTCGTCTCCGCCGCCGTCCTTGAGCCGGCGCACCTGCGCGCCGCACGCCGAGAGCTTCTCTTCCAGCCGCTCGAAGCCGCGGTCGAGGTGATAGACCCGGTTGACCACGGTCTCGCCCTTGGCGGCCAGCCCCGCGATCGCCAGCGACACCGAGGCGCGCAGGTCGGTGGCCATGACCTGGGCGCCGTTCAGCTGCTCGACTCCGCGCACCCGCGCCTCGGCCCCATGGACGGTGATGTCGGCGCCCAGCCGCGACAGCTCCGGCACGTGCATGAAGCGGTTCTCGAAGATGGTCTCTTTGATGGTGCTGACCCCGTCAGCCATGGTCATCAGGGCCATGAACGGCGACTGCAGGTCGGTGGCCAGCCCCGGATAGGGGGCGGTGGTGATGTCGGTCGCCTTCAGGCGCTGCTCGCCCCGGCGCACCCGGATGGCATCGGCCGTCTCGTCGAGCTGGACCCCGGCCTGGGCCATGACGTCCAGCAGGGCGCGCAGATGCTCCGGCCGCACGCCGGTCAGGGTCACGTCGCCGCCGGCCATGGCCACGCAGCAGGCGTAGGAGCCGGCCTCGATGCGGTCGGGCACGACGGCGTGGGTGGCGCCCTTCAGCTTGGCGACGCCGGTGATGACGATGGTGGAGGTCCCCGCCCCTTCGACCTTGGCGCCCATGGCGTTGAGGCATTCGGCGAGGTCGACGATCTCGGGCTCGCAGGCGGCGTTCTCCAGCACGGTGGTCCCCTCGGCCAGGACGGCGGCCATCAGGGTGTGTTCGGTCGCGCCGACGGAGACGAAGGGAAAGGCGATGGTCGCGCCCTTCAGGCCGCGCGGGGCCTGGGCGTAGACATAGCCCTCGTTGAGGTCGATCGCCGCCCCGAGCTGCTCCAGGGCCTTGAGGTGCAGGTCGACGGGGCGGGCGCCGATAGTGCAGCCGCCGGGCAGCGAGACCTTGGCGTGGCCGGTGCGGGCGATCAGCGGGCCCAGCACGTTGAAGGAGGCCCGCATCTGGCGGACGAGGTCGTAGGGGGCCAGGGCCGAGACGATCTCGGGCGTGTGCAGCACCGTCTCGGGGCCCCGGTCCCCGTCCATCTCGATCACCGCCGCGCCCAGCCGGCGCAGCAGCTTGCCGAGGAAGCGGGTGTCTGCGAGGCGCGGCATGTTGGTCAGCCGCACCGGCTGATCGGTCAGCAGGCTGGCGGCCATCAGCTTGATGGCGGAGTTCTTGGCGCCGCTGATCGGGATCTCGCCCTGCAGCCGCGCGCCACCGGTGATGGCGATGCGATCCATGATCCGGCTCTGACAGGAAGAGGCCCGTCGCGCAACGGCCTCCGCGGTTCAGGGCTCCTGGATCTTCTCCCACCGGTAGGGTTCGTCCTCGCCCTTGCGATAGTCGCCGCGCATGTCGGGCTTGCCGTTCTTGTCGGTGTCGAACAGGGCGAAATCCGGCGCGCCGTCCCGGCCTTCGTCGAAGATCACGGTGTCGATCACCCCGTCCATGTCATCGTCGAGGATCACCCGCGTAGGCAAGGTCTCGTCCTCGGGCTCCATGAACACGAAGTCGGGCTTGTCATCGCAGTCGCCGTCGATCGCGTACATCATGCCCTTGGGCGTGGAGATCGCCACCTCTTCCAGGACCTTCTCCTCGCAGGCCTTGGCCGCCGCGGCGCGGACCTTGCGGCCGCCGCTGATCAGTCGGTCATCCGTCCTGGCCAGGAAGGCCTTCACGTCCTCGGCCGAGACGGCGAAGTTAAGCCCCTCCCCGTCGCCCTTGAAGCTGTTGATGCCGACAATCTGCAGAGTGTCGTCGATCAGCGGCCCGCCGGAGTTGCCGGGATTGATCGGCGTCTGGGTCTGGATCACCGTGGCGGTGTGTTTGAGCCGATCCTCCGCCTGCCAGGCGTAGTCCTTGCGCACCTGGCTGACGATGCCGCGGGTGTAGGTCCAGGACTCGCCCGTCGGATGGCCGATGGCGTGGACGTCCGACCCCACCGGAACGGCGCTCGACGCGCCCAGGGCCAAGGGCTTCACCCCGGAGGGGATATCGCTCACCTGCAGCAGGGCGAGGTCGGCGACCTCGTCCCGGCGAATGACCTTGGCGATGCGCATGTCGGCGGCTGTCGGCTCGGCGCCGTCGGTCGCCGGCTTGAAGATGACCCCCACCTCGTCGTTGTCCTCGACCACGTGCAGGTTGGTGACGATCTTGCCGTCCGCGGCGACGAGAGCGCCGGACCCGAACGCGTCGGTGGTCACCACCAGGACGACCGAGGGAGCCGCCTGTTGGTAGACCTGGATTTCCTTGGCCCCGCGGGTGGCCGCCCGGGCGTCCGGCTGGAGCGCGCCAAGCGTGGCGGAGAACCGGGCCGCTTGCGCCGAAACACCCTCCACCTCCGCTTGTGGCAGCTTGATCGACGGCTTGGCGGCAGGACGGCCGGCGACCTTCGGCATGGCCCCGAAAGCGGCTTCCTGCGCCGCCAGCGAGCCGTATGATGCACCCACAAGGGTCAGCACAGCCGCGCCGAGAATCACTAACCGCATGGATCGCCCCCTGGTGTCCCCTCGCCGCCCCACCCTAGCCGTTCTTGTTGCGTTCGCAAGCCTGATCGCCTTGAGCGCGAGTTCCGCCGCCGGGGCTGCGCAGGTCAGCCCCACCGGCGCGGCGCGCGCGGCCGAACTCTATTTTCAGGGCAAGCCGGGCGCGGCGCGGGGGGCCCTCGTCCGGATGCTCGCAGACCCCGCCGCGGCCGCGCCGGCGGCCAGGCTGCCGGTGCTGGAGACCCTGCTCGACATCTGCATCCACCTGCAGGACGACGCATGCGTGGCCGAGTACGGGCCCCAGTACGCGGCCGCGGCCGAGCCCCTCGCCGCCGCGGCCCCGCCGGCGGTAAGGGCCGACCTCGCCCGCCGGGCGGCCTACTATTTCGACTACGGCCGCCTCTCGCTGCGCTCGAAGGCCGTGACGGCGACGATCCTCGACGGGGCGCCCTGGAAGGCCGAGGACCCCTCCAACCCCGACCTCTACATCCGTCGCCAGATGCTGGCGGCGCAGGTGCTGATGGCCCAGGACCGCGACGCCGAAGCCAGCCGCGCCGTGGACAAGGCCCTGTCGGTCGTCGCGACGCTCGAGAACCCGCAGAACGGGCGCTTCACCGTGGCTTGGACCCTCTCCCAGGCCCTCTCGATCCTGATGGCGATCGGCGAGACCGAGCGCGCCTACGGCCTCTACAAGGCGACCGGGCCGGCGGTGGAGCGGGCCCTAGCCCCCGCCAGCCCGGACGCCGCAGCCTTCCATCTGGCGCGGGGCCAGCTGCTGGAGGAGATCGGGGATCTCAAGGGGGCCGCCGCCGCCCTCGACGCCGGCGCCGCCGTCGCCGCAGGTCTGGACCTGGACCAGGCGGCCCGCGACGTCCTGCTCGGCGAGATCCTGACGCTCAAGACGGTGGTGGCCGCGGCCGCCGGCGACCTACCCGCCGCCCGCGCCGCCCTGGAGCGCCACCCGTCTGCACGCCGGGGCGGCCAGGCGCCCCAGTCGTTCGACGAGGTGACCTATCTGGCGGCCCGGGCCCTGGTCGGCGCCCTGGAGCAGAAGCCCGATCGCGCCGCCGCGACCGCCCTGTCGCGGCCGATCGACTTCCGCACCGTCCCGTCCACCGATCGGGCGATGGCCGCCTACCGGGCCGTCGGAACGGCCCTGGCCCTCGCCCCCGGACCGCGCAGACAGGCGCTGCTGGTGGAGGCGGGACGCAGGATCGTGGACGGCGCCCGCCGGATCCCGCCCGCCGGCTTCGGAGCCTGGCGACGGCCGAGCACGGTCGAGCAGCTGCTGATCGCCCTGGCTCTGACCCAGGCGGCCGGAGGGGCGAACGACCCCGACACCGACTTCGCCCTGTTCCAGCTCGCCGGCCGCCGGGGACCGTCCTTCGACGCCGACGCCCTCGCCGTGCTCGGCCAGGCCAAGGACCCGATCCAGCGGCGCGTCGTCCACCAGGCGCTGCGGCTGCACGCCCGTCGCGACCGGCTGGAGCGCGAGGCCCTGCAAAGGACCGCCGCGGGCCTCGCCGCCCCGCCGACCCCCAAGCCGCTGGCCTATGATCCCGGCGAGCGCATGGCCTTCCGCGACTTCGACGCCGGCGTCGAAGCGGCGCGCGCCGGGCTGGCCGAGGCCGGCGTCGTCGCCTCCGGCTCCAACCTGGTCGGGCTGGAGCGGCTGCAGGCGACCCTCGCCCCGGACGAGGCGGTCCTGACCACCGCCCCCGTCATGGGCGGGCTCGCCTATATGTGCGTCCGGCGCGACACGACCCGCCGCGCCGCCCAGGCGGTCGACCTGAACAGGCTGCAGCTCGACAGCCGGGTGGTGCAGGCCTCGCTGACCGCCGGCCACGCCCCGTCCGACGCGCTCGATTCCCAGTTCCCGGCCGAAGCTGCGGTCCGCCTCTACGACGCTCTGATCCGGCCCTTCGAGGGCTGCCTGAAACCCGGCGACCACATCCTGTGGCTGCCCAGCGTGTCCCTCACCGCTGTGCCGATCACGGCCCTGCTCGCGCAGGCGCCGCCCAAGGCGGGCCAGGGCTACGATCTGGCCGCCGCCGGCTGGCTGGTGCGCCGGCATGCGGTGACCTACGCCGGATCGGCCAGCGCCCTCGTCGCCGCCCGGTCGCGGGCCGTCCCCGCCGCCGACTTCGACTTCCTGGGCCTCGGCGATCCGGTCCTCACCGGCGCCGCCGCGGGAGGCGCCGACCGGACCAGGCTGCTGCTCGCCGGCGTCCGGCCCAGTCTCCAGCTCGCAACCCTGCCGCCCCTGCCCGACACCCGCGACGAGCTGCTTCAGTCGGCGAACGGATTCCGCGACACCAAGATCCTGGTCGGCGAAGCGGCGACCGAGCAGGGCTTCCGCAGTCAGCTCCTGGGCTCCTACCGCTATCTGTCCTTCGCCACCCACGGGCTGATCCGTGACGATCTGCAGGGCCTGGCCGAGCCGGCCCTGGCCCTGACCCCCGTTTCGGCCGCCGATTCCGCCAACGACGGCCTGCTGACCGCCAACGAGATCGCCGACCTCAACCTGTCGGCCTGGTTCGTCGCCCTGTCCGCCTGCAACACCGCCAATTTCGACCTTACCCAGATGTCCGCCGAATTGCCGGCGCTCGCCTCGGCCTTCGCAGTCGCCGGAGTCCCTTCGACGCTGGCGACCCTGTGGCCGGTGGAATCCTCGACCAGCCGCCATGTCGTCTCCGCCGTCTTCGCAGGCCTGCGCGCCAGGCCCGGGCAGTCGCCCGCCGCCGCCCTGGCGACGGCCCAGCGCGCCTTCCTCGCCGCCCCGCCGGGCCGCGCCTATCTGCACCCCCGCTTCTGGGCGCCCTTCGTGGTGTTGGGCGACGGCGGAACCGCCCGCGCGCCCGCGCCGGCTGGGGCCAGGGTCGCCTCGGTCGAGGCCCTCACCCACACGGCGAGCGGCGGCGAGGTCCTGGCCCTGGCTCGCTCGGGCGGCCGGACCCTGGCGCGGTTCATCGCCGACGCCGACGCCGGCGGCCGCAGCGCCTCAGGGGTCGCGGCCGTCGCGGACGGCGCGCCCGCGTGGCGGCGCGAGAGCCAGGAGACCGGGGCGATGCGGGTGCTGTTCCCCCTCGGGTCAAGCGCCGTGGTCGGAGGCTACGCCACGGACGCGCAGGGCCGCGCGGCCCCTGTCCTCGAGACGTTCGAGATCGTGACGGGGACTCCGGGCAAGACCTGGCGGGGCGAAACCCCGCCAGGGCTAGACACCTTCGTTCTCGCCGCCGTCCCGGCCGGCGCCGACCGCGCCGTCTTCGCCACCGCCGGCCGCGACCTGACGCGTGGCGGAGCGGATTCCCGGCTCGAACTCTTCGCCCTCGACGCGTCCCTGTCGCCGAAGCCCCTGGCCGAGGTCGCGCTGGACAAGGGGGCGGTCGTCGACGAGGCCACCTTGACCGCGCTCGGCGATCGGCTGCTGCTGACCTATACCCAGCGCTACGCCATCTTCCCGCGCCCATCCACGGGGGACGAGTATGATCGCCCCGCCTGCAGGGCCGAGCCCGTCACCTGGATCGAGCTGCGCGACAGCCTCACGGGGCGCCGGCTGGCCGGGCGGGTCGTCCGCGGCCTGATCGTCACCTCCGCCCTGGCCGGCGACGGCCGGGCCCTGCTCGCCGGTTCGTTCCGGGCCGACTGCCGGTCCGAGGCGCGCGCCGCCGTCCTGGCGGCCGACGGAGCGTTGCAGACAAGGGCGCTGTTCACCGACGCCAGCGCCGGGGCCTCGGAGGCCAGGGCGCTGCAGGCCCTGCCGGACGGACGCACCTTCCTCGCGGCCAGCAAGGAAACGGTAGTGGACTACGGTCGGCGGCCCCGGTCGCGGGGCTATGACCCCAACGACCTGCGCGTCCTGCGCGGGGCCATGCTGCTCACCCTCGGCCCCGACGGGACCGCCTCGGCGCCCAGGATGCTCGACTCCGGCTCGGACCTGTTCGTCTCGGCCGCCGAGGCCGGCGACCCATCCGACATCCGGGTGGGCGGATCGATCGGCGGGGACGCCGCCATCTTCCATCTCGCGGCACCGCCTTAGCGGCCCTCCTCTCCCAGGAAGTCCTGCTGGAACTCCGGCGCCTCGTCGCCGTCGAGGGGATCTTCGTCCGACGGCGCCATCGCCGGGTTCGGCACATCGAAATCCGGCGGCAGGTCCATGTCGAGCAGGCCGGCGGCCTTCATCTCGGCGGCGCCGGGCAGGTCGATGAGGGAGGCCAGGCCGAAATGCTCGAGGAAGGCGTCGGTGGTGCCATAGGTGACGGGGCGGCCGGGCGAGCGGCGGCGGCCCCGCATCCTCACCCAGCCCAGCTCCAGCAGCAGGTCGAGGGTGCCGCGGCTCAGCCCCACGCCGCGGACCGACTCGACCTCGGCCCGGGTCACCGGCTGGTGGTAGGCGATGATGGCCAGGGTCTCCATCGCCGCCTTGGAGAGGCGCCGGGTCTCCTGGCGCTCCTCGTTCATCAGGAAGGCGAGGTCCGGGGCGGTGCGGAAGCGCCAGCGGTCGGCGACGCACTCCAGCTCCACGCCGCGGCCGTCATAGCGGCCCCGCAAGGCGGCCAGGGCCCGGCCCACGTCGGCGCCCTCCGGCAGGCGCGCGGCGAGGTCGGCGGCGCTGAGCGGTTCGGCGGCGGCGAACAGCAGGGCCTCGACCATGCGCTCGACGTCGCTCATTTTGGCGCCGCCGCCGGCTGGGGCTCCACCGCGCGCTTGCGGGCCCGCAGGTACAGGTCGGCGAAGGCGTAGGCCTGGCGCGCCTCCATCTCCCCGTCCTTGACCATCTCCAGCCCCGCCGAAAGGGTCGAGGCGAGGTAGGAGGCCCGGCTCGGTCCCTCCCCATGCGGCTGGGGGGCAAGTTCGGGCAGCGGCGTCCAGGCCTTCAGTTCGGGCGCCAGGCTGCGCAGCCGGACCCGCGCGGCCTCCAGCGGATAGGCGTCGACCCGCCGCTGCGGGCGATAGTGACGCGCGCCCTCACGGCGGCGCTGCATCACATAGGCCTGGATCAGGCCGTAGAGGTCGGCGTCGAGGCGGGTCGAGCTGGTGATCACCACCGCGTCCGGGTCGCCGCGCACGAAGACGTCGCGGCCGGTCTGCGGCAGGGCCCGGAGCGCCTCGACCGCGTGGCGCATGGCGTCGAGCTTGGCGAGGCGGAAGGCGAGCGAGGCGGCCAGGTCATGGGCTGGAAGCTCGTCGGGCCGCAGGCGTTCGGGCTTGGGCAGCAGCAGGCGCGACTTCAGGAAGGTCAGCCAGGCCGCCATGACCAGATAGTCGGCGGCCAGCGAGAAGCGGCGCTTGCGGGCGGCGTGGATGAAGGCGAGGTACTGGTCGGCCAGCTTGGTGATGGAGAGCTTGAGCAGATCGACCTTCTGGGTGCGGGCCAGGGCCAGCAGCACGTGCAGCGGCCCCTCGAAGCCGTCCAGGTCGATGACCAGGGCGTCCCCGTCCTCAGCCGCCTCGCGGGCGGCGTCGAAGTCGAACTCGGGGATGGCGTTCATGGAGCCGCTCCCGAACTGCGTGCTTCGAGACGCGCAACTGCGTCGCGCTCCTCAGCATGACGAAGCTCAGTGCAATCCCCCGCCCTCGTCATCCTGAGGAGCCGGATGAAATCCGGCGTCTCGAAGGACGCAACATCGGGATGCAGGCCGGCCCTCACGCCAGCCGCCCTTCCAGCCCCAGGTCCGCCAGGCGCGCCTCGGCGGCTTCCGTGTCGAAGGACTGCACCCGGCGGGCGACGGAGCGGGCCTCGGCGGCGCGCTCGGCGGCGCGGCCGGTCAGTTCGGGCGAGGCGTCGGCCACGGCGCGCAGCTCGGCGAAGAGGTCGCGCACCGGCTCGCCGACCAGGGCGCCGTTGCCGTGCAGGACCACGTCGCAGCCGGCCTCGATCGACCGGCGCGCCCGATCCCCTAGCGTGCCGCCCAAGGCGCGCATCGACAGGTCGTCCGACATCAACAGGCCGTCGAAGCCGATGAAGCCGCGGATCACCGTCTCGATCACCCGGTGGGAGACGGTGGCGCAGTGGTCGGGGTCGACCGCCGAATAGGTGACGTGGGCGGTCATGGCCATGGCCGCGTCGGCCACGGCGCGGAAGGGGGCGAAGTCGGTCTGCTCCAGCACATCCAGAGGCGTGTCGACCACCGGCAGTTCGTGGTGGCTGTCGACCCCAGCGCGGCCGTGGCCGGGGATGTGCTTGATCACCGGGGCGACGCCGCCGGCCAGGAGGCCGTCGACGGCCGCGCGCCCCAGGGCCGCCACCGCATTGGGGTCGGTCCCGAAGCTGCGGTCGCCGATGATGTCGTGGGCCCCCGGCACGCGCAGGTCCACGCAGGGGGCGAAGTCGGCGTCGATGCCGAAGGCGGCCAGTTCGGACGCGATCAGCTGATGGTTCAGGCGAACCGCCTCCAGGGCCACCTGGGGGTCGCGCTCGTAGAGGGCGCCGAACAGGGCGGCAGGGCGGCGGTGGGGCGCCAGAGGCGGGCGCAGGCGCTGCACCCGCCCGCCCTCCTGGTCGATGAAGACCAGGGCGTTCTCGTCGCCCGCGGCCTCGCGCAGGGCGTCGCACAGGGCGCGGGTCTGGTCGGCGCTCTCGACGTTGCGCTTGAACAGGGTGAAGCCCCAGGGGCGCACATCGCGGAAGAAGGCGCGCTCCTCAACGCCGAGGACAGTCCCTTCGCAGCCGAGGATGCAGGCGGACGCCACCGCCCCCGTCAGCCCCGCACCAGGCAGTTGCGCCCGGCGGCCTTGAGGGTGTTGCAGAAGGCCTGGGCCGCCTCGCGGCTGGCGAAGCCGCCGATCAGGCCGCGGTAGAGGGGCGCCTGGCCCTCGCGGGCGACCGTCTCGACCCGCTTGGCCTTGCCGGCCATCGGCCCCGGGAAGGCGGCGGCGATGTCGCTGTAGCCCTTGTCGGCCAGGGCCGTGGACGAGAAGGCGCCGATCTGGACCGCCGCGCCGCTGGCGGAAGCCACCGCGACGGGTGCGGCCGGGGCCGCGGCGGGCGGGAGTTGGGCGGTGCGGACGGGCGCCGCGTCCCGGGCCGGCGCAGGGACCGCCTGCACCGGATTGGACTCCACCGTCTGCACCCTAAGCCCCGGAGCCGGAACGGGCGCAGGCGCGGGACGCGGCTGGGGTGTTTCGGGCGCCGGCGCGAAGGCCGGGGCCGACGCCGGCGCGGCGTTCGGCACGTTCTGCGACGCGTAGACGTCGAGGTTGGAGAAGGGGTCCTCGCCCGCGCCCTGCGCGTTGGCGGCGGGGGCGGTCTTCACCACGCCGACCGGGTCGCCGACGGCGGTCTGCGTCCCCGGCCCTCGCACGCCGGACTGGTAATACATCACCACCGCGATGATCAGGACCAGCAGCACCGCGGCGCTGCCGATCAGGGCCATGGGCAGGGGACGGCGACCGCCACGGGGCGGACGGGCGTCGAAGGCGAGCGGGGCGTCGGTCTGGGGCGTGTAGGCGCCGCGATCGTTCTGGGACATGGCCGGCGGACTCCTGGGCCGCGACACGCGGAGAGACCCCGCGAATCGCGTGCATTTCTACACCAGTCTAGCGAAGCGAAAGCCTGGGCCGAAGCGCGCAGACCAGCGTCAATGCCAGATATCGAGGGTGAACAGCCGCCGGTGCTCCTCTATCGCGAACCGGTCGGTCATTCCAGCGATGTAGTCGCACACCGTCCGGGCCCGCTCGGGCCCTTGACGGCTCGCCGCCTCGATCGACCAGCCGCCGGGCAGAACGTCCGGCTCGGCCATGAACAGGTCGAACATCTCGCGCAGGATCCGCCGGGCCTGGCTGCGGGTGCGGTTGACCCGGAAGTGGCGATACATCCGCTCGTGCAGGAAGGCGCGCAGGCGGGCCAGGTCCTCGGCCATGTCCGGCGAGAAGGCGACCAGGGGCTCGCCCAACATGCGCGCGGCCTCCGGCGAATCCACCCCGGTGGCCTCGGCCCGGCGGGTGGTCTCGGCGATGACATCGCCGATCATCACCCCGATCATCCGGCGCACCGCCTCCAGCCGCAGCATCCGCACGTCGATGCCGGGATAGTCCTGGCGCACCGACGACAGGGCCGGCCCGATCAGGGGCGTCTTCTCCAGGTCGCCGATCTCGAACAGCCCGGCCTGGAGCCCGTCATCGACGTCGTGGTTGTTGTAGGCGATGTCGTCGGCCAGGGCCGCGACCTGGGCCTCCACCGAGGCGTAGGTGTCGAGGCGCAGGTCGTAGTCGACCATGTAGTCGGCGATGGCCTTGTAGGCGGGCCGCTCCAGCCGGTCGATCACCGGGCCGTTGTGCTTGACCACCCCCTCCAGGGTCTCCCAGGTCAGGTTCAGGCCGTCGAAGGCCGGGTAGCGGCTCTCCAGCTTGGTCACCACCCGGAAGGTCTGGACGTTGTGGTCGAAGCCGCCGAACGGCAGCATGCAGGCCTGCAGCTCGTCCTCGCCCGCGTGGCCGAAGGGCGGGTGGCCGAGGTCGTGGGCCAGGGCCACCGTCTCGGCCAGGTCGTCGTCCAGCCCCATGGCCCGGGCGATGGAGCGGGCGACCTGGGCCACCTCCAGAGAGTGGGTCAGGCGGGTGCGATAGTAGTCGCCCTCGTGCGCCACGAAGACCTGGGTCTTCTCCTTCAGACGCCGGAACGCCGTGCAGTGGATGATGCGGTCGCGGTCGCGGGCGAAGGGGTTGCGGGTGGCGCTCTCGGCCTCCGGATGCTTGCGGCCCCGCGAGGCCCGGGGGTTCTCGGCGTAGGGCGCGCGGGCCACGAGATAGGGACCGGCGTTGGGGGGCGCGCTCAAGCGGAATCTCCGAGCCTACAGGGCGGCCCTTCCATGGAGGGGTCGCGTGGGCCACATATAGGACGGGACCGTGGTCCTGTGCGAGTTTGGTAGAATCATGAGTCTAGACGCCGCCCTCCAGGTTTCGCGCCGCACTCCGGTCAGCCTCTCCGAATCCGCCGCCAGGCGGATTCGCGAGATCGGCGCGACCGAGGGCCGCGCCCTGATGCTCCGCGTCGCCGTCGAAGGCGGCGGGTGTTCGGGCTTCCAGTACTTGTTCGACCTCGTCGAGGCCGGTGAAGACAGCGACCTCGTCATCGAACGCGACGGCGCCGCCGCCCTGGTCGACGAGGTCTCCCTGCCGCTGCTGCGCGGCTCGGAGATCGACTTCGTCGATGAGCTGGCCACCGCCGAGTTCCGCATCCGCAACCCCAACGCCAAGTCGAGCTGCGGCTGCGGCGTGAGCTTCTCGGTCTAGATGAAGAAGCGCGCCGCGACCCACGCCGCCCTCGCCCATCGCTCCGCCGCCACCGCCATCAAGGCCGGCAAGGCCATGTCCGCCGCCGCCGAGGTGATCGCCGCGCGCGCCAACCTCTGCGCCAGCCCCACCGGCGTATCGGGGGTGGAGATGAACCTGATGGTCTCCGAGAAGGTCGCCGCCTTTTCCGAGGCGGGCGCCGCCCTGAGCAGGGGCGCCAGCGACATGGCCGGCCACGGCGCTTCCTACGTCCAGGCCGAGGCCGCCGCCGCCCAGCGCGGGGCCGCCCAGCTGGCCGCCTGCCGCACCCCGATGGAGCTGTTCGCCCTGCAGAGCCGGTTGTTCACCGACTTCGTCGCCCGCGGCATGGCCTATGGCCTCGACCTCAACACCGCCGCGACCAAGACCGGCGAAGACGCCCTCCACCCCATCCACAAGGTGGTCGCGGCGAACGCGAAGCGGCTGAAGAAGTAGCTGCTCAATCCAGGATTGCGCGATATCCTCCCCCTGACCGCGGAGGATGAATGAAGGTTCCTGTCCTGGCTCTGGCGGCGGCGTTCTCCGCCTTCTCGGCGACGGCCGCCGAAAAGGCCGACACCAATCCCGACTGGATTCGCAAGCCGACCGCGGCTCAGCTGCTTGTGGTCTACCCCGTCGAGGCGATGCGGAGGGGGGTCAGCGGTGCGGCGGTCATCGAGTGCAAGGTGAGCCTGGAAGGCGCCCTCTTCGAATGCCGGCCGATCTCCGAAACACCGGCGGGCATGGGCTTCGGCGCCGCCGCCGTGGCGCTCACGCCCCAGTTCCTGATGAAGCCGGCCACGCGCGGCGGCGAGCCGGTCGTGACCGTTATCCGCCTACCGATCAACTTCCGGAGCCAGGGCGCGGGGGTTCCTCCCGGGGGACAGAGGCTGCTGACTCAGGTCGCCTGGACGTCAGCGCCCACCTATGCCGAGGCCGCCGCCGCTTTCCCCATCAAGGCGCGCGATATTTCCACGCCCGGCCACGTCGCCCTCGGCTGTACGATCAAGGCCGACGGCGGCCTGACGAACTGCAGGACGATAAGCGAACAACCCAAGGGTCTCGGGTTCGGGAAGGCGGCGCGAGATTTGGCTGGTCGCTTCCGGGCTCCGACCACTACACCGGACGGCGCCCTCACCAAGGGCGCCCAGGTGCATGTCCCCGTCACTTTCGCCATCGAAATGCTGGGCGCCGCTCCGCGTATCGGCAAGGCTCAGTGGGTCAGCCTCCCCACCGGGGACGAGATGGAGAATTCCCTCCCGCCCGCCGCGCGCACCACCGGTGGGCGCGTCGTCCTCGACTGCCGCATCATCGCCGGAGGCCACGTCGAGGATTGCCAGGTCGCCGAGGAGACGCCCGCGGCTCAGGGCTTCGCCACCTCGGCCCTGAGCGTGAGTGACAAGTTCGTGCTGTCCCTGTGGACAGCCGAGGGCCTGCCCACCCAGGGCGGGCGGGTGCGGGTGCCGGTCCGCTACACGCCGCAGTAAGGCGCCTTGAGCCGGGCCGCCCGCCCCTCTAGCCTTGGCCCATGGTCCGCATCGCCACCTGGAACGTCAATTCGATCAACGCCCGCATCGAGCGGGTTGTGGAGTGGCTGGAGGAGGCCAAGCCCGATGTGGTGGGCTTCCAGGAGCTGAAGTGCGTCGACGAGAAGTTCCCCTACGAAGCCATTGAATCGCTGGGCTACAACGTCCTGGTGCACGGCCAGAAGACCTACAACGGCGTGGCCATCATCTCGAAGTTTCCGCTCGAGGACGCCCGGCGCGGCCTGCCCGAGAACGGGGACGACCCCGCCGACGATCACTCCCGCTACGTCGAGGCGGTGATCGGGACCCCGACGCCGTTCCGGTTCGGCTGCCTGTACCTGCCCAACGGCAATCCGATCGGGACCGAGAAGTTCGCCTACAAGCTGCGCTGGATGGCGCGCCTACGCCGCCACGCCGCCGAACTGCTGACGCTGGAGGAGCCCCTGGTCCTGGCCGGCGATTACAACGTGATTCCCGAACCGGAGGACGCCGACAGGCCGGAGAGCTGGGCGACCGACGCCCTGTTCCAGCCCGAGAGCCGGGCCGCCTGGCGGGCGCTCAAATTCCTGGGGTTCACCGACGCCCAGGCCGCGGTCGGCGCCGACCCGCACGGCTACACCTACTGGGACTTCTTCAGAGGCGCCTACGAGCGAGACCACGGCATCCGCATCGACCACCTGATGCTGTCGCCCCAGGCCGCCGACCGCCTGCGCAGTTGCGAGGTCCACCGCCACGTCCGCGGCCGCGAGAAGCCGTCGGACCACGCGCCGGTGGTGGCCGAGCTGGATCTGTAGACTCAAAGCTCTTCCCCCTTTGGGGGAAGTACCGGCCGGAGGCCGGGGATGGGGGCTGCAGGGCGCGCCACTGGCCAAGTTCGCAGGTCGCGCCCTGCAGCCCCCTCCACCATGCTGC
>DAICXL010000048.1:0-2530 GCA_027312185.1 Caulobacterales bacterium | reverse complement strand
GGTCCCCCTCCCCCAGAGGGGGAGGAGCTAAGCCGTCGAATCCCCCTACCCTGTCCGATCATGGACCAGGCGGCGCCGACGCTGTTGCTGTTGCTTGTCGCGGGGGCGGCGATCACCGGCCTGACCATGGCCGCGGCCTGGTGGATGGAGCCGTCGCGGCAGGTGGCCCGGACCCTCGCCAAGCTGCTGGAGGGGCCCGTCGACGCCATGGTCGCCAGCCCGACCCGCGGCCAGGGCGCCGGGCTGCGCTTCGACACCCGCCGCATCGCGGTGATCCGCGACAACCGCGACCTCGGCATCGCCTATGGGCTGGAGGAGCTGGTCGGCGCCGAGCTGATCTTCGACGGCCAGGTCGCCGCCCGCGCCTTTCGCGGCGAGGGCCGCAAGCCGCTGGACCGCATCGACCCGCAGGTCGGCCGCGTGACCCTGCGGCTGGTCTTCGACGACGCCCGCGATCCCGACGTCGACATCGAGATGTGGTCGGAGGGCGACGCGCCGCGGCCCGGCTGGGGCGGCCCTGAGGCCGTGCAGGCGGCGCGCAAGTTCTTCGCCCGGGTGGAAGCGCTGGTCAGGAAGTGACGACGGGCCCGGAATCCTCGTCCTTCGACAAGCTCAGGATGAGGCTTCCTACTGCACCGTCGTTTAAGTCCGCCTCATCCTGAGCCTGTCGAAGGACGAGGCGGCTGAACCGCCCTACAGATCGGCATAGACGTGGGTTTCGCCGGCAGCGCCGGGATGGGTCACGGCGCCCAGGTGTGCGGGACCCACCGCTTGCGCGAACTTCCAGATCGCGCCGGAGCCATAGTTGGTCTTGCGCGGCTCCCACGACTTGGCGCGGTGCTCCAGGGTGATGGGGTCGACCTCCAGCTCGATGGTCCCGGCGTCGGCGTCGATGGAGATGATGTCGCCGTCCTCCACCAGGGCGATGGGGCCGCCGACCTGGGCCTCGGGGCCGACATGGCCGATGCACAGGCCGCGGGTGGCGCCGGAGAACCGGCCGTCGGTGATCAGGGCCACGGTGTGGCTGAAGCCCTGGCCGTAGATGGCGGCGGTGGTCGACAGCATCTCGCGCATGCCCGGCCCGCCCCTGGGGCCTTCGTAGCGGATCACCAGCACGTCGCCGGGCTTGTAGTCGCCCCGCTCGACGGCGGCGAAACAGGCCTCCTCGCCGTCGAAGCAGCGGGCCGGGCCGCGATGGGCCCGGTGATCGAGGCCCGCGACCTTGACGATGGCCCCGTCGGGGGCGAGCGATCCCTTCAGCCCCACCACCCCGCCGGTGGGCGACAGGGGGGTGGAGACCGGGCGGATCACCTGCTGCTCGGGGTTGAAGCTGACCCCCTCCAGGTTCTCGCGCAGGGTCTTGCCCGTGACGGTCATGCAGTCGCCGTGCAGGAAACCGGCGTCGAGCATGGTCCGCAGCAGCATCGGCACGCCGCCGGCTTCGCCCATGTCCTTGGCCACGAACCGGCCGCCGGGCTTGAGGTCGGCCAGGTAGGGCGTCCTGCGCATGATCTCGGCCACGTCGTGCAGGGTGAATCGGATGCCGCACTCGTGGGCCATGGCCGGCAGGTGAAGGGCGCCGTTGGTGGAGCCCCCGGTCGCCGCCACCACCGCCGCGGCGTTCTCGAAGGCTTCGCGGGTGCAGATATCGCGGGGGCGAATGTTCTTCTCGATCAGGCGCATGACCGCTTCGCCTGAAGCGATGGCGTACTGGTCGCGCTCCAGGTAAGGCGCCGGCAGGGCCGACGACAGCGGCAGGGCCAGGCCGATGGCCTCGGAGACGCAGGCCATGGTGTTGGCGGTGAACTGGCCGCCGCAGGCCCCTTCGCCGGGACAGGCGTGCCGCTCCAGGTCGCACAGGTCGTCGAGGCTCATCTTGCCGGCCGAGTGGTTGCCGACGCCCTCGAACACATCCTGGACAGTCACGTCGCGGCCCCGGAAGCGGCCCGGCATGATCGAGCCGCCGTAGAGGAAGACGCTGGGCACGTTCAGCCGCAGCATGGCCATCATCATTCCCGGCAGGGACTTGTCGCAGCCGGCGACGCCGACCAGGGCGTCATAGCCGTGGCCGCGCATGGTCAGCTCGACGGTGTCGGCGATGTAGTCGCGGCTGGGCAGGGACGAGTGCATGCCCGCGTGGCCCATGGCGATGCCGTCGGTGACGGTGATGGTGCAGAACTCGCGCGGGGTGCCGCCGCCGTTCTTGACCCCGATGGACGCGGCCTCGGCCTGGCGCATCAGGGCGGTGTTGCAGGGCGCGGCCTGGTTCCAGCACGAGGCGACGCCAACGAAGGGCTGGGCGATCTCCTTCGTGCCCAGGCCCATGGCGTAATAGTACGACCGGTGCGGCGCGCGGGCCGGCCCTTCGGTCACATGACGACTCGGCAGCTTGGACTTGTCCCAGGTTCCATCGGGCTTGCGCGTCATGTGGTTTCTCCGTTGGGGACGGTTTGTAGACGCCGGCCACGCCTGCGTACATTCCCGGAGGGCGTAGCCCGGCCCCCTGTGGTATTTGAACCGCGGCTAGGGG
>DAICXL010000047.1:0-19154 GCA_027312185.1 Caulobacterales bacterium | reverse complement strand
GGCTCAGTTCCTCGGCGACACCGAACCCTATGACGCCATCGTGCTCGACCTCGGCCTGCCCAAGATCGACGGGGTGTCGGTGCTGGAGCGCTGGCGCAAGGACGGCCTGGCCACCCCGGTGCTGATCCTCACCGCCCGCGGGGCCTGGAGCGAGAAGGTGGCGGGCTTCGACGCCGGCGCCGACGACTACCTGACCAAGCCCTTCCACACCGAGGAGCTGCTGGCCCGCCTGCGCGCCCTGGTGCGCCGGGCCGCCGGCCACGCGGCGCCCGCCCTGGCCTGCGGCGGCCTGCGCCTCGATCCCCGCGCCGCGCGGGCCTCGGTCAATGGCGAGCCGGTGCGCCTGACCTCGCTGGAATACCGGCTGCTGCACTACATGATGATGCACACCGGCCGGGTGATCAGCCGCACCGAGCTGGTCGAGCACCTCTACGACCAGGACTTCGACCGGGATTCCAACACCATCGAGGTGTTCATCGGCCGCCTGCGCAAGAAGATCGGGCCGGACCGGATCGAGACCGTGCGCGGCCTGGGCTACCGGCTGGCGCCCCTCGCAGGCGAACCGGCGGAGGGCTGATGTCCGTCCCCGGCCTGCGCCTGGGAGAGCTTCGCCTGGGAGAACTCGGCCGGGGCGTGCTGGGCCGTCCGTCGATCACCCGGCGGCTGATCCTGCTGGCCTTGGGCTGGAGCCTGATGCTGCTGATCGTCACCGGCGTCGCCCTGTCGCTGTTCTTCCATCAGGCCTCGCTCAGCCGGTTCGACCAGTCGCTGGGCGACACCGCCGAGGCGCTTTACGCCGGCTCGACGGTCGAGGACGGCCAGCCGGTCGCCCCGCCATTGACCGACGCCCGGGCGCTCAGGGCCTATTCCGGCAAGTACTGGCAGATCGGCGAATTCACCGCGGACGGGAAGCTGCGCGCCGTGTCCCGGTCCCGCTCCCTGTGGGATTCGGTGATGCAGGCCCCGCCGGACCTGGCGGCGAGACTGCGGCGCTCGCCGGGCGAGCCGGTCCGCTACGACGCCGTCGGCCCGGCCATGGAGCCGATCCGGGCCCTGGCCATGATGGGCCAGTTGCCGGGGCGGACCGAGCCGGTGGTGTTCATGGCCGCCGAGGATCGGCGGATCATCGACCGCGACGTGCGCCGCTTCGCCCTCACCACGTCGGTGACCCTGGCCCTGCTCGGGGCGGGCCTGGCCGCCGCCGTCTTCCTGCAGGTGCGGGTGGGCCTGGGGCCCCTGTTCGCCATGGGCCGCGAGGTCGCCGCCGTGCGCCAGGGCAAGGCTCAGCGCCTGTCCACGACCTATCCGGCCGAGCTCGACCCCCTGGCTGGCGAACTCAACGCCCTGCTCGACCACAATCAGGAGGTCGTGGAGCGCCAGCGCACCCACGTCGGCAACCTGGCCCATGCCCTGAAGACCCCGATCTCGGTGATGCTGGCCGAGGCCGAGCAGCAGCCGGGCGCCCTGGCCGGCGTCGTCACCCGCCAGGCTCAGGCCATGCGCGATCACGTCGAGCACCACCTGCGGCGCGCCCGGGCGGCGGCCCGCACCACAGGGGTCGGCGAGCGGACGTCAGTAGCCGAGGTGCTGGACGAACTGACCCGCACCCTGGAGCGGATCTATCGCGGCAAGGTCCAGGTGGAGTGGGACGCCCCGGACGAACTCAACTTCGCCGGCGAGCGGCAGGATCTGCAGGAGATGGCCGGCAACATCATGGAGAACGCCTGCAAGTGGGCTCGCGGGCGGGTGCGCGCGACAACCGCGGAGGGGACGGACCCCCGCCGTTTCCTGCTGGTGGTCGAGGATGACGGCCCCGGCCTGCCGCCCGATCAGCACGCGGCGGTTCTCAGACGAGGCGAGCGGCTGGACGAGAATGCGCCCGGCTCCGGGCTTGGTCTTTCTATCGTCGATGAACTCGCGCGTGCATATGGCGGAGATCTCAACTTATCCGATTCAGTCTTGGGCGGGCTGAAGATCGCCCTCAGTCTACCCCGGGCCGAGGTCTGACTGCGCTCTTCGCGAACGATTAACCAAGCACGGCCACTTTAGACCCACCTTTTTCACAAGGGCGCCGCCGCTGCATGGGCGAGTTGTCGGAAGTCAGACGGGGCGCCGTACGCCGCCTGATCGAGCAGGTTCCCGACCGCGCGATCCGCAGTCTGGAGTCGGCGCTGGCCCATGGCGGCCGCGGCGACCGCTCCATGGCCATGGTCAAGGACATGGTCAACGCCGAGGTCCTGGAGCGCCGTGTCCGATCCGCCGTCCTGGCTCCTCTCATGCCCCTGTGCGCCCCGCCCCGCGACGGGCTGCTGCGCCTGGCCTTCCCCTATACGGCTCCGGCGCTGACCTGGCGCGGCCTGAAGGCGGCCGACCCCCAGGGCGTGGGCCAGGCCGTCCGCGCCGGCCTGCACCTGCGCGCCGACGACGATGCGCCGGCGCTGTTCGACGAACTGGCCTTGCGCGCCGCCAAGGGCCTGCGCGCCGAGGAGCCGGCCTTCGCGCCTCTGCGTCAGGCGCTGGAGCCGCGGGGGCCCGCCGCCGCCGAGCAGTTCGCCCGCGCCCTGGCTCTGACGCCCCTGGCGCGGCAGGCTCTGGGTCGCCTGCCGGTCTGGGTGCGCACCCTCAGCGGAGATTATGCGGCCTCGATCCGGCTGGCCTTCCGCGACGCGGTGACGGTGAACGAGGACGCCGGCCCGGTTTTCATCGAGATCCTGTTCGGTCACCTGGAGGAGCCGCATCAGGTGCTTCGGCTGATCTCGCTGGTCATGGACCGGCCGAGCGATCGCTACCTGGCCGCTTCTGAGCTCGCCAGCTTCGGCGACCGGCTGCTCGGCGACCTCGACCGCTGCATCGAAGAGGTCCGGCGATTCGACGCCTCGCGCGGGCTCGAGGGCGGCGTGTCCCTGGCCGTCTCGGTCCACACCGGGGTCGCCATCGTCCAGGAGTTCGAACAGTGGCTGGAGATCAAGCGCGAGGGGCCCTGGGGATCGCGGCTCACCCGGCAGAGGCGCGCCCTGGCCATGGCCGTCGAAGCGCGGCTGCGCGAGGTCGAAACCGCCGTGACCGCGGCCCTGCCGCTGGCTTCCGGCCGATCGACGGCCCGCACGGTGCGCGACGCCCCGAGACTGGCGGTTGACCCCGATCCCGCGGCGGTGGTGCGGGCCAGGGCTCTGCTCGCCTTCCTTTACGAATGCCGCCTTTCGGCCAGCCACGGCGGTTTCGGCTCGGTCCGGGCCAAGGTGGTCGATGCGCTCGATCCGAGGATCGACCAGTACGTCGAGGATCTGCTCGAGATGCTGCACCTGGGCGAGGAGCCGGCCGACCGGGTCCGCGCCTATCTGGAGATCGCCGGCGAATTCATGGGGCTGGTGCGCGACCCCAAGGCCGCCGACATCGTGCGACGCCGCGCCGCCGTCGCCTGATCGACGCGTACCCCGTCCGCATGGTCCGCCGGTCCTGCGCAGGACCTAATCACCGTTGCAACTCCAAGCTTAACCATTCTACCGTCCGGGCGACGGATGGGGACGGCAGGTCCACGCTCCGTCGCCGGGGCGACAAGCATGGCGAACGCGACGGGCGGATACCTGTTCGGCGAGCCGGTGACGCATCCGCCGTTTGGCGTGAAGAGCGTGCGGATCTGCAATGTCGGGGCGATCGACGACCTGTACCTCGACATCCCGTCCGGAGGCCTTATGGCGATCTACGCCGGGAATGGGGTCGGCAAGACCACCGTGCTCGAGAGTATATCGACCCTGGGGCACCTGCCGTGTTTCCCCTCAGTCTCGCTAGGGAAAGCGGTGGAGGACAGCCTGCTGGTGCGTGCGCTCGGCCACCACGGGGACAAGTCCTCGGCGCTCCTGCCGCTCCTAGACTTGGCGTCGCTGCCTAAGCTCGGCCTGAACATCTGGCTCGAGAAAGTGCGGCCGGGCAAGAACGCCGGCTACGGATGCATCGAGTTTGAGGTTTTCGACACCCTGGAGGGCGGCGCCGCCGCGACCCATCGGTTCGTGTTGTTCATCTGTTCGGCCGAACTGACCGAGCCGGTCGCCCCGACCCTGACCCGTATGCTCTCGCGTGGTCACTTCGACGACCTTGTCGCCGACATCAGCTTCAACGACGACCGGGTGCTGGGGCACTATGGCCTCATCGTCTACGGCGGCCACGAGCAGATCGGCCAGACCTTCCCAGACTTGGTGCGAAAGCTCGCCAAGGGCAGGACCTTCAGCACCGTGGAGGAGCGCGAGGGCAAGCTCACGGTGGTCCAGAACCGGCTCGACCTTCCCGATCACCTCGGCCCCCGGTCGGTGTCCTACATCAACACCGATCTAAACGACTTCGGGCGGGGCAACGACCTGCGGGAATCGCCGAAGGACCTGAAGCGCGACTTCGGCCTGGAGATGTACGAGCGGCTGAGGATCGAACTGGACCGCAGCGGCCACTTCAAACACCTGGCGGCGCTGGGCGAGGTCTGCAACCGCGTCCTGTCCACCCCCTACACCCACTACGCCGACCTTAAGGCGATTCCGTCGTCTTTCCGCCTCAGCGGCCTGCACAGCCTTGATGGTGAAGGGGAATTTGCCGTCGCCGTCGACCGCGAGGACGGCGCGCCGCCGATTCCCATCGAGTTTCTAAGCGCCGGCGAGAACGAGGTGTTCTTCATCACCCTCATGATGCTGAACCTCACCCGTAACCCGTCGCTCGGTCATTCGATCATCCTGCTCGACGAGCCGGACCTGCATGTGGCCAACGTCGCCTTGGACCCATTCTTCAAATCCATCCTCGATCTGGCCATTGGGCGCTCCCAGGTGATCCTTAGCAGCCACTCCGCGGCGCTCTACGAGCACATCCGCCGTCGCTTCCGCCGATCGGAGGATTGCGTGAGGGTGATCTTCCGGCGGGTGCTGCGCGTCGATCCGCTGCAGACCGTCCTGCGCGCCGAGTTCGACGAGATATTCCTCGGCAAGCTGCGCAGCCTCGGCTTCAGAGGCGGCTTCTGGACCGGCGTCCGGTCGA
This sequence comes from Caulobacterales bacterium, assembly GCA_027312185.1. Classification (GTDB taxonomy): domain Bacteria; phylum Pseudomonadota; class Alphaproteobacteria; order Caulobacterales; family Caulobacteraceae; genus NCED01. The sequence goes on along the minus strand of DAICXL010000047.1, from coordinate 14,141 downwards.
GGTTCCTGATCAACGCAGGCTATCACAAGCGGCGCATCGAGTCCCTGTGGGACAAGGAAAGCCAGTTCACCTGGCTCGCCCTCGGCGGCTGGATGGTGGCGACGATCATGGCCGCGGCTCTGGTGGCCAACGCCGTGCTGAACGACGCAATCAACGATGCCGACCTGTCCGCCGCCTTGCGTAAGGCGTTGTTCTTCGACAAGGAAGCCGCCGCTTATCACGACGTCACCCGCGGTCCCCTGATCGGCAGTCTGATCGCCGTGTTCGGCCCCCTGCTGGGCCTGATGCTGTTCCGCGTGTATCGGCACAGGCAGCACAAGCGCATGCTGGGCGAGGTCCGCGAGAAGTATCAGCGGCATGCGAGCGGAGCGTCCGGCACATAGGCGGTCTCGCTTCCGCCCTCGTTTGCGGCTAGCAGGCGTCCAGAACGGCGGGAGCGACCCCTTGGCTTGGCTTTTCTGGATCGTTGCGGGACTTCTGGCCGCGGGGGCCGCGGCCCTGGTGGGGTTGCGGGCCAAGGCCGCCGCGCGCGCCGCCGACGGCGCCGAGGACCCGGCGCTCGGCGTCTACCGCCGTCAGCTGTCCGAGATCGACGACCTCGCCGCCCGCGGCCTGCTCGGGCCCGAGGAGCATCGCGCCGCCTTCGCCGAATCCGGCCGCCGGCTGCTGGCCGAGAGCGACCGCGCCGCCGTCGGCGAGGTGGCCGGGACGGCCGCGCCGCGCCGGCTGATCCTGGCCGCGGTGGCCGCCGCCCTCGTGGCCGCGCTCGGCCTCTATGTCGCGCTGGGCTCGCCCGGCGCGCCGGACCAGCCCTACGGCGCGCGCCTGGCGGCCTGGCGCAGCGGCGATCCCAGCCAGCTGAAAGCCTCCGAAATGGCCGCCGTGCTGAGAAGCCTGACGCGCCAGCGCCCGAACGATCCGCAAGGCTTCGAATATCTCGCCAGGGCCAGCCTGGCCGCCGACGACCCGGTCGCCGCCGTCGAGGCCCTGCGCACCGCCATCCGCCTGTCGCCGCGCAACGCCGAGCTGCGGGCCATGCTGGGCGAGGCCCTGACGGCCGCCTCCGAGGACGGCTCGACGCCCCCCGCCGCCCTGGACGCCTTCCGCCAGGCCGTGGCGCTCGATCCGCAGAACCTGGCCGCCCGGTTCTTCCTCGCCCGCGCTCAGGTCGACGCGGGAGACGTCGCCGGCGGGGTCGCCGCCTGGCGGGCGATGCAGCAGGGCATGGCGGCGGACGATCCGCGCCGCCTGATGCTCGACGCCGAGATCGCCAAGGCCGCCGCCGGTCCCCAGGCCCAGGCCATCGCCCAGGCCGGCGCGCCCGAGCAGGCGCAGTTCATCCGCAACATGGTGGCGGGCCTCGCCGCCCGGCTGGAGACCGCCCCCGACGATCCCGACGGCTGGGCACGGCTGGTCCGCGCCTATGGCGTGCTTGGCGACAAGCCGGCTCAGACAGCGGCCCTCGACCGCGCCCGCAAGGCCCTGGCCGGCCGTCCGGCCGACCTCGCCAAGGTGGAGGCCGAGGCGAACGCAGGGCGATAGCATTTCCAGCGATTTTGATGCGATCATCCGCGCCGGTCTGGCGGAGCATTCATGCGCACCACACTCGTCCTGGACGGAGATCTCTCCTGGACGGAGATCTCTCCTGGACGGAGATCTCTCCTGGACGGAGATCTCTTCGCCAAGGCCCAGTCGCTGACCGGGCTGAGCCGGAAGTCCGCCCTTGTAAGAGAGGCGCTTGTTGCGCTGATCGAACGTGAAAGCGCCTTGCGCCTGGCTCAGCTCGGCGGCTCCAAACCGGGCCTGGTGGTGGTGCAGCGGCGGAGCCCACACTCAGTGTAATTCACGGGGGTGTCGCTCTATCGCTCTGCGTCCTTCGAGACGCCGGATTTCATCCGGCTCCTCAGGATGACGAGCGTGGGCGGGCTGCATAAACTTTCGTCATGCTGAGGAGCGCGAGCGTAGCTTGCGCGTCTCGAAGCACGCACGGATTTCCGCAACGCTCCCTGTCGCGCAGAGACTGGACCTTTCCGCGGCGCTATAGCCTTGACGCCCAGCCATCATGGCGCCGCTTTGGTCCGGCTCTTGGGACCGGTATGCTGCGCGCTCATTGAACGGACCGCCCCATGTCGCTGTTGCCCAAGTCCAAGAAGGCCCGCCGCCGGCTGATGGCGGTCGCCGTCGCCGCGCCGATCCTGGCTTTGGCGGTGGGACTGTCGCTGTACGCCATGGGCGACGCGGCGGTGTTCTTCTATTCGCCGTCCGACGCCAAGGCCAAGAACGTGCCGGCGGGCAAGGTGGTGCGCATCGGCGGCCTGGTGCAGCCGGGCAGCGTGAAAAAGCATTCCGACGGCCGGGTCGAGTTCGCGGTGACCGACAACGTGGCCGTCGCCCCGATCAGCTATCAGGGCGACCTGCCGGACCTGTTCCGCGAGGGGCAGGGCATCGTGGCCCAGGGTTCGTTCGACGGGGCCGGGGTGTTCGAGGCCCGCGAGGTCCTGGCCAAGCACGACGAAAAGTACATGCCCAAGGAAGTGTCCGACGCCCTGAAGAAGTCGGGCGAGTGGAACCGGGGCGTCGCTAATCCATGATCGCTGAACTGGGCGCCTTCGCCCTCATCCTCGCCCTCGCCCTGTCGGCGCTGCAGGTCGGACTTTCGGTCATGGCCCGGATCCGTCACGACGCCGCGCTGCGCGGCGCGGGCGAGGGGGCCGCCGCCGCCGCCTTCGCGGCCACCGCGGTCGCCTTCTTCGCCCTGATGTACGCCTTCGTCACCTCGGACTTCTCGGTCGCCAACGTGGCGGCCAACTCGCACACCGACAAGCCGTTGCTCTACAAGGTGGCGGCCGTCTGGGGCAGCCACGAGGGCTCGATGCTGCTGTGGTGCCTGGCCCTGACTGGCTTCGGCGCGGCCGTGGCCCTGGCGGGCCGCAGCCTGCCGGCGGGGCTGAAGGCCGTGACGCTCGCCACTCAGGGCGGGCTGCAGCTGCTCTTCGTCGGCTACACCGCCCTGGCCTCGAACCCGTTCCTGCGGGTGGCCGCGCCGCCCGTCGAGGGCCGCTCGCTCAATCCGATCCTGCAGGACCCGTTCCTGGCCATCCACCCGCCGTTCCTCTACGCGGGCTATGTCGGCTTCTCGGTGGTGTTCTCCTTCGCCGTCGCCGCCCTGGTCGAGGGCCGGGTCGACGCCGCCTGGGCCCGCTGGGTCCGGCCCTGGACCCTGGCCGCCTGGAGCCTGCTCACCGTCGGCATCACCCTGGGCTCGTTCTGGGCCTACTACGAGCTCGGCTGGGGCGGCTGGTGGTTCTGGGACCCGGTGGAGAACGCCTCCTTCATGCCCTGGCTGGTGGGGTCGGCCCTGCTCCACTCGGCGATCGTCACCGAAAAGCGCGGCGCCCTGGCCGGGTGGACGGTGTTCCTGTCCCTGGCCGCCTTCACCTTCTCCATGCTGGGCGCCTTCCTGGTCCGCTCGGGCGTGCTGACCTCCGTCCACGCCTTCGCCGTCGATCCCACGCGGGGCATCCTGCTGCTGATCATCCTCGGGGTCGCGGCCGGCGCCGGCTTCACCCTCTTCGCCTGGCGCGCGCCCAAGCTGGCTCCCGGCGGGCTGTTCTCGCCGGTCAGCCGCGAAGGCGCCCTGGTGCTCAACAACCTCTTCCTCGCCGCCGCAGCGGTGACGGTGGCCTTAGGGACTCTCTATCCCCTGGTCCGACAGGCCCTGACCGGCGAAGCCATCTCGGTCGGCGCCCCCTATTTCATGCTGACCTTCGCGCCCCTGATGGCGGCCTGCCTGCTGATCCTGCCGATCGGCCCCCTGCTGTCCTGGAAGCGGGGCGATCTGCCCGGCGCCCTGCAGCGCCTGTGGATCGCCGCCCTGACAGCCCTGGCCGTCGGCGCCGCCTCGTGGTTCCTGGCCAGCCCGAAGAAGGCCATGGCCTCGCTGGGCCTCGTCCTCGGGGCGTGGCTGATCGCCGGCTCGCTCGCGGAGGTCGCCGCCCGGGCCCAGGTCGGCAAGGCCAGCCTGGCCGAGGTCGGCCGGCGCCTGCGGGGCCTGCCGCGCGGGGCCTGGGGCATGACCCTGGCCCACATCGGCCTCGGCGTGTTCGTCCTGGGCGCCTGTGTCGAGACCGCCTGGAAGCAGGAGGCGGCCCTTAGCCTGTCGCCGGGCCAGTCGATCCGCGTCGGCGCCTTCACCCTGACCCTCGACTCCGTGGTGGCCGCCCCCGGCCCCAACTACGAGGCCGAGCGCGCCATCCTCACCGTGCGCGGGCCCGGCGGCGTCACCCAGATGGCCCCGGAACGCCGCTTCTATCCCACCAATCGCCAGACCACCTCGCAGGTGGCGATCCAGCGCCACGGGGTCAGCGACCTCTATGTGGTGCTTGGGGAGGAGCGCGCCGGCGGCGAGGGCAAGCCGGCCTGGCTGGTGCGGGCGTTCTGGAACCCGTGGGCGCGGATGATCTTCGGCGGGCCGCTGCTGATGGCCCTGGGCGGACTCGTCTCCCTGTCCGACCGGCGCCTGCGCATCGCCGCCGGCCGCCGGGCCGCGGCGCCGGTCACGGCGGCGGCGAGCCCCGCCGAATGAGGATGCTGCGCGGCCTGATCCTCGCCGCCGCCGCGGTGGTCGTCATGGGCGCGGCCTCCGCCGACCCGGCCGAGCGCCTCGCCGACCCGGCCCAGGAGGCGCGGGCGCGGGCCCTGTTCCGCGAGGTGCGCTGCCTCGTCTGCCAGAACGAGTCCATCGATGACAGCGGCGCCGACCTAGCCGAGGACCTGCGCAAGGTCGTGCGTCAGCAGATCGCCCAGGGGCGCAGCGACGCGCAAGTGCGCGCCTTCCTCACCGACCGGTACGGCGAGTTCGTGTTGTTCAAGCCACGCTTCTCCGCCGGCAACGCGGCTCTTTGGCTGACCCCCTTCGCCATCGTGGGGGTGGGCGGGGCGCTGCTCCTCGCCTTCCGCCGCAGGAGCCCGGCGTTGGAGGCGCCCCTGACCGAAGACGAAGCGGAACGTCTCTCTGTCGTCACACATTCCGACCCGGTGGCCACGGTTCCGCCGCATGCCGGCCCAACGAATGCGCCTTAGTGATGATTTGGGATGACCCAGCCCCTGGCGAACCGCTTCGCCATACCTAGGTCTCGGTCGATGTTTAAATCTGGAAATCAGAGGCCGCCCGGCCCAAGGTGACCGCAAAGCGCCTAACAACCAGGGCCGTAACGAGGAACAACCTGATGAAGTTGAAAAGAAGAGGGTTCGTCGCCGGCGCCGTCGCCGGTGCAGCGGTTGCTGCGACGGCCTTCGCCGCGACGGGCGCTCACTGGCAGACGGCCTCGGCCGCCGACAGCAAGCCGGCCCTGACCCGGACCGCGGCGTCGATCTTCGCGCCGCCGCCTGGCGCGCCTCTGTCCTTCGCCGACATCTTCCAGCGCGTGGCGCCCGCGGTGGTCTCGATCGACGTGACCTCGCGGCGGACCGGCCCCGCCGCGGCGCAGGGTCTGCAGATTCCCGGCCTGCCCCCGGGCTTCCCCTTCGTCCTGCCGGGCCAACCGGGCCAGGACGACGACGAGGACGGCAGCCCGACCCAGCCCCGCGGCAACGGCCAGCCCAACCTGCCCGACGCCCAGGCCACCGGCTCCGGCTTCTTCATCTCGGCCGACGGCTATATCGTCACCAACAACCACGTCGTCGAGAACGCCACCACCATCAAGGTCCGCCTCAACGACAAGCGTGAGCTCACCGCTCGCCTGATCGGCCGCGACGAGAACACCGACCTGGCCGTCATCAAGGTCGATGGCGGGCGCAACTTCCCATTCGTGAACTTCGAGAACGACGCCAAGCCGCGGGTCGGCGACTGGGTCATCGCGGTCGGCAACCCGTTCAACCTGGGCGGCACGGCCACCGCGGGGATCATCTCGGCCTATGGCCGCGACATCGGCGACTCGTTCGTCGACTACCTGCAGATCGACGCGCCGATCAACCGGGGCAACTCGGGCGGGCCGACCTTCGACGTCTATGGCCGTGTGGTCGGCGTCAATACGGCGATCTTTTCGCCGTCGGGCGGCTCGGTGGGCATCGGCTTCGCGGTTCCGGCCGAGATCGCGGACTCCATCACCAAGCAGCTGATCTCCAGCGGGAAGGTGACCCGCGGCTACCTCGGCGTCACCATCCAGGACGTCTCGACCGAGATCGCCGAGAGCCTGGGCATCCCCGCCAAGCAGGGCGCGATGGTCAACGACATCGTCGACGGCGGCCCGGCCGAGAAGGGCGGCGTGATGGCCGGCGACGTGATCATGAAGGTCAACGGCAAGGACATCACCTCGGCGTCCAGCCTCACCCGCGAGGTGGCGGTCGCCAAGGCCGGGGACACCATCCGGCTCGAGGTTCTGCGGAGCGGCCGTAGGGTCCAGCTTCAGGTCGTCTCCGGCGTTCGCCCCAACGAATCGGCCCTGAATACCTCCGGCGAGGGCGGCCCGAATCAAGGGGAACCGAGCCGTCCGCAGATCGACCGCACCAATGTGCTGGGCATGGGCCTGGTGCCCCTCGACGAGGCGGCCCGGCGCCGGTTGGGCGTCCGGGCGGGCGTAAACGGGGTGGCTGTGGACACTGTCCAGACCAACTCGATCGCCGGTCGGGCGGGCCTGCGTCGCGGCGACGTGATCGAGCGGGTCGGCGACAAGGCGGCGACTTCGCCGGCCGACGTCTCGGCGGCGGTCGAGGCCGCCAAGGCGGCCAAGAAGCCGGTGCTGCTGCTGATCAACCGCAACGGCCGGCCCCAGTTCCTCGGCCTCAAGACCACCGAAGACGCCCCGGCCACGCCGTAGCGGCAGGCGTATCGGATCGAGATCGGGCGGGGCCTCGCGGCTCCGCCCTTTTTCTTGCGGGCGGGCTTCGTGCAGATCGCCCGGCGCACGTACAGTGAACCTGAGGGCGTCCCGTCACGGGGCGGCTCGCGGTTTGCGGCCCGAGGCGCTACAACCCCCGGGAACGGGAGAAGACGAATGGTGGAACGGGTGCTGGCGGTGCGCGGTCCGCGCAGCCTGCTGCGCCAGATCCGGGAAGTCATGTCGGCCGGCGGGCCCGCCCAGGGCCGCCTCGACAAGGTTGTCCGGATCATCGCCAATTCGATGGTCGCCGAGGTGTGCTCGATCTATCTGCGCCGGGCCTCCGGCGAGATGGAGCTGTTCGCCACCGAGGGCCTGGACCCCTCCGCCGTCCACGTCACCCGCCTGCGCACCGGCGAGGGCCTGGTCGGCGAGATCCTGCGGCTCGGCCGGCCGCTGAACCTTTCGGACGCGCCCCTGCATCCGTCCTTCTCCTACCGGCCCGAAACGGGGGAAGACCCCTTCCACGCCTTCCTCGGCGTGCCCCTGCTGCGCGGCGGCCGGCCCATCGGCGCCCTGGTGGTGCAGAACCGCACCGCCCGCATCTATGGCGAGGAGGAGGTCGAGGACCTCCAGACCGTGGCCATGGTCATCGCCGAGATCGTCGCTTCGGGCGAGCTGGTCGGCCTGGCCGAGCTGAAGGACGTCGAACTCGCGCCGCACAGGCCCGAACGGCTCAAGGGCGTGCGCTTCGCCGAAGGCCTGGCGCTCGGCAAGGCGGTGCTGCACGACACGCCCGTCGCCCCCGAGAAGCTGCTGGCCGACGACGCCGCCCTGGAAGAGGTGCGGCTGCGCGATAACCTTGAAAAGCTCCGTGCCCAGATCGACGAGATGCTGGAGGGCCACCATGTGGTCGGCGTCTCCTACGAGGTGCTCGAGACCTACCGCATGTTCGCCCACGACCGGGGCTGGACCCGGGGGCTGGAGGAGGCGGTGCGCTCCGGCCTGACCGCCGAGGCGGCGGTGGAGCGGGTGCGCTCCGAACACCGCGCCCGCCTGGGCCAGGCCCGCGACGCCTATCTGCGCGAGCGTCTGCATGACTTCGAGGACCTGGCCGACCGCCTGCTGCGCGTCCTGGCCGGCGAGACCCCCGGCTCCCGCAAGCTGCCCGACGACGCCATCCTGATCGCCCGCAACCTCGGCCCGGCCGAGCTGCTCGAATACGACCGCACCAAGCTGAAGGGCCTGCTGCTGGAGGAGGGCTCGGCCGCCAGCCACGCGGCCATCGTGGCCCGGGCGCTGGGCATCCCCTGCGTCGGGCGCCTGCAGGGCCTGCGCGATCGGGTCTCCGAGGGCGATCCGGTGGTGGTCGACGGCGAGACCGGCGAGGCCTATCTGCGCCCCCGCGCCGACGTGGTGGAGTCGTTCCAGGCCCGGGCCGCCGTGCGCGCCGGGCGCCGGGCCGAGTTCGCCCGCCTGCGCGACACCCCGGCGATCACCCAGGACGGCGACAAGATCTCCCTGCTGATGAACGCGGGCCTCGCCGTCGACCTGGACAACCTGGAAGAGACGGGGGCGGAGGGCATCGGCCTGTTCCGCACCGAGTTCCAGTTCATGGTCGCCGAGGAGATGCCGCGCCTGGACGCCCAGACGGCCCTCTACACCCGCGTGCTCGACGCCGCCGGCGGCCGGCCGGTGATCTTCCGCACCCTCGACCTCGGCGGCGACAAGGTGCTGCCCTACATGCAGGCCGAGCGGGAGGACAATCCCGCCCTCGGCTGGCGCGCGGTTCGCATGGGCCTGGACCGGCCCGCCCTGCTCAGGCTGCAGTTGCGCGCCCTGATCTCGGCCGCCCGTGGCCGGGAGCTGCACGTGATGTTCCCCCTTGTGGCTACGGTGGAGGAGTTCCGCACCGCCCGCGCCCTGGTCGACCAGGAGCTGGCCTGGGCCCACCGCCGGGGCCGCGCCAGCCCCTCTTCCTTACGTGTCGGCGCCATGATCGAGGCCCCCGCCCTGATCTGGCACCTGGACGCTCTTTTGCCGATGACCGACTTCGTCTCTGTCGGGACGAACGATCTAATGCAGTATCTGTTCGCCGCCGACCGGGGCAACGCCAGGGTCTCCGATCGGTACGACTGCCTGTCGCCGCCGGCGCTGCGCGTGCTCAAGACCATCGGCGACGCCTGCCGCGACACCGGCACGCCGGTGTCCGTGTGCGGAGAGATCGCCGGGCGGTCGCTCGAGGCTTTCGCCTTGATTGCATTGGGTTTTGATCGGCTTTCCATGCCGCCGGCGGGCATTGGCCCCGTGAAGCGGATGGTGCTTTCGACCGACAGGGAAGCGGCGATCCGGGGCATGGCGCCCCTGTTGAAAAGCGGTGGCGGGTCCGTGCGGAACGAGATCGAGACCCTCGCACGCAAACTAAATGTCGCACTTTAGCGCGTTGTTTTGGCGGGGCTTCCCTGTTATCCACATTTCAACGAATACTTAAGAGAGTGGGTTCGACGAGCCATGGCGGGGGCCGTGGTCGTGGAAAACGTAGGGGCGACCCAAGCATGCCGCCTTTAGACACTGGATCGGTGACGCACACTCTGCGTCTGGTCGATCCGCTCAACGACCGCGCCGACTTGGCGCCAGGCGACTTCCAGTCGGTCGGGGCCTATCTGCGCGCCGTGCGCGAGCGGCATGGCCGCTCCATCGCCGAACTCGCCGCCGTCACCCGCATCCGCAAGGCCTACATCGCCGCCATCGAGGACGCCGACTATGGCCTCCTGCCGTCGCGGCCTTTCGCCATCGGCTATGTGCGCGCCTACGCCGGCGCCCTCGAGGTCGACGGCGAGGCCGCGGCCGAACGGTTCAAGCTGGAGCTGCCCGACGCGGCCGGCCCCCTGCGGGCGCCGATCGGCGTCAAGCACGACAAGCCCGAGCGGCGTCCGCTGATCCTGGCCCTCGTCGGGGTGGTCGTCGTCGCCGTGGTCGGCTGGAACATCGTTCAGCGCGCCGTGACCGTGGAGCCCGAGCCGGCCCCGCCGCCGACGCCCTCGCCCTTCGCCGACGCCCAGGCGCCGCAGGGGCCGATCTCGCTCGGCGCGCCGACGCCGCCGCCGGCCGAGCAGACCACCCCCGAGCCCTACGTCACCCCCGGCCTCGCGCCTCAGCCGGTTGTCGATCCGGCGGCGCCCGCCGCCGCCGCCGCCCCGCCGAAGCCGGAGACCACCCTCGGTCCGGCTCCCCAGCTGTTCTCAACCCGCGCCGCCATCTACGGCTCCGTCGCCGACGGGCCGGCGGTGGTGCTGCAGGCCCGCAAGGGCGCCTCGCTGATCGTGCGCGGCCCTGCCGGCGAGGTCTATTTCGCCCGCCAGCTCGCCGCGGGCGAGGCCTACCGCGCGCCGGTCGGCCGCAAGCTGCAGGCCGACGTCACCGATCCGGCCGCCTTCAGCGTCTACATCAACAGTCAACTGCAGGGCTCGCTGACCCTGCCGCAGACCCCGCTGGACAAGGTCGCGGCCGAGATCGTCCGGGCCACTCCCGTCGCCGCGCCGGCGGCTCGCACGGCGGCCCCCCGCGCTGCCGCGCCCCGGACCGCTGCAACCGCTCCTGCTGCGCCCCCGCAGGCTTCGGCGGCCCCCGCTGCCGCGGTCGCCGCCCCGGCGCCTGTCGCCGCGGCCCCGGCTCCCGCGCCCGCGGCTCCGATCCAATAATCCGCAATTTGGAGGCGGCGCAGCGATAGCGCCGCCGGCCATTCCTGCCTATGTTCCGCGCCATGAGCGGCTCTGACCATCTTGGGGACCATCGGCGGGTCCGACCCTGGCGGATGATCGACCGCCGCCCCTCGCGCAAGATCCGGGTCGGATCGGTGGAGGTGGGGGGCGACGCGCCGATCACCGTCCAGTCGATGACCAACACCCTGACGGCCGACGCCGCGGCGACGATCGACCAGATCCGCCAGCTCGAAGAGGCCGGCGCGGACATCGTCCGCGTCTCCTGCCCGGACGAGGAGTCGACCGCCGCCTTCAGCACGATCGCCAAGGCCGCCAAGGTCCCGCTCGTGGCCGATATCCACTTCCACTACAAACGCGGCATTGAGGCGGCCCAGGCGGGCGCGGCCTGCCTGCGCATCAATCCCGGCAACATCGGCAATGCGTCGCGGGTTCGCGACGTGGTCCAGGCCGCCCGCGACCACGGCTGCTCGATCCGCATCGGCGTGAACGCCGGCTCGCTGGAGCGCGAACTGCTGGAGCGCTACGGCGAGCCCTGCCCCGACGCCATGGTGGAAAGCGCCCTGTTCCACGCCCGCATCCTGCAGGACCTCGACTTCCACGAGTTCAAGATCAGCGTGAAGGCCTCCGACGTCTTCATGACCGTGGCGGCCTACCAGCAGCTCGCCGAGGCCATCGACTGCCCGCTGCACCTGGGCGTCACCGAGGCCGGGGCCCTGCGCTCGGGCACGGTGAAGTCGGCGATCGGCATGGGCAGCCTGCTGTGGGCGGGGATCGGCGACACCATCCGCGTCTCCCTGGCCGCCGACCCGGTCGAGGAGATCAAGGTCGGGTTCGACCTGCTGAAGTCGCTGGGCCTGCGCCACCGGGGCGTCAACATCATCGCCTGCCCGTCCTGCGCCCGTCAGGGCTTCAACGTCATCAAGACGGTGGAGGAACTGGAATCGCGGCTCGCCCACATCTCGACGCCCCTGTCGCTGTCGATCATCGGCTGCGTGGTCAATGGGCCGGGCGAGGCCCTGATGACCGACCTCGGCTTCACCGGCGGCGGCAAGGGCTCGGGCATGGTCTATGTGGCCGGCCGCCAGGACCACAAGCTCGACAACGACGGCATGGTCGACCACATCGTCGGCCTCGTCGAAGCCCGCGCCGCCCAGATCGAGGCCGAGAAGGCCGCGGCTGAGGCGGCCGCCCCCCAGACCGTCGCCGCGGAGTGACCCCTTGCAGCTGATCTACTCGCCCCTCTCCCCTTTCGCCCGCAAGGTCCGGGTCGTTCTGGCCGAGAAGGGAATGGAGGATCGGGTCGAGATGGTCGCGGCCAATCCGTGGGAAGATCCGGAAAGCCTGACCCGGGCCAATCCGATCAGCCAGGTGCCGACGCTGATCCTGGACGACGGCTCGGCCCTCCACGACAGCCCCATCATCTGCGCCTGGCTGGACGCCCACGGCGATGGGCAGAGGCTGATCCCCGACGGCGAGGCCCAGTGGGCGGTGCGCCGGCTGGAGGCGGTCTGCGACGCCATCATGGAGACCGGCGTAAAGCTGCGGCAGGAAGAGATGCGCCCCGAGGGCGAGCGCTCGTCGACCCACCCCGTCCGCTGGGCCCGCACCATCCGCCGCGCCTTTGACGATCTTGAGGCTGAAGGTCCCGGTGGCGACCTCAACCTCGGCGAGATCGCCCTGGTCTGCGCCCTCGAATACATCGACTTCCGCGCGCCTTATCTGAACTGGCGCGAGGGGCGGCCCAATCTGGTCGCCCGCCACGGGGCCCTGGCCTCGCGCCCCAGCCTGCGCGCCACTGCGCCGGCCTAGATCCTTCGAGGCCGCTTCGCGGCGCCTCAGGATGAGGAAGGTGGGAGATCGGCAGCACTCCGGTCCTCATCCTGAGGTGCGAGCGCAGCGAGCCTCGAAGGACGCACGGCTTGAACCCAAGGCCGCCCGGCCTTAGCAAGCCCCATGCGCCTGCCCCAAGCCCGTCTCGACCAGGTCCTCGACCGCTACCGTGAGGTGGAAGCCCGCATGGGCGCCGCCACGGACGGCCAGGAGATCGTGCGCCTGTCCAAGGAGCACGCGGAAATCCGCCCCGTCGCCGAGGCCGTGCTGAACCTCGCCAGGGTGCGGGACGAGATGCCCGAGCTGGAGGAGATGGCCGCGTCCGGCGACCCGGACATGGCCTCGATGGCCCGCGACGAGCTGCAGGCCCTGGGAGACCGTCTGCCCGCCCTGGAGCGCGAGGTCGCCCTGCTGCTGGCCCCAAAGGACAAGGACGAAAACGCCTCCGCGATCCTGGAAGTGCGGGCCGGCACCGGGGGCGACGAGGCGGCCCTGTTCGCCGGCGACCTGTTCCGCATGTACCAGCGCTACGCCGCCCTGCACGGCTGGAAGATGGAGGTCGAGGACGCCTCCGAGGGCGAGGCCGGCGGCTACAAGGAGATCATCGCCTCGATCACCGGCGACGGGGTGTTCGGGCGGCTGAAGTTCGAGAGCGGCGTGCACCGGGTCCAGCGCGTGCCGGCCACGGAGGCGCAGGGGCGCATCCACACCTCCGCCGCCACCGTGGCGGTGCTGCCCGAGCCCGAGGACGTGGAGATCGTCGTCAACGACGCGGACATCCGCATCGACACCTACCGCTCGTCCGGCGCCGGCGGCCAGCACGTCAACAAGACCGATTCCGCCGTGCGCATCACCCACCTGCCCACCGGCATCGTGGTCACCTCGTCGGAGAAGTCGCAGCACCAGAACCGGGCCAAGGCCATGAAGGTGCTGAAGGCCAAGCTGTACGACGCCCAGCGCGGCGCCCTCGACGCCGAGCGCTCCGCCGCCCGCAAGGAGCAGGTCGGCTCGGGCGACCGGTCCGAACGCATCCGGACCTACAACTTCCCGCAGGGGCGGGTCAGCGACCACCGCATCAACCTGACCCTCTACAACCTGCCCAAGATCATCGAGGGCGAGGCCCTGGACGACCTGATCAACGCCCTCATCGCCGACGACCAGGCCGCAAGGCTGGCGGACCTGGAGGCGGGGTACTCTTAAATCACTTCTTCGGGCCCAGCTTGTCGCCGGACATGGGCGAGGTGTGTGGCCGGGGCGGTTCGGCCTTCAGTTTCTCGGAGGTCTTCCCCAGGGTGTCGGCCATCTTGGCGTGGCGGGCGCCCATGGGCTTGGGATGGCCCACGGTCGAGTCCACCGCCGTCTGGTGCTCGATCTCGGCGTTCATCTCGGCGCCCAGCAACACCACCATCACCGAGATCCACATCCAGGTCATGAAGCCGACCACGGCCCCGAGGGAGCCGTAGGTCTTGTCGTAGTTGCCGAAGCTGCCGACGTACCAGGAGAAGGCCATGGAGGCGGCGAGCCAGAGCAGGGCCGCGGCGACGCTGCCCGCGCTGACCCAGCGCCAGCGGGCCTGTCGGCGGCTGGGGCCGAAGCGGTAGAGCCCGGCCAGGACGATGACCACGACCCCGAGCAGCAGCGGCCAGCGCAGCATCCACATCGGATCGGCGCCCGCATAGACGGTATTGGATGCGTCCTGACTGCCGGTCCGGACGAGGGTGAACTCGGTCTCGACCATGCCCGGGTCGATGGCTGTCACGCGGACTCCCGT